>JBDSTZ010000291.1:0-11041 GCA_039927975.1 Massilia sp. | reverse complement strand
GGACCATAGTTCGACCTCGGCGCCGCCAACCGGCTTGCCGCTGTCGATTGCGGTCACCCACAGCAGCGATGGATGGTCCGGCGACAGGCGCGCGCTCACTTGCAAATTGGTCAGCTGCACCAGCGCCAGGCGGCCATCGCCGGATTGGTCGCGCGTCCACGCCGGCGCGTCCGGTTGCGGCGCCAGTTTGCGCCGCTGCGCCAGCACCGCGCGGTAGCGCGCGCTATCGGCTTCGACCAGCCAGCTGCCATAGCCCGACAGCGGCAAGCCGACAAATTCCATGGCGGGGCCGTCCGGATGGACCGCCTGCTCGCGCATGGCGGGGCTGGCGGCGCCGGCACGCGCCAGGGCGGCGGCGCTGGCGGCGTAAGGCCTGGCCGGCAAGTCGTCGCGCACTACCTCGCGGAAGCCCGCCGCCGCCATGCGGTGCAGCGCCAGCAACGCGGGAATGTCGCGCGGCGCGGCGCCGAAGCGCCAGCTGCGAACGGCAATCGCACTTTCGGCGTTGCGTGTGGCGACGGCCACGCGCGCCTCGGCGCCGGGTGTCCACGGCAGCGTCGCGTTACCCTGGACGATGCCGACGTAGGCGGCCAGGCGGGCGATCGGCACAGCGCGGCGTGCGGCCGGTTCGATGGCCATCAGGCGGCCATCGACGTCGCGCAACGGCCGCGCGAACATGGGCGTGACGGTCTCGCCTTCCCGCAATGCGCCCTGCACGGCGAAGTCGCGGCAGGTGGCCGCCCTTACGCAACTGGACTTGACCGCATAGTCGCCGCCCGCGCTGCCACGCAGGGTGATGGCGCCGGCGATCGCACTGTCGACCTGCTCGGTAAATACCAGGGTCAAGGGGCCGCGCGGGTCGCAGCCGGCGCGATTCGGCTGCTGGCTGCACTTGACGTCGTAGCCGAAGGCGTCGCGCACTTCTTGTTGATGGGTCACGTCGATCGGGCTGGCCAGGCCGTTCGCACTGATCTGCCGGCCCCAGGTCCAGCTGACATGGGCGCCGTTCGGCCATGGCCTGGCGCCGCATTGCGCCACGATCCAGCGATCCTTGTCGATGGCGCGCAGCGACTCGGTGCGCCAGCCCTCCAGCGCGGCCTTGCGCGCGGCGCCATCGAGGATTGTGGCGGGCATGTCGACAGTGCCGACCTCGCATTTGAGGTGACGCAGCGAATCGGCGTCGACCGCCACGGAAGGCTTGAAAATGGCGACCGGTTCTTCGCGCGTATTGTTCTTGCGCGGGTCGATCAGTTCGGCGCGCGGGCCGCCGGTGTTGAACGCCCACGGGGCCGGTGCCGCCAGCGGCTCGCCCTTGACGCTGGTCAGCGCGGCCGGCGTGACCGCGCAAGCCACGCCATCGGGGAGCGGCTGCTCGAACTCGCCGACCCAGTTGCGCCCGTCGATCCAGTGGCCCGCCGCCTTCTGCCGGCCCTGGCCGCAGCTGACGGTGGCGGCGTCCTGCGCCGCGCTGTCGCCCAGCGCCATCATGTCCTCGCTAAAGCGCAGGCGCACCTGGCGCACATCGCGCGTCAAGCCGGTCGGCCCGAAGTCGATCAGCGTCGGCGCGGCCGTGGCCAGGTGGCTCACGGCCAGCAACAGGCCGCCCAGCAAGGTGCGATGGTGCATTACAGTCTCCAATATTATCTTTTATGCAAACCTGAATTGAGTATCCATCAATACTTTCGTGTCGGCAAGTGACCGTTGCACAGTGCTCACAGAAGTGATTAGCTGCGCTTCCACGCGCCGGATTACTTCGGCATATACTTTGTTTCTCGATCCGCTACCGTGAATTCCCATGTCCGCACCGCAATCCCGCCGCTTCGATGGCTCCGACAACTATGTCGCCACCGCCGACCTGAAACTGGCCGTCAACGCCGCCCTCACCTTGCAGCGCCCCTTGCTGATCAAGGGCGAGCCGGGCACCGGCAAGACCATGCTGGCCGAGGAAGTCGCCGAGGCGCTCGGCATGCCGCTGATGCAATGGCACATCAAATCGACCACCAAGGCCCAGCAGGGCCTGTATGAATACGATGCCGTCTCGCGCCTGCGCGATTCGCAGCTGGGTGACGAGCGGGTGCGCGACATCCACAATTACATCGTCAAGGGCGTGCTGTGGCAGGCCTTCACGGCGGCCGAACCGGTGGTGCTGCTGATCGACGAGATCGACAAGGCCGACATCGAGTTTCCCAACGACTTGCTGCGCGAACTGGACCGGATGGAGTTTTACGTCTACGAAACGCGCGAGATGGTGGTGGCCAAGCACCGGCCGCTGGTGATCATCACCTCGAACAACGAGAAGGAATTGCCGGATGCCTTCCTGCGCCGCTGCTTCTTCCATTACATCAAGTTCCCCGACCGTGACACGATGGCGCAGATCGTCTCGGTGCACTATCCGCGGCTCAAGCAGGATTTGCTGGCCCAGGCGCTGACCAGTTTCTACGAGATGCGCGAGGTGCAGGGCTTGAAGAAAAAGCCGTTGACCTCGGAGTTTCTCGACTGGCTCAAGCTGCTGCTGGCCGAGGATATCGGCCCGGAGGCGCTGCGCAGCGAGGATGCCAGGGCGGTCGTGCCGCCGCTGCACGGCGCCCTGCTCAAGAACGAGCAGGACGTGCAGCTGTTCGAGCGGCTGATCGCCATGTCGCGCGCGCACCGCTAGGCAGGCGCCATGCTGTCGATCGCCCCGCTCACGCTCGCCATGCACGGCGTGCGGCTTGAACCGCTGGCCGCGCACCACGCCGACGGCTTGCGCGGCGCCGCCAGCGACGGCCGGTTGTGGACCTTGCGCATCACCTCGGTGCCCGAACCGCAGGACGTCGAAGCCTACATCGACGCCGCCCTGGCCACCCCAAACCGGCTGGCGTTCGCGGTGATCGAGGCCGCCAGCGGCGCGGTGATCGGCACCACCAGTTACCACGACATCGTGCCCGCCATCGACCGCCTGGAAATCGGCTGGACCTGGTATGCGCAGCGGGTCCAGCGCACCCACGTGAACACGACTTGCAAACTGCTTCTGCTCGCGCACGCCTTCGACACCCTCGACTGCGCGGTGGTCGGGCTGCGCACCGATAACTTCAATCACGCCTCGCAGGCGGCGATCGAACGGCTGGGCGCGAAGAAGGATGGGGTAATTCGCCACCACCACCCGCGCCGCGATGGCACCGTGCGCGACACGGTGATGTACAGCATCCTGCGCGGCGAATGGCCGGAAGTGGCGGCCCAGCTGCGCTACAAGCTTGCGCGGCACGCCGGCGGCGCCGCTGCAAGCAACCCCAGCGGCGCCAGCGGCAAGAACCCGCCATGCTGATCGACTTCTTCTTCACGCTCAAGGACGCCAAGGTGCCGGTGTCGATCAAGGAATTTCTGACCTTGCTCGAAGCCATGCAGCAAAACGTCATCGCGCCGTCGATGGACGACTTCTATTACCTCGCTCGCCTGACCCTGGTGAAGGACGAAGCCAATTTCGACAAGTTCGACCGCGCCTTCGCCCAGTATTTCAAGGCGGTGAACGCGGCCTTCGAGGGCGAGCAGGCGATTCCGCTCGACTGGCTGATCAAGCGCATGGCGCGCGAACTGTCGGCCGAGGACAAGGCGAAACTTGAAAAGTTCGGCTACGAAAAGCTGATGGACCGCCTCAACGAATTGCTGAAGGAACAGAAGGAACGCCACGAAGGCGGCAGCAAATGGATCGGCACCGGCGGCACTTCGCCGTTCGGCAACGGCGGCAGCAACCCGGAAGGCATCCGCATCGGCGGCACGGGTGGCAATCGCACCGCCGTCAAGGTGTGGGAACAGCGCGCCTACCGCGATTACGACGCCGAACGCGAACTGGGCACGCGCAACATCAAGGTGGCGCTGCGACGGCTGCGCAAGTTCGCGCGCCAGGGCGCCGACGAGGAACTGGCGCTCGACGCCACCATCCGCGCCACCGCCAGCAACGCCGGCTACCTCGACATCAAGATGCAGCCCGAGCGCAAGAACAAGGTCAAGGTGCTGATGCTGCTCGACGTTGGCGGCAGCATGGACGACCATATCGAGCGCACCGAGGAATTGTTCTCGGCCGCCAAGAGTGAGTTCAAGAACATGGAATTCTTTTACTTCCATAACTGCGTCTACGATTTTGTCTGGAAGAACAACCGGCGCCGCCACGTCGAACGCTTCCCCACCTGGGACTTGCTGCGCAAATACGCCCCCGACACCAAACTGATCTTCGTCGGCGACGCCACCATGAGCCCGTACGAAGTGCTGGCCAAGGGCGGCTCGGTCGAGTACAACAATGCCGAGACGGGCGCCGAATGGCTGGCCCGCTGCTGCCACGCCTTCCCGTCATTCGCCTGGCTCAACCCCGAAGCGGAAGCGGCGTGGGAATACCGTCAGTCAATATCGGTTATTAAAAAAATCATGCATGACCGCATGTTCCCCGTGACCATCGCCGGTCTCGAGCGCGCCATGCGCTTGCTCAGCAAATAGAACGGGTAACCGAAAAGCGAATCGTGCGCGGGGTCCGGTCTTGTAGAATCGCCCGACTCGCTGCGCGCATAGCCAGCTTGCCCCATAGCAATCCACGTCGGCCGACACGCTGTCCGCAGCGGCGGGCGCCCTAACGAACGTTGCCATGGCTTCCCCGCAGGCGGGGACATCTGGGCGGAGCGTCGGGCGGGCTGCGCCGGCACGACGGGATCGCGTAACCATTTCCCGAGGACATTTCATGCCCACATTGCTGTCCATTCTGACCAGCCTGGCGTGGCCCTTCGCCATCGCCGTCGCCTGGCTGGCGGGCGAATTCGGCCAGCGCTGGACCGGCCTGCCGCGCATCAGCTTTTACGGCCTGGTCGGCTTCTTTCTCGCCAGCAGCCAGATCGGCGTGCTGCCGGTGCCCGACGCCGGCCCGGTGCTGGTCATGGCCGACGTCGCCTTCGGCCTGATCCTGTTCGAGCTCGGCTACCGCATCAACCTGCGCTGGCTGCGCACCAATCCCTGGATCGGGGTGGCCGGGCTGGTCGAGGCCGGCGCCACCTTCGTTGCCGTGTTCCTGATCGCCGGCCTGTTCGGCAGCGACCTGCTCACCTCGCTCATGCTGGCCTCGCTGGCGATGGCCACCTCGCCGGCCACCGTGGTGCGGGTGGTCAACGAGCAGCGCAGCTCGGGCCAGGTGACCGAGCGGGTGATGCATTTGTCGGCCTTTAACTGCGTGCTGGCGGTGTTCGCCTTCAACCTGATCGTCGGTTTCTGGATTTTCCGCAGTTCCGAGGACCTGGGCGACGCCACCCTGAGAAGCCTGGTCGTGCTGGCCTTGTCCGCGCTGGCCGGCGCGGTGTTCGGCGTGGTGGTGCCGGCGGTGCTGCGCGCGCTCGGCGGCGTGACCCAGGACGCCACGGTGGCGTTCGCGCTGGCGGTGATCCTGCTGGTGTCGATCACCTACACCTTCCGGCTCTCGCCGGTGGTGGCCGCGCTCGCCTTCGGGCTGGTGGCGCGCCACCGGCGCATCGCCTTCAGCCAGGCCCAGCGCAACTTCGGCGCCCTCGGCGAACTGCTCACCGTGCTGCTGTTCGTGTTCGCCGCCTCCACCCTCGACTGGCGCCGCGTGCTCGACGGCGCCCTGATGGCGATCGTGCTGGTGGCCGCGCGATTGCTGACCAAGACCGCCGGCGTGACCGCGTTTTCGCACTTGTCCGGGGTCAGCTGGCGCAAGGGCGCGCTGACCGGGCTGGCGCTGGCGCCGGTGTCGATCTTCGCGATCCTGTTGCTCGAACACGCGCGCAACGCCGGCGTGGAAGTGGTCGAACCGCTGCGCTCGCTCGCGGCGGTGACCATGCTGCTCGAAGTGTTCGGCCCCATCATCTTGCAGCGGGCCCTGATCTGGGCCCGCGAATCACCGGAGCATCCCCATGGCGCTTGAAGCCTTCGCCGATTCGGCCGCCCTCACCTTCGGCGTCGAACTGGAATTGCAACTGGTCAGCCTGTCGGACTTCGACCTGACGGCGGCCAGCCTCGACCTCTTGCATTTGCTGGCGAAAAAACCGTTCCCAGGCAATGTGACGCCGGAAATCACCGAGAGCATGATTGAAATTAATTCGAGCGTGCAATCGACCCACGGGCCCCTGCTGGCTCAGTTGCAAGAGATCCGCGACACCCTGGTGGCGGGCGCCGATACGCTCAACATCGGCATTTGCGGCGGCGGCACGCATCCCTTCCAGCACTGGTCGGAGCAAAAGATCTTTCCCAAGCCGCGCTTCCAGGAATTGTCCTCGCTGTACGGCTACCTGGCGCAGCAGTTCACGATCTTCGGCCAGCACGTGCACATCGGCTGCACCTCGGGCGACGACGCCATGTTCCTGCTGCATTCGCTGTCGCGTTATGTGCCGCATTTCATCGCGCTGTCGGCCTCGTCGCCCTTTGTGCAGGGGCGCGACACGCTGTTCGATTCGGCGCGGCTCAATTCGGTGTTTGCGTTTCCGATGAGCGGACGGGCGCCGTTCACGCTCAGCTGGGACGATTTCGCCAACGTCTACTTCGCCAAGATGCAAGGCACCGGCATCATCAAGAGCATGAAGGATTTTTACTGGGATATTCGGCCGAAGCCCGAGTTCGGCACCATCGAGCTGCGCGTGTGCGACACGCCGTTGACGGTGGAACGGGCAGCGGCGCTGGCGGCGTACCTGCAGGCGCTGTGCCGGCACCTGCTGGAAAGGCGCGAGGCGCCGCCGGTCGAGGACGATTACCTGGTCTACAACTACAACCGTTTCCAGGCCTGCCGCTTTGGGCTGGAAGGAGCGATCACGCATCCGAAGACCTACGAGACGATATCGCTGAGGGAAGACATTCTGCGCACGCTCGGCAAAATGGCGCCGCACGCGGCCGCGCTCGACAGCGAGATGGCGCTGCGGCATTTGCAGACGGTGGCGGAAGAGGCCAGCGACGCGACCTATCTGCGCCGGCAATTTTCCGAGCTGGGCAGTCCAGAAGGCATGGTCGATGCGGCGATTCGGCGGTTCCGGGGCGGCTGAAAACACAGCAAAACATGGGGTCGGGCGCGACATTTGGACACGGCCTCGACTCTCGGCATTAGCGGGGTTGAGCGATCCTGAACTACCGTGCCACATGACTGGCATCGGATGGCTATCGAAGTCCGCCAGCACAGAAAAACCGCTCTCCAGATCTCACTTGATAACCCGTCTTTTGCGCCTAATGGCCGAGACCGTGTCCACTTGTCGCACTTGACCCCGTGCCTTGGTTTGAACAACGCGGAGCGGACAGGGAGCGGCTAACGGCGCGCGGCGCGCAGAAACTGGTCGAGGATCGGCGTACAGTCGAGCAGCTCGCCCCTGCTGGCGCTGTGGAATTCCGGATGCCATTGCAAACCCATCACGAACGGCGCCTTGGTGTAGCGGATCGCCTCGACCACGCCGTCCGGCTCGGACAAGGCTTCGATCACGATGTCGCGCCCCAAATGCTTGACCGCCTGGTGGTGGATCGAATTGACCACCGGGCGCCGCTCGCGGGCGAACAGCCGTCCCAGCGACGAGCCCTGCGGGAACATGATGCGGTGGCGGTGCGCGTCGTACTCGCTGTTGACGTGCGGCTGCGCCGACGGCAGGTTGCTCACCACGTCCTGGTACAGGGTGCCGCCAAACGCCACGTTGATCAGCTGGCAACCGCGGCAGATGCCCAGCACCGGCTTGCCGGCCTCGACGAATTCGTGCAGCAGTTCGAGCTCGTACAGGTCGCGCGCGCGGTCGCCATTCCATTCAGGACGGGTGGGCGACTCGGAATAGGTCTGCGGCGAGACGTCCGCCCCGCCCTGCAGCACCAGACCGTCGAGATGGCTGGCGTAGTGGCGCAAGGTGATCTTGCTGGGATGGAGCAGACCGTTGGTGTTGACCGTCGGGATCATGAAGACCAGCACGTCGCGCGACATCACCCACTGGGCGATCGACTCTTCCAGGTATTGCAGGTTCTTGCTGCGCAAGCCGGTGGCGCCGGGTTCCGGGTGGAAGATGCGCGCCGAGACGCCGATCCGCAGCGTGCGTCGCAGAAATTCCCGGCCGACCCGTCGCATCGAGCGCCAGCGCTCCTCGAGCATCTGGCGGGTCTGGCCGAACTTGCCGTCCTCGGTGCGCGGCGGCTCCGGGGCGCGCGGAGTGGCGCGCCGGTCCGGCACCCGCGACGGCGGGCTGGCGCCGTCGGCTTCGGGATCGACGGCGGGCGGGTGAGAATTGTCGTTATCGGCCATGGCATTAATATAGCCGCGTCACCGGCGCGCACGATTCAAGGTTGTAACAATTTTCCGATGGAAGCGGATCGACGTGCGCTCAATGCGCGCGCAAGGATAGCAACTGGGTCAACATCCCGAGCAAGTGGCGGTCCTCGACCGGGGTGTCGAGCAGCCCGCGCACGCGCGCCGTCCTGGCCCTGGCGGTGTCGTAATGGAAGGCGCGGTTGACCAGGAATACCACCGCGATGCGCAGCGCGCTGCGCTGGGCCTTGATCATGGCGGTCAGCTGGTACGGGTCGAGCCCCGCCAGCGCGGTGTTGACCAGCACCAGCGAGACCGGGGTTTCTTCGCACAGGCGCAGCGCGGCGGCCGGGCTGTCGGTCCATTCAACCGATACTTTCACGGGACCGAGCAGGGCGGCGACGCGGTCGCGCAGCTCGCCGTGATGGTCGACGATCAGCACGGCGCCGCGCGGGGTCGGCTGGCGCCGGTTTTCATTGACGCGCGGATCGGTGATGTCGACGTCGAGCCGGGCCTGGCGGCGCCGCTCCGGCTGCGACGGCAGGTCGGCCGCGTCGAGCAGGGTCAGCGCGCGAGCCCGCTCGTCGAGCAGTTCGCCCAGCGCCTCGTACAGGCGGAACAGGGTCAGCGGCCGGCCGATGTGCGGAAACGGAAAGTCGGCCTGGGCCGCGCCGATGATCACCGCCGGCTTGATCGCGCTCGGATTGGCGCCCGACAGGCGCGCCAGCGCGGCCAGGTCGTCGCCGTTGACGATGTACAGGTCGGGACTTTGCAGGCTGTCCGGATGCAGGCACAGATAGCTCGGCCCCGCCGGCGGCGCCTGCGCCAGCAGCGCGCCGATCTCGCCTCGCTCGACCTCGGTAAAGCCGATCAGGCAGACGGCATAAGGAATCTTTAAGGCGTGCATCGCATATTCTTACTTGACAACATTAATCGAATCCAGAACGCCAGCCTCCGAATCTAACGGCATTCCTGTAGGCTGGCAAGCATCATTCTACGCAAAAGCTGGTTTCTTTTCTGGCCGACAAGATAGAATGCGCAGGCATCCGCATAAATGAAAATCAGTATGGCCACCAAAAAACCCGCATCCGACTACAGCGAATCATCCATCCGGGTCCTCAAGGGACTGGAGCCCGTCAAACAGCGTCCCGGCATGTACACCCGGACCGAGAATCCGCTGCACATCATCCAGGAAGTGATCGACAACGCCTCCGACGAGGCGCTCGGCGGTCATTGCAACAACATCGGCGTCACGCTCAACGTCGACGGTTCGATCACGGTCGAGGACGACGGCCGCGGCATTCCTGTCGGCCTGCATCCCGAGGAAAACGTGCCGACGGTGGAAATCGTCTTCACCCGCCTGCACGCCGGCGGCAAGTTCGACAAGGGTTCGGGCGGCGCGTACGCCTTCTCGGGCGGTCTGCACGGGGTCGGCGTGTCGGTCACCAACGCGCTCTCGTCGCGCCTGGAGATCACCGTCTGGCGGCGCGAGGAAAACGGCAATGGCCTGCACCAGATGGCCTTCGCCGACGGCGACGTGATCGAGCCGCTGGTCTCGCGCCCGGCTCCGCGCGACGGCAAGAAGTCCGGCACCCGCGTGACGGCCTGGCCGAATCCGAAGTATTTCGATTCGCCGGCTATCTCGCAAGTCGAGCTGCAACGCCTGCTGCGCTCGAAAGCGGTGCTGCTGCCCGGCGTGACGGTCACCCTGACCAACGCCAAGAGCGGCGACGTCCAGACCTGGAAGTACGACGAGGGCCTGCGCGGCTACCTCAATGAAATGCTGGCGCAAAGCTCGAACGGCGAGACCCTGATCCCGGTGTTCGAAGGCGCCCAGTACGCCAACGGCGAGTCGGACGGCTTTGCCGAGGGCGAAGGCGCGGCGTGGGTGGTGGCATGGACCGAGGAAGGCGCGGTGGTGCGCGAATCCTACGTCAACCTGATTCCGACCTCGAACGGCGGCACCCACGAATCGGGCCTGCGCGACGGTTTGTATGGCGCCGTCAAAAACTTCGTCGAGATGCATTCGCTGCTGCCAAAAGGCGTCAAGCTGCTGCCGGAAGACGTGTTTGCGCGCGTCTCGTTCGTGCTGTCGGCCAAAGTGCTGGACCCGCAGTTCCAGGGCCAGATCAAGGAGCGCCTGAACTCGCGCGACGCCGTGCGGCTGGTGTCGACCTATTCCAAGCCGGCGCTTGAGCTGTGGCTGAATCATCATGTCGATTACGGCAAAAAGCTGGCGGAGCTGGTCATCAAACAGGCGCAATCGCGCCTGCGCTCGCTGCAAAAAGTGGAGAAGAAAAAATCGTCCGGCGTCGCGGTTTTGCCGGGCAAGCTGACCGACTGCGAATCGACCGACTTGCAGCGCACCGAATTGTTCCTGGTCGAGGGCGACTCGGCGGGTGGTTCGGCCAAGATGGGCCGCGACAAGGAGTTCCAGGCCATCCTGCCGTTGCGCGGCAAGGTGCTCAACTCGTGGGAGACGGATCGCGACCGGCTGTTCGCCAACAACGAGATCCACGACATCTCGGTGGCCATCGGCATCGACCCGCACACCGCCGACACCATGCCGGACCTTTCCGGTCTGCGCTACGGCAAAATCTGCATCCTCTCCGATGCGGACGTCGACGGCTCGCACATCCAGGTGCTGCTGCTGACGCTCTTCTTCAAGCACTTCCCCGGCCTGATCGCCAACGGTAACATCTGCATCGCCCGTCCGCCGCTGTACCGCGTCGACGCGCCGGCGCGCGGCAAGAAGCCGATCCAGAAGCTGTACGCGCTGGACCCGGGCGAGCTGGTGGCCATCGAGGA
>JBDSTZ010000290.1:0-3427 GCA_039927975.1 Massilia sp. | reverse complement strand
GTCTCGTCGTGCGGCGGGGCAAAGCGATTGTTGCGCGCCATCGCCGTCGCCGTCGACCATTGCTCGTACGACGGCATGTCCTTGAACATGCGCGACAAACGCAGCCAGTACATATAGGCCGGACGATGCTCGATGGGGGGCCCGAAATCGCTGAAACCATGGAAAAAGCGGTTGCCCACATGCCCCCAATCCTTGAACTCGATGCCGAGCTTGAACGTCGCCTGCGTCTTCCTGACGAAATCGGCGTCGTCCAGGCCCAGCGCCAGATTGAAGTAGCGGATGGTCGGCAGCGTCGCTTCGCCCACGCCGACGGTGCCGATCTCGGGCGACTCGACCAGCGCGATCTCGCAGCGCCCGCCCAGCTTGAGCGCCAGCGGCGCGGCCGTCATCCAGCCGGCGGTGCCGCCGCCGACGATGACGACTTTTCGGATGTGATTATCAGACATGGTTGCCACTTTCTCTCGTTGTGCCTTGCCGCCGCCGGCGAGGATTTGCTCGATGGTCCCGCACGCGGGACCGCCTTTGCCGCGTCGTCGCGTCGCGCGGCGCCGGGCGACGGCCGCGGCCGGACTCAGGCATGCGCCATGGTACCGCCATATCGCTGCCGGGTCCGCCAAATCTGCGCGATCGGATCGGCAGCCGCGACGGCGCGCTGCCCGGGCAGGCGCCGCCGGCGCCCGACCCGCCGCGACGGCGAGCGATAGCGGGAATAAAATTCGGTGAAAATTCATTCGGTGACTACTGAGGGCACGCATGGAGGCCGGCCACGCCTCGCGTCGTGGCCGGCCCCATGTTGTCGTTGATTCTTGCACGACGCTTGCACAAAAGCGGACCACCCCAGCCATCGAGGTGGTCCGCGCATCGGCGGCGGTCCGTTCCCGCGACCGCCGCGCCGCTCCTTAGAACTGGTAGCGGACCGCGGCGCGGAAGCTGCGGCCGTACTCGAACCAGGCGCGGCCCATGTTGCCGATCCCCTGCTGCTGGGTCTGACGAACGTGCTTGTCGGCCAGGTTGGTCGCCGACAGGCTGGCCGACAGGTGGTCGTTGAAGCGGAAGTCCATGCCGCCGTCGAGCTGACCGGTCGCTTCCTCCCAGGTCGGCAGGCCGAACCCGACGTCCTGGGCGCCCTTGCGCGACGGATCGGCGCTGGTGGCGTCCGAACCCTGGGTGCCGTTCACGTTCACGCCCTGCAGGAAGCGGCTGCGCCAGCTGTAGGCCAGGCGCGCCGACAACGGTCCCTTGTCGTACATGATTTGCACGTTGTAGGCGTTGCGCGACAGGTACTGCAGCGGCATCGAGCTGAACGGCAGACCGTTGGTGTCGCAGCCGTACAGGTTCAGCGTGCCCTGGTTGAACGCGCTGGACGACGGGCAGTACTGCTGGTCGAACGGATGGTGCAGCGTCTGCTTGCTCTTGATGTAGGTGTAGTTGGCCGAGATGCCGAAGCCCTTGGCCCACTCCGGCAACAGGTCCTTCAAACCGCGCACGTTGTTGAAGTAGGTCTGTCCCGCCAGCTCCAGGCCGGCCACGTAGCCGTCCGACACGTTGTCCTTCTGCTGGACCAGGAAGGTTTGCGAATTGCCGGCCAGGTCGGGGTAGTCGTGCGTGATGGCCGAATACGCGATGATGTCGCGCACCTTCTTGTAGAACACGTCGGCCGTCAGCGAGCTGCCGTTGCCCGGATACCACTCGAGCGACAGGTCATAGCTGTCGGCGCGGGTCGGCTTGAGCTTGACGTTGCCCCTGTCGTAGCCCGTGTAGGTGAGGGTCTCCGGCTTGCCGGCGCTGGACGGGCTGTAGTTCTGGGAGAGCGTGACGTACTCGGCCAGGTCCTGGAAGCCGGCCCGGTACATCGACTTGGCATAGGCGAAGCGCGCCTGCAGCTTGTCGCTCAGCTCGGCCTTCAGGTTCAAGCTGGGCAGCACGTCGACGAAGTTGTTTTTGCCTTCGAGCGGCGTGTCGATTTTGCCGAACTGCGGAATCGCCGGCGGCGTTTGCGTGTCGTATTTCGGCTCGAACAAGGTGTAGCCATGCGCGCGTGTCTCGGTGCGCACCACGCGCACGCCGGCGCTGCCCTCGACCGGGAAGCGCAGATCGTCCCAGCCGAAGCGGGTCGTCAGGTAGGCGGCCTGGGTCCGCTCGCCTTGGGTGTAGGTCTTGTCCCTCGCGCCGTCGTAGGTGAGCGGCTGCCAGTCGTTGCCCTGCGTCGAGCAGTCGACGTGGGTGCCGTACAGCTGGTTGCCGTCCTGGCACTGGAGCTGGATCACCTGTGTCGCCACCGCGTAGGAGCCCGGATAGTTCATGATCGTGGCCCTGGTCGGCTCGACCAGCATCGCCGGCGCGGGGACTTTGCCGTTGAAGAAGTTGGTGTATTTGTACAGCTCGGTCGGCACCAGTGCCGCGTAGCGCGGATCGCTCAGGTAGGCGAAGCTGCCGCGCGGCTGCCAGCCGGCGTCGGCCGTGCTGGGCAGTTTGCCCGGCGTGGAGGTCGTGGCGACCTCCCACGCCCTGGCCGTGCCGTACCAGTTCGAACCGCTGGCGTCGGTGTGGTCGGCCTTGCGGTCGGTCAGGCGCACGCCGAAGCGCAGGTCGCGCAGCACCGGATGGTCGAACTTGAAGCGGGCGTCGACTTTCCAGGCGTACAGGTCGCCGCTCGACTTGGACATGTTCGGGGCGAAAATCGCCGGGAAATAATTGCCCGGATCGGCCAGGAACTTCGTCGCCACCTCGTCGAAGGTGACGCGGGCCGGGCCGCCGCCGCCCACGTTGACATTCATGCTCGGCACGAAGGTTTCCATGGTGATGTTGCTGCGCTTGTCGTCGCCGTTCGAGTGCACCCACTGCATGTCGTTTTGCAGCGACAGGCGCTGGTTGACGGTCCACTTGGTGTTCCAGGCCAGTTCGCGGGTCCGCGCGTGGGTGTCGCCGTCGTTGGTGTTGGTGTAGAACTGCATGCCGCCGGCGGCGAAATGGTTCATGCCCACACCGGACGGATAGGTGTAGGTGGCCGACTGCAGCACGCCATTGGCGTCCACCACCGGGTTGAGCAGCTTGGTCTGGTAGGTGTTCTCCACCCCGGTGTAGAGGGCGTGCTCGTCGCCGAATCTCCTGAAGGCCGAGTTGAACACGGTGAACGAGGACTCCACGCCGTTCTTCTTCCACTGCAGCGCGCCGTACACGCCGGCGCGGTCGGTCTCGTAGGTGTTGGTGCGATAGGAGGCCGTCTTGGGCGCCCAGACGGTCTGGCCGGCGATGACGTCGGTGCGCGGGAAGTAATGGTCGATCTGGATCGAGTCGTTGTGCTCGAAGTTGCGGTTGGCCGACAGGTCCAGCAGCACGCCCCACTGGCCGAAGCTGTTTTCCCAGCGTTTCGAGGCCAGAGCGGACATGCCCGGCGAGTATTTCTTGCCCAGCGCGTTGTAATTGG
>JBDSTZ010000289.1:0-3248 GCA_039927975.1 Massilia sp. | reverse complement strand
GCGATCGTCAACGCCGCGATGACCCGCCTGCGCGCCGGCGGCAGCCTGCTCTTGTACACCGGCGTGGCCATGACCGGCCCGGACGACCCTTTCCTGGCCGAGATCGCGGCGCTGCTGGAGAACAGCTGCTCGGCCTGGCGCTACGAGGAAATCGATCCGGACGGGTTCGGAGAAGAAGTGGCCACGCCGGGCTATGAGGACGTCGAGCGGATCGGCGCGGTCTGGCTGCACGCTGTCAAACGAGCGTTCCCTGTCGAGGCCAGCGCATGAGATGCTGGCTGGCGGTCCGCCTGATGCTTGTGTTGCTGCATTTGTTGAAGGGCTTATGCATCTGCACGCTGGTGTTTCCCTGGCTGGGGCCTGAGCGGCGCCTGGATCGTGTCGGGCGCTGGTCGGCACAGCTCTTGCGCATTTTCCGGGTGAGCGTCGAACTGGCGCCCGGGAGTTGTGTGGCCGCCAACGGCCTGTGGGTGGCGAACCATATCTCCTGGATCGACGTGTTTGTCATCAACGCGCTATTTCCGGCCCGTTTCGTGGCCAAATCCGACGTGAAGCGCTGGCCCTTGATCGGCGCGCTGTGCACGCGGGCGGGAACGATATTTCTCGCCAGGGCGAACCGGCGCGATCTGCGCCGCACCATGGACCTGCTGATTGCCGCACTCCATACCGGCGAACGTGTTGTTGTGTTCCCCGAAGGCACCTCAGCCGCGCAAGGCGCCATGCTGCCGTTCCGGGCGAATCTGTTTGAAGCGGCGATCGGGGCCCGGGTGACCGTGCAGCCTGTGGCGATCCGCTACGTCGATGCCGAGGGGCGCTTGCACGATGCGGTCGAATACATCGGCAGCATCACCTTGCTCGAGAGTATGGTCGCAATCTTGTCGGGCAAGCCGGTACGCGCCTTGCTCCACACTTTGCCTGCGCTGCCGTTGGACACAAGCGACCGGCGTCACCTGGCGCAGCAGGCTCATTGCGCAATCGACTGCACCTTGAAGCGCGATATGGAGTCCAAGTGCTGACACGCGCGCTGGCGCGAGCTTGCGGTCCGACAGGGCGGTTACGATTTATCCGATGGCAGCATACGGCGCAAGGTGCCATCGCGTCGTATGACGTGGTGATAGATGGCGGCGGCGGCGTGCAAGCCAATCAGCCACAATATTGCCCACATGGCCGTGGAGTGAATATCTCCCGCCTCGTTCGCCCAGCCCGCGCCGGCCTGGGCGATCGGCGGCAATGGGAGGATGCCAAACAGCGTGACCGGGAGCTTGTGAGACGACGCCGAGGCCCAGCCAAGGAAAGGGCCGACCAGCAAGATCAGATAGAACAGTCGGTGCGTTGTCTTGGCGAGGAACCGTTCCGCGGGTCGCGCATCCCTGGCTTCGAGCGGCACGGGGTGGCGCAGCCGGTGCACCAACCGCACCGCCATGACGACAAGAATCAGTATGCCGAAAGAAAAGTGCAGGTTGATGACGGTGCTTGGCGGCGTGTTGCGGCCGATGTGAGGCAACAGGAAGGCGGTCACAAACTGGATCGCCACCAGCAGAACGATCAGCCAATGCAGGCGTTTTGCGGCGCCCGAGTAAGCGGGCAAAGTGTTGGTCGCTGTCATTTGGTGTGGGTTTGCGGCGTGTCGATCGGTTGCCGGCGCCCGGCAGCGGTCTCGGACTTCACGTCGCGCTTGATCACGCTGACAGCAGTGCCCGGCCGGGACGCCGGCAGTTCAGCCGAATTCATCAACGCAGTCAACGGTTTCACGCCCATGTCCCTTTGATATCGTGAACCGACAATATCACGACGACGACAAAAGGGTTGTTCAGTAGCCGGGGGGCGATCTTGCGGACGGCACCCAAGCGACTCTCCGCCCGAAATGCAGAAAATGCCCTCCGGCCCTGACCCAAGTTTTATCTGCCACCAGCGCCGCTAAATGTCCGTAAGTGGACCGCTTTCACCATTGGTGCGGAATGGTCAGCGCCAGAGAATATGTTCGATGGGCATGTTTTCGCGCTACACTTGTCGTTAGCTTAACATTTAACCAAGGACAGGAGACTCCGTGGCGTCAGCTCTGCTCACAGTCAGCAATCTCAGCAAATCATATGGCGACCGCCGTGCGGTCGACGACATATCCTTTGAAGTGAACGCTGGCCAGACGGTCGGCTTGATCGGTCCCAACGGCGCGGGAAAATCGACCACGGTCGGCATCGTCTGCGGGCTGTTGCGCGCCGACGGCGGCAGCGTGCTGCTCGACGGCGAGGCGGTGGCGCCCGGCCAGAATAATGCCAAGCGCAAGATCGGTTTCGTGCCGCAAGACCTGGCGCTCTACGACGATCTGTCCGCGCGCGAGAACCTGAAATTATTCGCCGCCCTGTACGGCATCAAGGGCGCAGCCGCGAAGGGGCGGGTCGACGAGGTACTGGCGCTGGTCAACCTGGCCGACCGCGCCGGCGACAAACCGGTCACGTTTTCGGGCGGCATGAAGCGGCGCCTGAACATCGCCGCCGCCCTCATGCACGGCCCACAATTGCTCATCCTCGACGAGCCGACCGTTGGCGTCGATCCACAAAGCCGCAACGCCATCTTCGACACCCTGGAAACCCTCAGCGCGATGGGCTGCGCGCTAATCTACACCAGCCACTACATGGAAGAGGTCGAACGCCTGGCCGACCACATCGTCATCATCGACCATGGCAAGGTGCTGGCCGACGCCACGCCGCAGCAGCTGTACCAGCGTCTGCCGGCCCAGGCCGCGCTGCGCGTCGACCTGGACAGCGAGCCGGACGCCGCCTTGCTCGACGGCCTGCGCGCGCTGCACGGCGTCACCAGCGTCGAGCTTGCGGCCGCCTCGCTGGCGATCCGCCTCGTCAGCGCCTCCGATGCGCTGCCGGTGATGGGCTGGCTTGAACGCCAGGGCTGCCGGCCGCAGCATTTCGCCACCGCCAGGACCAATCTCGAAGACATCTTCCTCAACCTCACCGGACGCTCGCTGCGCGACTGACATGACTGCATTTATCGCCCTGGTCCGCAAAGACCTGATCCTGTTTCTGTCGGACCGCCGCGCCTTGCTGATCAGCCTGGTGCTACCGATTCTGATCGCGACCTTTTTCGGCTATCTGTTCGGCGGTTCGGGCGAGGCCGAGACCGGCCGCATCGAAGTGGCGCTGGTCCAGCTCGACAGCAGCGTCAGCGGTCAAAAGATCGGCGCCGGATTGAAGACCGACGCCGCCTTGGCGGTGACGGACATGAACCTGGAACAG
>JBDSTZ010000288.1:0-5858 GCA_039927975.1 Massilia sp. | reverse complement strand
CTCGGCCGAGGCGTTGAATTCCTGGACCACGCCGGCGGCGTCGATGGTGATGACGCCGTCGACGGTGGTGGTGAGCAGGGCCCGCATCGACGCTTCGCTCTGGATCAGGCTGCGGTACAGCTGGCGGTAGCGCAGCATGCCGTTGGCGGCCATCACGAACACCGAGAAGGCCACCGTGATCAGGGTCACCGCCAGCGCCAGGAAGGTGCTGCCCGAGCCGGGTTGCGCGCCCGGCGCGACGTGGCCGATGAAGCGCGCGGCCGCCATGCCGGTGTAGTGCATGCCGGCGATGGCGCAGCCCATCACCACCGCGGCGATCGCCAGCGCCTGGTTGGGAGAGAGCCGCCGCAGGCTGCGCAGGCCGAAGCGGATCCACAGCGCCAGCGTGGCGAGCACCACCGCGACGACGATCGACAGGCCGAACATCAGCGGGTCGTAGTGCAGCGCCAGGCGCATTTGCATGCCGGACATGCCGGCGTAGTGCATGGCGCCAATGCCGGCGCCGACCAGCACGCCGCCGACCAGCAGTTGCCAGCGGCTCAGGTGGGGCCGCGCGATCAGCGACAGCGCGATGTAGGAGGCCAGCACGCTTGGCAGCATCGACAAGATGGTGGTGGCGGGATCGTAGTCGACCTCGGTGCACAGGCGGAACGCTTGCATGCCGATGAAGTGCATGGCCCACACGCCGCTGCCGAGGGCGATGCTGCCGGTCAGCAGGACGACCGGGCGCAGGCGTGGATTGTCGTCGGCCTGGCCGGCCAGTTGCAGGCCCATGCCGGAGGCGAAGATGGCGACCAGCACCGACATGGCCACCAGCAGCGGGTCGAAGGTGCCGTAGGTGAGCAGCGAAGGATCGGCCGGGGGCGCGAACAGGGCACGCAGAGTGAGGACGTTCATGATGATAATGACAAGAGGGCACGCGCGCCGGAGTCCGAAGTATCTCATTTTTCCGTACGGAAACCCGTCGAAATTGCGCGGATACAACAAGTCAATTGTTTCTAGCAATAAAAAAACTGTGTGCGCTCTTGCCATATTTTTATTCAACAAGTCCGCCGCCCTCTTTGGATACGGCCGCGTACCTGTTAGACTTTTGAAATTAAATGCCGACTTGAAACTATTTCTTCGGCAGGGTGGTGGGCCGGATCCGCCGTCGCGCATATCAACAACAAGGGATGGAAAGCGGTGGCACAACAGCTTGGTCAACGACGGTCGATTTTGGCGGCCGCCCTGGGCGTGGCCCTGCTGTCGGGCGCGTTCGCCCGGGCCGCCAGCGCCACGCCGGCGCAGGGTGGCGCCGCCGCTGCGAGCGGCGTCGCGGCCTCGCCACAGGTTCTCGACGGCGCGCCGGCGCCTGCTGGTTCCGCCGCTGCGGGCGTCGTCGCGGCCTCGCCACAAGGTGTCGGCGGCGCGCCGGCGCCGGCCGACGCCGCCCTGCCCGAAATCGTCGTCACCGCCCAGCGCAGCGCCGCGCCGGCCTCGAAGACCCCGGTCGCGATCAGCGTGCTGACCGGCGATCAGCTCGAACTGGCCGGCCTCGACAGCCCGGCCAGCCTCGGCGCGCGCCTGCCCAATGTGCACCTCGACGGCGCCGCCGACGGCTTGCGCATCACCATGCGCGGCGTGTCGAACGCCGACACCACCGAGAAGGGCGACCCCTCGGCCGCCTTCATGCTCGACGGGATTTATATCGCCCGCCCCCAGTTGCAGGACGTCAGCCTGTTCGACATCGCGCGCATCGAAGTGCTGCGCGGGCCGCAGGGCACGCTGTATGGACGCAACGCCACCGCCGGGGTCGTCAACGTGCTGTCGAACCCGCCCTCGGCCCAGCAGGAAGGCGCCGTCAGCGCCAGCGTCGGCGACTACGCGGGCCGCAAGGCCGGCGCGATGCTCAATGTGCCGGTGAACGAGGCGCTGGCGCTGCGCGCCGCGCTCGACTGGCGCAGCCACGACAGCTACCTGAACAATGGCCAGGGCACCGGCTTCACGCTCGGGCGCGACCGCGACGACCTGTCGGCGCGCCTGTCGGCCCGCCTCGCGCTCGGCGCCGACGCCACGCTGCTGCTGCGCTACGACCACAGCGTGCTGCGGCGTAACAACGACAGCATTGTCCCGGTTGGCAATTTCTACACCCAGGGCGCGGACGGCAGCCCGCAGTGGCGCGCCGGCGACACGGCGGCGCGCCTGACCAACACCTTCGTGCCGGCCAACGCGCCGCTCGAGCAGGGCCACGGGCGCATCGCCAGCCACGGCCTGACGGCCGACCTGCGCTGGAAGCTGGGCCCGGTGACCTTGTATTACCTCGGCGCGCGGCGCGAGGCGGCGCAGGATTTCCTGGTCAATTATTACTATCAGCTGGCGCCGATGGTGGCGATCGGCGTGCGTGAAGGTTTCGACGGCCAGTTCCGCCAGGATTCGCACGAGCTGCGCGTAGCCACCAATGGCGCCGGTCCCCTGAGCGCCCAGGCCGGCCTGTATTATTTCCACGAGCAGTCGCAGGTGGTGGCCACCTTCCGCGACCTGGAGCCGCTCGGCCTGCCGCACTATTATGTGTTTCCGCAGGGGCCGGCGCTGGCCCGCTCGGGCGCCGCGTTCGGCCAGGCCACTTACGGCGTGGGCGCGGCGTGGCGCCTCACGGCTGGGCTGCGCTATTCGGACGACCAGCGCTCGCGCATTGGCGCGACCCAGTTTCAGCAGGTCGCCAACTACGACCCGGCGACCGACCTGCGCCTGCTCAACGCGGCCGAGATGAACACTCACCGCACCACCGGGCGGCTGGG
The DNA here is from genome assembly GCA_039927975.1 of Massilia sp. Classification (GTDB taxonomy): domain Bacteria; phylum Pseudomonadota; class Gammaproteobacteria; order Burkholderiales; family Burkholderiaceae_D; genus JBDSTZ01. Next base: position 3,081 of record JBDSTZ010000288.1, on the reverse strand, counting down.
CGCCGAGTTTGACGCCGCGCCCGGCACGCTGCTGTTCGGTACCGTGTCGACCGGCTACAAGGCGGGCGGCTTCAACGACGGCTGCCTGGCCGGCACCAGCGCGCGCGGCATCGATTGCCCTGCCGCGGTGGCGGTGCCAGCGAGCGACCTGTTGTATCAGCCGGAAACCTTGACCTCTTACGAGGCCGGCGTGAAGGCGCGCTTCTGGCATAACCACGCCAGCCTGAACGCGACCGCCTTTTATTACGACTACCGCAATCTGCAATTGTCCGGCGTGGTGGTGCTGCAGGGCGCGCCGCGCTACATGACCAGGAATGCCGGCGCGGCCCGGGTGAAAGGCCTGGAAGTGGACGGCCAGGTGAGCCTGGGCAGCGCCGACCGCGTCAGTTACGCACTGGCGCTGTTGAACGCCGAGTACACCACTTACATGCCGGACGGCGTGCATTCCTGGGCCGGCAAGTCGCTCGACCGCGCGCCGCCGGCCGTGCTGACGCTGGGCGCCGAGCATACCTTCGCCATGGCGCGCGGGCGCCTGCAGGCCGGCGTGCTCACGCGCGCCACGCGCAGCTACACCATCAGCGTGCCGAGCCAGCTGTTGCAGTACGCGATACCGGGGCGCAGCGAGAGCGAGCTGAACCTGACCTACCGGCCGCGCGACGCCCAGTGGCGCTTGCTGGCCCATGTGAAAAATATCGAGAACAAGGTGCTGCCGATTGCGATCGACAGCTTCGGCATGGTGGTGCCGGGCGATCCGCGCACCATCGAAGTTGGCTTCGATATGCGCTTTTGACCGGTGTTTTTCGCTGCCTGGTGTCGCTGCCTGGTGTCGCTGCATGGTGTTGATGCCTGGTGTCGCTGCCTGGTGTCGATGCATGGTGTTGGTTCTGCCTGTTCAGCTTGTTCTGGCGGTGGCGCGCCAGGTTTGACCCATCTATTTGTTTGACGTCGTTGTTGAGTTTTTGTTCCGTCGATTCTGAGTGATATCGCCGCACCCGGGCAGCACCGGAAACACCGCCGCCGCGCCGGCGTCCGATCACCCGGCTGGCCCGACCCCTTGCCTGTAAAGCGAGCTTTCATGACAACCAAGCTGAACCGATTGCCCATCATTAGCGCCGTGCTGCTGGCGCTGTTCCTGGCCCTGACCGCCGGCCGCGGCCAGAGCGACACCACCATCATGCTGATCGGCAGTTCGCTGGTGATGTTCGCCTGCTGCTGGTCCAGCGCGATCCACTTCCTCGGCGCGCGCGCCGCGCTGCGCTTCGTCCTCATCGCGCTGCCGGCCGGCTGGTTCGCCGAGCAGATGGGCTCCTCGCGCGGCTGGTTCTTCGGCGAATACACCTACACCGACGTGCTCGGACCAACGCTCGGCGACGTGCCGGTGATCATTCCGCTGATGTGGTTCGCGCTGTGCTACGTGGCCTACATCATCAGCAACCTGATCGTCTGGCGCGCGCCGGTCGACCGCGCGCCGGGGCTGGGCAACGCGGCCGTGATGACGCTGCTGGCGGCAATGATCGTCACCGCCTACGACTTGGGCGCCGATCCCTACATGGTGTTCAAGCTCAAGGCCTGGATCATGACCAAGACCGACGGCGGCTGGTTCGGCGAGACCTTGCAGGGCTTTTTCGGCTGGGCCTTCGTCACCTTCGTGATCGTCGGCGCGTTCCGCCTGAGCGAGCTGCGCCAGGCGCCGCGCGCGCAGACCGGCATGGCCAGGTGGCAGGCCGCGGTGCCGCTGCTGATCTATGGCGGCAGCATGGCGTTCCAGATCGCCTACGGCTACCCGATTGAAACGCGGGCGATCGCCCTGTTCGCGATGGGCATTCCGCTGCTGTGCGCGGCGATCGGCCTGGCGCACTGGCAAACGGCGCCTGTCGGCGAGCCGGCCAAGGCCACAGCGCCGCAGCCGGCCGGCGCCGATATTTTCCTCGACGGCGCCGCCGCGCGCGCCCGCGCGCAAGACCGCCAGCCGGTCGTGGCGTCCGAACCAGCCGAACAGGCCAAGGTATGAGCCCGCCCCGCGACGAGGACGCCGGGCGCGCCGCGCCGACCGACCAGCGGCTGCGCGCCGATCCGCTGGCCGACGACACCATCGCCGACCTGTTCGGCCATGGCCACGAACCGGAACCGGCGCGCGCCTTCGCCGACCATTGCCGGGTGATCGCGATCGTCAACCGCGAGATGGAAAGCTGGCAAAGCAATGGCGCGATCGCCGGCTGGCGCGCCAGCGCCATCACGCCGCCCGAGATCGCCCAGCGCCTCGAAGCCTACCTGCGCGACGGCCTGGCCCTGCCGGCCTGGGCCGACGCCGCCAAGATCGAGCGCGCCGAGACCCTGTTCATGGATTACGGCATGCTCTCGTGCACCCTGCTGTTCTGCTCCAGCCTGCCCGAATGCTATGTCGTGCCGGACCTGGCCGCGGTACTGCACGTGGCCGGCCAGCTCGAGATGCATACCGACCACCGGATCCGCGCCACCGCCGCGATGATCTTTCCGGTGATGATGAAGGGCGGCCTGACCCGGCCCGACGGCGGCGGGGTGGCCCAGGTGCTCAAGGTGCGCCTGATCCACGCCACCATCCGCCACATGATCTTGCGCGGCAATCCGGCGCTGGCGGCGCAGGGCGGCGAGGTCGCGCCGCTGGCGGCGCCGCCGCCGGACCGCGAGACCGGCATGTACCGCATGCTGTTCGAGCACGGCTGGGACGTGGCCGGCGACGGCTTGCCGTGCAACCAGGAGGAACTGGCCTACACGCTGCTGACCTTCAGCTATGTGTTCCTGCGCAGCCTGCGCAAGCTCGGGCTGGGCCTGGCGAGCGCCGACGAGGAAGCCTATCTGCACGCGTGGAACGTGATGGGCCATGTGCTCGGCATCGAGGCCGAGCTGATGGCGCACAGCATGGCCGAGGCGGAGGCGCGTTTCACCGACCTGCAAACGCGCGGCCGGGCCCAGACCTACACGCCGGACGCCCGCCCGGCGCTCGGCGCGGCGCTGATGAACACCATGCAAAGCGTGATTCCGCTGCGCCTGATCCGGCCGTTTCCGGTGCTGCTCACGCGCTACCTGTGCGGCAAAACCACC
>JBDSTZ010000287.1:0-17142 GCA_039927975.1 Massilia sp. | reverse complement strand
TCGGCGCGGGCACCCGGGTCTGGCATTTTTCGCATGTCTGCGGCGGCGCGCGCATCGGCGCGGCCTGCTCGCTCGGCCAGAATGTCTTCATCGGCAATGAGGTACGTATCGGCAATCAGGTCAAGATCCAGAACAACGTCTCGGTGTACGACGCGGTGACCATCGAGGACGAGGTGTTCTGCGGCCCCAGCATGGTGTTCACCAATGTCTACAACCCGCGCGCCGCGGTGGTGCGCAAGGACGAATACCGACCCACGCTGGTTCGGCGCGGCGCCACCCTGGGCGCCAACTGCACCATCGTGTGCGGCGTCACCATCGGGCGCTACGCCTTCATCGCCGCCGGCGCCGTGGTCAACCGCGACGTGCCCGACTTCGCATTGATGGCCGGCGTGCCGGCGCGCCAGAGCGGCTGGATCAGCCGCTTCGGCGAGCGCCTGCAGATGCAGGACGGGCGCGCGCGCTGTCCCCACACGGGGGAACTGTATTTCCTGCGCGGCGGCGTGTGCTTGCTCGACCAGGTCAGTGACGCCCCCATCGCCGCCGCCGCGGCCGACTGAATCGTGCCCGCCCCCTGTCTGAAGCTAGTTGAACTTGCCTGAACCTGCCTGAAGCTAGTTGAACTTGCCTGAACCTGTCTGAATCTACGGAAAAAAGCCAACATGGAATTCATCGACCTCAAAGCGCAATACCAGGCCTCGCGCGAACGGATCAACGGCCGCATCCAGGCCGTGCTCGACCACGGCCAATACATCATGGGCCCCGAAGTGGCCGAGCTCGAAGCGCGGCTGGCCGCGTACACCGGCGCGCGCCACTGTATCACTGTGGCGTCCGGCACCGAGGCGCTGATCATCTCGCTGATGGCGCTTGGCGTCGGCCCGGGCGACGAGGTCATCACCACGCCGTTTTCGTTCATCGCGACCGCCGAGGCCATCGTACTGCTCGGCGCCACACCGGTGTTCGTCGACATCGACGCGGCCACGTGCAATATCGACCCGAGCCTGATCGAGGCCAGCATCACGCCGCGCACGCGGGCCATCATGCCGGTGTCGCTATACGGCCAGGCCGCCGACATGGAAGCGATCAACGCCATCGCCAGCCGGCACCGGCTGCCGGTCGTCGAGGATGCGGCACAAAGCTTCGGCGCGCTCTTCCATGGACGGCGCAGCTGCAACCTGTCGACCATCGGCTGCACCAGCTTCTTCCCCAGCAAGCCGCTCGGCTGCTATGGCGACGGCGGCGCCATCTTCACCAGCGACGATGGGCTGGCCCAGGCGATGCGCGAAATCCGCGTGCATGGCCAGTCACGCCGCTACGTGCATACCCGGATCGGGGTCGGCGGCCGGATGGATACCTTGCAGTGCGCCATCGTGTTGGCCAAGCTCGAGTGCTTCGAGTGGGAACTTGGCCAGCGCACGCTGGCGGCGGCCGCCTACGACGCGCTGCTGTCCGGACGCATCGGACTGGTGGCGCGCGCGCACGACCGCAGCTGCGTGTTCGCCCAGTACACGGTGGTGGTCGATCAACGCGAGCGGGTACTGGCCGCCTTGAGCGCGGCGCAGATTCCGACCGCGGTCCACTACCCGGTGCCCATGCACCTGCAGCCGGCCTATGTTGACCTGTGCGCGGGGACTGCCTGCCCGGTCGCCGAGCGGATGGCGGCGCGCGTGATGAGCCTGCCTATGGGCCCCTACCTGTCGGCGCCCGACGCGCAGGAAGTGGCGACCACCCTGCTCAAGGTCATCGGACGCATCGCGGAGGAAAGCACGCCGGCGAGTACGCCGGAACCGGCGGCGCGCTGACCGGGCCGGGTGCGCGCGGCGCCGGCCGGCCTCGGGCGCCATGCGGCCCGATAGCCGGGGCTTGGCCGGGCGTGGCCGGGGCTTGGCCGGGGCTTGGCCAGGGCTGGTCCGCACACCGCGCGCGCGGGCCGATTCATCCGTTCTTGACCAAATGGCGATTGCCTCCACAGCGGACGGCCTGCGCCCATTACAACAAAGGGAAACACGCCATGTGCCGGATCGCCCACCTCACTTCCGCCCATCCGCGCAACGACACGCGGATTTTCATCAAGCAGTGCCGCACGCTGGCCGCGCATGGCTACCACGTTACCCTGGTGGTGGCCGACGACAAGGGCGACGAGATCAGGGACGGCGTGACGATCGTCGACGTCGGCCGCCTGCCCGGCCGGCTCAAACGGATCTTTTCCACTACCAGGCGCGTCTACGACAAGGCCGTCGCCCTGGACGCCGATATTTATCAGCTGCACGACCCGGAACTGATTCCGGTCGGCCTGAAACTCAAGCGGCTGGGCAAGAAGGTGATCTTCGATTCGCACGAGGATGTGCCGGCCCAGCTGTTGCACAAGCCCTACCTGGGGGCGCTGTCGCGGCGCGCGCTGTCGGCGGCGTATTCCCTGATCGAGCGCTACGCCTGTTCCCGCTTCGACGGCATCATCACCGCCACGCCCTTCATCCGCGACAGCTTTCTCAACGTGAACCCGCGTGCCGTGGACGTGAACAATTTCCCCATGATCGGCGAACTCGACGCCGCCATCCCGTGGGCCGACAAGCAGGCGGACGTCTGCTACGTGGGCGGGATTGGCGAAATCCGCGGGATCCGAGAGCTGGTCCATGCCGCCGCGCTGCTCACCTCGTCGGCGCGGCTGAACCTGGCTGGCAGCTTTTCCGAGCCGGCCATCGAGGCCGAAGTGAAGGCGCACCCGGGCTGGGCGCGGGTCAAGGAGCGAGGCGTGCTCGACCGCGCCGGCGTGCGCGACGTCATGGCCGGCTCGGTGGCCGGCCTGGTGACCTTCCATCCGCTGCCCAACCACCTCGATGCGCACCCGACCAAGATGTTCGAGTACATGTCGTCAGGTATCGCGGTGATCGCGTCGAACTTTCCCCTGTGGCGCGAAATTATCGAGGGCAATGAATGCGGCATCTGTGTCGATCCCTTCGATCCAACAGCGATCGCGGCGGCCATCGACTACCTGGTGACCCATCCGGAGATTGCGAAAGCGATGGGCGAGAACGGCCGCAAGGCCGTGCTGGAGAAGTACAACTGGGGTGTGCAGGCCAACAAGCTGACGCATTTTTACGGAGTCATATCACATGCTAAATAAACTCGCTTCGCTGGCCAACCTGGCGGTCGATATCGCCAAGCTCCCGGTTGCGCGGCTGGAATTTCGCCGCGCCATCAATCCCCTCGACGTCGAGCGGATGCACAAATATTTCACGCAACCGCATCCACGCTACAGGCTATTCCAGAACAAGTCGCTTGGCGCGGCGCTGGTCTGCCTGTCCAGGTACAAAGGCCGCGACGACTACATGCAAAGCGTCAAGGGCCGCAACTCGGCGGAGCAGCATGCCAGGAAGGCAAAAAACAAGGGCTACGTGATGGTGGCGATCGATCGCAACGACTATGTCGACGACATTCATGAGGTCAACACCTCGGTCGACGTCAGGCAGGGGCGGCCCATGGACCAGACCTATATGGAAAAGCAGACCCACTATCCGATCGACAAGAACCACGCCTATTACGGCGTGCTCCACCCAGACGGCAGATTGAAGGCGTATTGCGATCTTGGCCTCTACGGCAACTTTGCGGCGTTCAACCGTCTGATGGGGGTCAGGAACAATGACGGTGTCATGCACCTGATGGTGACGGAAGTCATTTGCCAGATGATTGAAGCGGACACGGTCGACTATGTCATGTACGACACCTGTTTCGGCGCCAGTCCCGGCCTGTCGACGTTCAAGAAGATGCTCGGTTTCGAACCCCATCGCGCAAAGTTCTCGATCCAATGAATAGCGTACTTAACCGGCTCTACAGCGACTACGTCATGCCTTCCCGGATGGCCGAATTCGAACGATTCCTCAAGACGGCGCAAGACCTGGGCTACGCGCAGATGTCGGTCCGCCAGTTCGTCGATTCACTGCGCCAGCCACACTGTGCGAACCGGAAGGTCATCATCCATCGGCATGACATCGATTCGGATTTGCGCACGACGCGCAAGTTATTTCAGCTGGAGAAAAAATACAACATCAGGTCGAGCTATTACTTCCGCCTGTCGACCCTCGATTTCGCCCTGATGCGCGACATCGAGGACTACGGCAGCGAGGCCAGTTACCACTACGAAGAACTGTCCACCTATGCCAAGCGGCACAAGATCAGGGATGCCGCCGCGATCCACGAGCGGATGCCCGAGATCCGCGAAGAATTCGTGGCCAATTTCCGTCGGATCGAGAACCGCCTCGGAACAAGGATGAACACGGTGGCGAGCCACGGCGATTTTGTCAACCGCAAGCTCAAGCTGAGGAACACCGAAATCCTGAACGACCCGACGCTGCGCGCGGACTGCGGCATCGTGTGCGAGAGCTACGATGCGGCCTTGCTCGACAACACTGACCTTTACATCGGCGACCGCCCCTATCCACAAAACTACTATCCGACCTCGCCCGCGGCCGCCATCGGCAAGTACAACAAGATCTACTTGTTGACGCATCCACGGCAATGTGAAACCAACTGGAGAGAAAATACCAAGGAGAACCTGTCGCGCCTGTATGAACACCTTACCTGGTAATACGGCGCCGTCCCGTCCGCGCCATCGGCCTTTCTGATCAACCCAACCGGTACCTCGCATGAATCCTAAAAAAATCGTCACCATCATCGGCGCGCGCCCGCAGTTCATCAAGGCCAGCGCCGTCTCGGCGACCCTCGCCGCCTCGGACCGGTTGAGGGAGGTCGTCGTTCACACCGGCCAGCATTTCGACGCCAACATGTCCGATGTGTTCTTCGCCGAACTTGGCATGGCAGCGCCCGCCTATCATTTCGATATCCACGGCGGCGGCCATGGCGAGATGACGGGCCGCATGTTAGCCGCGATAGAACACGTGCTGCGGACCGAAAAGCCCGACGCGGTCATGGTGTATGGCGACACCAATTCCACGCTGGCCGGTGCGCTCGCCGCAGTCAAACTGCATATCCCGGTGGCCCACGTCGAGGCGGGCCTGCGTTCGTTCAACATGCGCTCCCCGGAAGAAATCAATCGCATCCTCACCGACCGCGTGTCCCGGTGGCTGTTCACCCCCACTGACGGGGCGGGCGCGCATTTGCGGCGCGAGGGCGTCGCGCCGGACGCTATCCACATGGTGGGCGATGTCATGTTCGACGTGGCGCTGCGTCACGGAGCGCGCGTGAGCCCGCATGGCGGGATGCTGGGCATGCTGGCTCGGGAGCACGATGTGCACCCCGGCGCGTATTGCCTTGCCACCATCCATCGCGCGGAGAATACCGATCATGCGGCCAGGCTGGCGGCCATCGTGGACGCGCTGATCGATTTCGCCAAAGACATCCGGGTGGTATTGCCCCTGCATCCGCGCACCCGTGAGGTGCTGGCGCGACAAGGCAAGCTGGAAGCGCTGGCGCACGCGGTGGTACTGCTGGAGCCGCTGGCATATTTGGCCATGGTGCAACTGGAAAAACATGCTGCGCTGATCGCCACCGATTCCGGCGGGGTCCAGAAGGAAGCCTTCTTCTATCGGGTGCCCTGCGTTACGCTGCGCGATGAAACGGAATGGGCAGAATTGGTCGACGCCGGCTGGAACCGGATGGCCCCGCCGGTGGATGCGGCGTCCGTGCTGAAGAGCCTGTTCGCAAGTCTTGGCAGTACCGGGGCCGAAGTGGCGCCATATGGCGCCGGGGACGCGGCGAGCCGGATTGTGCGACAGCTGTCGAGCGACCTGCACTGAGGCGGGCCCGGCTAAAGTCCTTGAGGTCATCGACCTTGATCGATTTATCCTGGCCATCGGCACCCACGGCGGCGCCCGTTTCGATGCCGGCTCAACCCGGTCCGCCCTCGGCCACAGACCGGGACGACGCTTCTGATCGCGCGCCCAGCCGCGCCTTGCATGACTTGGCGGTCAGCCTCTGCAATGCCGTCAGTCAAGCTGCGGACCTTACCTGTCCCGAATTTTGGACCATACGAAAGGGTGGTCTCGCTGGGAAAGGTAAAGCGCGATGTCAACCAAGCGATGGCTGATCGAGGATGGCTTAAGGGCGAAAATTGCAGCAAAAATAATCACGCTGAACAAAACAGTCGAACGGGAAATACGTGGCGCAGGCAAGCCGGCGGCGATGCGCATGAAGCCCAGGCCAACAACACACCCTAACACCGAGCTCGCAATGACTTCCGACGCCGTGTGAAAGCCGAAACGGACCAGTAGCACGGCGATGCCCACGCCGAGTGCGATCCCACATGCCACGCCTCCAGCGCGCCAGGACGTCGGTGTTCCTTGCAATACGACGAAAAAGAAGACCGGTATGACGGCCGCTGCACGGAACGCATGCCCGCTAAGGGCGTCGAAATGAAGTGAAGGAATGCCGGTTTCCCAACCCAGAAACGCGATTTTCGAGAGCGCCACCATGCTCAGGCCGGCAGCAAACATCAGACACCAGCACAGCGCCCGCTGCCAGGCCCGACCCGCGAGCAACCATGCCGCGATCGCGCCGGCCATCGGAAGCATGACGGCCGTATGGCCAATCTCGACAATCAGCGCCATCATCAATATCGCCACCGTCTCTCCAGGGCGAGGTCGTGGGCCTCGCCTGCATGCCGCCACTGCCAGGATCAGAGTTGCGCGTACAGACTGTTTTTCCCTCCAGCCATAGACAACACTTCCCCGATCACCTGGCATGTCCGCTGCATGTCCGCCTCCGTCAGCGTCGGGTGCACCAGGAACATGAGGCTCGTTTCGCCCAATTCCTGCGCCACTGCCAGGCGGTTTCTGGGACGAAATCCCGTGTTATCGAATGCCTTCTCCAAGTACACCTCCGAGCAACTTCCTTGCGCACACGGCGTCCCTCTGGCCGAAATTTCATTCACGATCCTGTCGCGCGTCCATTCATCCGCGAGTTTATCCGGCTCGACGAATACATAGTATTTGTAGAACGCGTGTTGTACGTCGGCCGGGATTACTGGCACCCTCACTGCCGCGTATTGCTGACACACCTCGGCAATTTTTCCTGCGTTTGCCTGCCGCTGCGCCGTCCACAAAGGCATCCGCTGTAACTGAATGCGCCCGATAACGGCCTGGGTTTCCAACATCCGCCAGTTGGTGCCGAAAGACTCATGTACCCAGCGGTAACCAGGCGGATGCGCGCGCTCGTACACCGCCTCCCACGACTTGCCGTGATCCTTGTACGACCACATGGCCAGCCACAACTGGCGGGAACTGGTGGTCACCATGCCGCCCTCGCCTCCCGTGGTCATGATTTTATCCTGGCAAAACGACCATGCCCCGACATGTCCAATACTGCCAACCCTGCGGCCTTTATAGCGCGCGCCGTGCGCCTGAGCGCAATCCTCCACCACAAAAATGCCACGCCTTTCCGCGAGCGCCATGATCGGATCCATGTCGCATGGCAAACCGGCGAGGTGAACGCAGATGATCGCCTTGGTGCGCGGCGAAAGCACCGTCCTCACAGTCTCGGCGGTGATATTCTGGCTGTCAGGGTCGACGTCCGCAAACACGGGAATGGCGCCGGCGTTGACGATGCAACTTGCAGAGGCCAGGAAGGTGCGCGGGGTGACGATCACTTCGTCGCCCGCCTGGATGCCAAGCGCCTTGAGCGCCAGGTCCAGCGCAAGCGTGCCATTAGACAGTGCGATGGCAAATTCGGTCCCCGTCCACGCGGCAAATTCCTTCTCGAATTCGCGACATTCGGAACCCGTCCAATAGTTAACCTTATTGGACAAGATAACATTCTTCACGGCGGCCGCCTCTTCTTCGGAGAAGCGCGGCCAGCTGGCAACCGGGGTATTCATGGAGCCCTCACTTTAAAAATGTCAGCGCGATGTATTTAATATCAGCCAATAAGGAATATTTAAGAAAATACTCCCTGTTGATGCTGACCTTATCGGGCCAGATGACCGTGTCATTGTATAAAACCGGATCGGGGGCGGCGGCGAGTATTGCTTCTTCGTTCTTGTACTTGATCGATGCCGGCCCGGTAATTCCCGGCCGCAGCAGCAATATCAGCCGGTCGCTCCCCTCCAGCTGATCGGCATAATCAGGCACATCGGGTCGGGGCCCAACAATGCTCATGCTACCCGACAGTACGTTATACAACTGGGGGAGTTCGTCAAGCTTATACTTCCTGAAAATCCGTCCGGACCTGGTGATTGCCGCCATATTATTTGACGCAAGCGGACTTCTTTCGCCATCGCTTGCGTACATGGTTTTTATCTTGTACACATTGAAGAGGCGGCCGTGCCGCCCCACTCGCTTATGTATGAAAAATCCATTGCTGCGGGTTTCCATGGCGGCGATGATCCAACAAACGAGGATCAATGGACAAGAAAAAGCCAGGCCGATGGCGGAAAAACAGATATCAAAGATCCTTTTTAACAAAAAATCAAATCTGGACATTGCATTCTCCAGCAGCAATATTTTTATCGCACGCCGCCAAAAATCGATGTGCCAGCAAAGGATAGGTCTGATTATTCAACACGAATTCCTTGCCTCGTTGCCCCATCGCCTTACGCTCTTCATCACCCACGGACAGCAAGGCGCGGATGCCGTTTGCCGTCGCCGAGGCGTCTTCGGGCACGATGGTCAACCCGCAACGCGCATCACTCACAGGATCGTTCCCGGCTTCAACAGCATGCAATACCGGCCTAGCTGCCATCATGTAATCCATCAGCTTGTTTGGAGCAATCCCGAAGCGATAGAGCGATTGCCGTCGCCACCCAATGTAGGCCACATCAAAATGCTGAAGCAAAGCGGGAATCTGCGCTTTAAGAATCGGATCGATAAACCGGACGTTTGCTAGCCGTTCTGCCGCCACCCACTGCTGCAGGCTTTGTTTGTCCGGCCCATCGCCCACCAAAACGAAAGTAACTTTTTCGTCGCGCATCAGTTTTGCTGCATGGAGGAACGTTTCCAGCGCATTGGACGTGCCGTGAGTTCCCGCGTAGCCAATGACAGGGTGCGATCGGTCGTGCAGCGCGGCCAGCACCTTGTCGGCCGCCGCTTGCAAGGCAGGGCCGCCCGCAAACCATTCGCGCGGATCGATCCCGTTTGGAACGATATGCAATTTATTTGGCGCCATACCGCGCGACTCCATGTATTGGCGCGCTTTCGGCAGCAGCGACACCACTGCGTCCGCTTTGCGATACGCGAAGTCCTCAGCCGCTTGCACCAGCATGATGAAAGGATGCCACCGGGACATGCCGCCCAGTTCCATCGGGGTCAGCGGCCATAAGTCATGGACTTCGAATACCAGTTTGGCGCCGGCCAGTTTGGCTATTCGGTGCGCCGGCCAAATGTCCATTGGATAGGTACTTGAAGCAATGACCACGTCAGGTCTGAACGCTGCGGCGAGCGCCTTGCTCTCCATGTACAAACGGCTGACGAACGAACCCATATTGCGCACCCGTGCAACCCCGTTACCGAAATACCTGGGCGTTTGGAACCAGGTGTATTGAATGCCGTCGATCGTTTCATCCAAACGGTTCTGCCCGGCGAGTTCCGGCTGGGTGCTTCGAATATGCGATTGAGCAGAGCCGATGATCTGTACGACGTGTCCTGAGCGAACCCATTCGCGCGCCAGATAATAGGGCCGGTACTCCATGCCATGGCGCGGCGAACCAGCATAGTGATTTATATAGAGAATTCGCATTGTTTGAAACCCATACTAATGCATTGATGTTAAATCGTAGCCCAGGACATTCGACGCTTCATCGCCAAAAAAATAGCTACAGGCAATTCGTGCCTGGCACAACAAGCTGATCTACAAAATTTGCAGACCATTCAATAATCCGCGCAGGCAAGCAAACGATGATCATTTCCCAAAATCATCGGTTTAGGAAACGTCCAGTGGCTTGGCGCTATAAAGTTGACGATCGATAATCAGAATCGATTATCATATTTATCAGGTTTTTTGAACTGATGAAAATCAAGGTTAACCGGCGCGAAAATTTTGCCGGGAGTTCTGGTTTTGGCATTGCTCCATCGTAAGCCGCGTCAGTACGCTGGAGATCGGAATCCGTTTGGAAGGTTCCCTGCGTAGTTTCAATTAGTCGACTCACCAAGTTGGTATCGTCAAAAAGATTGACAGCCGCATGAGCGACAATTTATTGACTGCACAGCGGGAATATTCTGCTGATCAATCACGGCGCCGGCTCACCGCGACATGAAGTGGAATTACGCCCTGGCGAGCTGGCCCGGAAAGGCGGCAACTTTGCCGTCGGATCCGACGCGGCGGTGTCGGGCGGCATGTTTTATGCGCGACCGGGCATCGGCGCCATGCTAGCCCGGTGTCTGAGTTCGACTACCCAACAACGAGGATTCATGATGCGAACCAAAAAAATGACAGCCCTGACATTCCATTCACACAGCCAGCTCGGCGATGACTGCTGGCATTCGGTGCTGATCTCGCTGCTGCGCGGACTCGCTGCCGTCGAGGTCGCCGCAGCGCACCTGCGTTCCGCCATGTACCCAGGACTGCGCACGGTCGCCGAACCCTCGAGCTGGTTCCAGGGGTTCGCGTTTGCCACCGGATTCGCGCACCACGCGGTGCTGTTGTTTTTCGTCATCAGCGGCTGGCTGGTCGGAGGCAGCCTGCTCGACAAAATTGGGCAGCCCGATGCGGTTGCCAGCTATGCGATTGACCGCGTGACGCGCCTCTGGACCGTGCTCATCCCGACCTTCGTGTTGACACTTCTTTTCGGCCTCGGCACTGGCGACATCAGTGGGCAAAGCATCGGTTCCCCGGCCGACAACAATTACTCCGCCTTGGTCTTCGGTGCCAACCTGGTCGGTCTGCAAACGATCACGGTGCCCGCTTTTGGCGGCAACTTCCCACTGTGGAGCCTGGCAAACGAGACCTGGTACTACCTGATGTTCCCGCTGCTGGTGATACTGTTCCGCGGGCGCGGCCGCTCCCGCCGCGTGGCGTGCGGGGCCACGCTCGTGCTACTGGCAACCATGCTGCCCGCAGCGATCGTCGGCTACTTCGCGATCTGGCTACTCGGCGTGGCGTTTTCCCGGGTCCGGATTGAGTGCGGTGCAGTGCTGCGCTGTGGCTGGCTGATGCTGCTTGCAGCGTTGTGGGTGTATTACCGGTTGACAGGAGATATGGATGCGTTCGCCCTCGCAAACCTGCCGCCGGACCTGGCGTGCAGCCTGGTGTTCCTGGTCTTTTTGTCGAGCATGCAATTCAAGGCCGCCGCCTCGTCGAAGCTGCGGCGGCCGCTGGCGAAGGTCGGCACCTTCTTCGCGGAATTTTCGTTCAGCCTGTATGTACTGCATGTGCCGTTGATCGGCGTGTTGCAGCACTGGGCGTTCACAAGCTGGGGACTGCGCCAGCTGTCCCCCCACGAGCCGCTGCATTTCGCGATTTACCTGGGCATGCTAGCCACTCTGCTGGCGGGGTCTTACCTGTCGTACCGGCTATTCGAATCCCAGACTTACCGGATTCGCCGCTGGCTCAAACGCTTGCTGCTGCAGCACCCTGTCCGGGCTGTGGTCAAACCGACCCTGCCCGCCAATTGAAGGCACCGCGTGCGGGCACAGGACGGCGAGCCCAGCTAAAAATTTAGCGATGGATCCGGTCGAACGCAGGTCGGTGCGCCTGGCGTCGGAGCGCTCCTCCGGAATCGAATGTTTTTCAATGTTTGCTACTGTTGGAGCGCACAGCAGAAGGTGTTGCACGCAATCTTTGAGAACGCCTGGCTAGAACAGGCTGCTTTATCCTCATGCTCAACGCCAACGCAGAATGCGAACTTCCAAAAAAAATCCCCTTGAGCCTTAAGTCCCAAGGGGATGAAAAATAGGAAGCTACATTCTATATTGACTGGCCCCTACTTACCTTTTCTCATAAGCTCCGACGTCAAAACCCAAACCAGTCGGACGGGCAACTCCGTCTTTGTCAGTGTTAAACATAGTCAACGAAATTCCCTTGTCGATCATAGGGCTTCCAGCATTCAAGTGGAAATCACTACCCGCCGCGTTGACGAACATTGGATTGGCACGGACAGCGTGACGCTCGTTGCTTGTCGAGACCGCGAACTGGGCAGCGCTCATATTGGCGCCTTTCCAATTGATGTCGCTTCTATTGCCATAGAACCCGTTGTAATCACTCGTGAAATACGGCGCATAAGCAGAAGAAACGCGGATTCCAGCGACAGTGCTGTTGACGATGAGGTTGTTCCTGAGTGTGTAAGGACCTGTGCTGACGGTGCCGTAGCTGAAATCAATACCATACTGCATGCCGTAGATGGTGTTGTTGTAAATTTGCGTAGACTTGGCATCACTGATGACGATACCCCAATGCGCCGTTGCAGTCGATGAGCAAGGATTGCTCTTGCTCAAGTAGCATTTCAGCGTGCCGCCAATCATCACGTTGTTGTAGACCTTGATGCCGGTGGATGCCGGCGTATGATAGGACTGGACCGCAGATCCCGCTGCTCGGATAAAAAGATTGTTCCGAATAGTGACGTTGGTAACGCCAGTTGCGATATAAATATGGTGATCTTGGGCAGTATGGCTGCCGTTGTCCATCAATGTACTATTTTGAATAGTGATGTCATCGACCGGACCCTGGCCATTATGAAGATCGATGGCGCCGTTGCCGTACTTGTCTGCGAAATGCTGCACCGTGATGCCATCCACAACGACGTGGGAGTTATTGGAGAAGACAAGAAAGTCTCCCTCGGTGCCGGTGTCGCCCCACTGGCCGTCAAAGACAGGCTTTTCTCCCGGATAATTTTTCAAGGTCACTGGTGCCGAGGCGGTACCGGAGGACTTCCAGATGAGACCGGCTTGACCGTAGTAAGTTCCACCACGAGCACACAATGTCTTGCCGGCGGACAATTTTGCACTGCCGTATTTGATCGTCTTCCAAGGAGAAGCAAGCGTTCCCGCGTTACTGTCGGAGCCAGTTGGAGCAATGTAATAATTGCAGCTTGTCGTTGAGGTCAAGGCCGCTGTTGGCGCAGTGAGCGCAGCCGCCAAGAGAACGGGGGCGCCAGTCTCAGCCGTCCCGGCCGCGTTCGTCGCACCAGTTGCAACCGGCGCGCCGGCCTGTGTCGTGCCAATGTCCGAATACGCTGCCGACTGGAGCGCTTCGCCGTTACCGGCGTCGGAAGTACCCGCACCGCATGCGGACAACAATACAGCTGCGCTACAGCACAGCAAGGCATGAACACGGCGGTCCGAAGCGAAAGTGAAGCATTGTTTCATCTGAGGTTTCCTTACATCATTTTGTGAATGAGCGAGTTGGAGCCGTTAAAAGTTCCAGAGTTCAATTTTTTGACGGTAAAATTTTTCTGCAGTATCAAATGCGCAAAAACAATTTCTCATTCACAAGTCGCCATATGCCGCCGGCGGCATGGCGAATCCGGCAACACAGCCAGACAATCAACGATCATTGGAGGTTGCAGAAAAGAAAAACCCGCGCCGGGCGAACCTTCGCGCGGGTCGTTTGTAGAAGTCAAGAGAGTCTGATGCTATTACCGAGGGTTCTCATGCGCACCGAAGCCCACACATCTCCCGGCAGCGCGCGATTTCGTCCATCGAAGGTGCTCGCCGGAAGCCGCTTTGGAAAAAAGCGTCCTCTGATACAAAATGAGCCGATTGACAATGACAATCGATGGGATTGGCTGTCTGCGCGACAAGCGTAAGGTATCTGCGAGCGGCGAGAGCCGGCGGAGCCTCCTGATAAAACGGCATGCCAAGGAAAAAACCCTTGAGACGCCATTCCCAAGGGTTTTAAAAAGCAATGTCAATTTCCGTGTTGAAGCTGCTAACTACTTATTTTTCTCATAAGCGCCGATATCAAATTTCACACGAGCCACGCCGTCTTTGTCGGTTTTGAACAATGTCATCGGTTTGGCCTTGTCAATCATCGGGCTACCAGCATGCAAGTGAAAATCACCACCCGGCGCATCGATGAACATTGGATTGGCCCGGACCGCATGGCGCTCATTGCGGGTCGCGGCTGCAAACTCGGCCGCGCTCATATCCACACCCTTCCAAATGATGTCGCTTTTATTGCCAGAGAAGCCGTTGTAATCACTGGTGAAATATGGCGCATAAGCGGAAGAAACGCGGATTCCCGCTATCGCGCTGTTGACGATGAGGTTGTTCTTGACTATATACGGTCCCTTGCCGGCGCTGCCGTAGCTGAAATCGACGCCATACTGCATTCCGTAGATGGTGTTATTGTAAATCTGGGTTGATTCGGCATCACCAATGATTACGCCCCATTGCGCAGTTTCATCCGCTGAGCAAGGATTGCTTTTACTCTCGGAGCATTTCAATGCGCCACCAATCATCACGTTGTTATAGATCTTGATACCGCTAGATGCCGGCGCATGATAGGCCTGGATAGCGGACCCGGCTGCCCTGACAAAGACATTGTTTCGAATGGTGACGTTGGTAACCCCAGCTGCAATGTATATATGATGGTCCTGGGTCGTATTGCTGCCGTTGTCCGTCAAGGTAGTATTTTGAATAGTAATGTCATCGACCGGACCTAGTCCTCTATGAAGATCGATAGCGCCGTTGCCATACTTATCTGCAAAGCGCTGCACTGTGATGCCATCGACGATGACGTGGGAGTTATTAGAGAAAACAAGAAAGTCACCTTCAGTGCCGGTATCGCCCCATTGACCGTCAAAGACAGGCTCTTCCCCTGGAGAGTTTTTAAAGGTTACTGGTGCCGAAGCCGTACCCGAGGATTTCCAGATCAGACCGGCTTGGCCGTAGTAAATTCCGCCGCGAGCACACAAGGTCTCGCCAGCAGACAACTTAGCGCTGCCGTATTTGATCGTTTTCCATGGAAAATCAAGCGTCCCTGCGTTGCTGTCAGCGCCAGTTGGAGCAATGTAATAATTGCAGGTTGCCGTTACCGTTAAGGCTGGCGTCGGCGCGCTCCGCCCAGACGAAGGCGCCCGAAGATAGCTTATCAATTGCTGAGCGCCGTCCACGCGCTGCAACTCGCCAATCTCGGCCACAAACATAGCCGCCGTCAACAGACACACCCCGCGCAGCGCCATCCCTCAGCTCAATCTGAAAGGAAATTCAAGAATAACGGGCTCGTAGGACGAGCTCGACCGGTTAAGCGCAAAGCCGCTCCCCTTCCCCGCGCAGTTTCGCCTCAAGGATCAGTTTGGGCGGAACAGCTGCTTAGTTTCGCTGGAATACACAAGCAAGTTGCCGATGCCGACGGTGCGCAGGCGGACCGAAGCCGGAATGCGGCAAAAGCTGGTGCCCCGTTAGTCTTCCGGTACGCCCCCCTTCGGCCACGTCGTCGCGGCAAGCACCATCTGGCTTGCCAGCCCGCCTGTGCTACCAGTATCGGAACTGCACGAGGGAAAGTTAATAGGCGCACTTACCCGCGCCTTTCATAGCTCCCATCATTGCTGTACACGGCGGCGAACACGGTTCCCTTCCGCGACAGGAATCGGTTAAAGACTCGCGTATCAAGGAAATCGGCAAGGTGCTGCAAGCCTTTGAACGGCATGGTTCCCACACTTGCGTATCCCTTCCAGAACACCACCGGCCGCTTGCCGTCGCCGGACAGGGAGTCAAGCTCATTCTGTGAAAAGTAATGCCAGTTGGTGCTACCTGCATTACCAAAGCGTCGCAGCAGGACATTGTGAACGGGAGAACACCAGCCTTTGTCGAGAATAATAAGGCGTCCCTTGTCGGACAACATTCCGAGGCAACTGTCGATGGCTCTGGAAAATTCCTGCAAATTGTGACTTCTGTCCAAGCCGCCGAGGACGCCTTTCATGAGAACCACATCGTAAGTTTGGTCCGATACCGAGAACACGTCATGTGTCCTTACCCGCGGCATCGGTAAACCGTATTCCGCACAGATCGATCCGCAGAACGCTTTCAGGCTCGGAATTTCTCCATCGGCGTAGCAAGTTATGTCGACCGCCCCCCCTTTGCGCAAGAAGTACAGGGACGGCGCAGAGAGTCTGGAGGCGCCCACTTCAAGTATTGTGCGAGGTTGCGTCTCCAGACCGCTTATCGCTTCGCAAAAAGCCCCAGTCCACGGAATTGCATGCCATCCAAATATCCGATGCAGCATGGCAATATCCTGGGCATCCGGTTTAATGTTCGACATCTGCATTCCTTTCAAACGGGGCGCTGCATGGAGGACAACGCCTCATATATTCGATGATGCGCTCGCGCGGCTAGTCAGCGTCGCAATCAGGGCCGACTTCACACGTAAGGCCAAACGTCGTTCAACAAGGGCGTGTACTGCATACGCGGCGCCGACGACAAGGACGATCGTTCCCCAAAGCAGCGCATGGGTGTTGATGGCGGGGTAGAGGCGATCAAAAACCAGGTAGCCGAGATTCTGGTGAAGAAGATACAAGGGATAGCTGACAGCGCCTGCCAAAGGCCAGCGATAGCTTGCGATCGCTCCAGTGCGCCGTGACGCAATGAGCAACATCATGACGAAAAATACGGTCAAAATGCCGGCGACGATAGTCGTGTCCAAAGCCGCCTTCTGATTGTCGTCGACGACTTTCCGAACGATTGCCACGGACTGAAAAATTGCGAGGCCCCAGGACGCGAGAAGAATAAGCAATTTGTTCAGGGACGCACCCTGCTCCCATATCAGGAAGTAGGTTGCGCCGGCAATGAAATACGCCGCGTACTCTGTTATCAGGAAATAGCGCAAGTAATGCAGTGCTGGCGCCGGTATGGAGTTAATTGGGAACAGCGCGAGGATTTCTAGCCAGATACATGCCAGCAACCAAAGGACAAGACAGCGCTGCGCCTGATAAATTCTTCCGAGAGCCAAGACTGCCGCAACGAGCGCATAAAATCTCATCTCAACTAACAAGGACCAGTATGCCCCGTCGATGTGGGGAACCCGGAAGAAGCCGCTTACCATCGTCATGTTGAACAAATATTGGTCCAGGGTGAATTCCTGTGGCGCTGCGAATGCGACATTGGCAGCGTATGTGATAGTGCAGCATGCCCAAAATGCAGGGTAGAGACGCACCGCGCGCGAAATGCAAAAGTCACGCAAGCGCGCGCTGGCAGCCGCCGTCATCAGGACGACAAATCCGCTGATCATGAAAAATAGTTCCACGCCGAGATAACCGTATTTGGT
>JBDSTZ010000286.1:0-4702 GCA_039927975.1 Massilia sp. | reverse complement strand
TCGACCACCACGACGGCGTCGTCATGCACGTCGGTGCCATAAAAGACGTGGGTTTGCTGGAAGCGGGCGTCGTCGGCGGCGCCGCCGCCGAACAGCTGGTAGGTGCCGCCGGTGTGCACCGTCAATTCATGCACCAGTTCGTCGGCATAGCCGGCCAGGGCATCGGTCAGCACCAGCGCCGAACGATACGGGAACGCCGTGTTGCTGGCGCCACTGAAGACTGGCGTCAACTGGCGCATGGCGGCGGCGCGGTCGGCGCGCAAGCCGGTGCCGAGGGCGGCGTTGAACAGAATGTCGTCGGCGCGGATGGCCATCACGCTGGCCGACGAATTGTCGGTGGCGCAGCCGGAAAACTCCCCGGCCGACGAGCAGCCGACCATCAGGCGCGGCGCGCAGCCGGCCGATAGCGCCGCCAGAAGATCGCGGTAGGAGAAGTCGGGCGAGGCGAACAGAATGAGAAGGTCGGGCTGCGCGCCGCCGAGTTGCGAATTGACGGCGGCGGCCAGGAATGCGCCGGCTTCCTGCGCGTCGCGCAGGGCAGTGTGGCCGACGGCCACTTGCGTGAATGCCATGTTGAATCCTTGAAGCGAAAGTAGAAGGGATGCCGTCACGACGGTAATGCTTCGCATGGCTGATATTTTGGCAATGTATTACGGTAAAGTACGTGTCCGGAAAATGCAAACTGTTTCCGTGCGGCAGTAATTGCCCGCGTTTGCCGGCCCGGCCCGCTTCTTGCTAAATTTGTTTGCCACAGGCTTTTTTGCTTTAATGTCCGCATCGACTTCCTGGAATCACCATGACCGCATCCGTCCCCAAGCCCGCCGCCGCCGAAGCCGAACCGGCGCAGCGCATCGTCAAGATACGGCGCGACTACAACACCTGGGTGGCCAACGAGAGCATCGAAGATTACGCGCTGCGCTACACGCCGAAGTCGTTTCGCAAATGGTCGGTGTTCCGCGTCTCGAACACCGCCTTCGGCGCGATCTCCTTCCTGGTGCTGGAGGCGATCGGCGGCACTATCGCCGTCAATTACGGCTTCATCAACGCCTTCTGGGCGATCCTTGCGGTCGGCCTGATCATCTTCCTGACCGGCCTGCCGATCAGCTACTACGCGGCCACCTATGGCCTCGACATGGACCTGCTCACGCGCGGCGCCGGCTTCGGCTACATCGGTTCGACCATCTCGTCGTTCGTCTACGCCTCGTTCACCTTCATCCTGTTCGCGCTCGAAGCGGCGATCATGGCGTACGCGCTAGAACTGTATTTCCACCTGCCGCTCTATCTTGGCTACATGGTCAGCGCGCTGGTGGTGATCCCGCTGGTGACGCACGGCGTGACCCTGATCAGCCGCATCCAGATGCTGACCCAGCCGGTCTGGCTCATTTTGCTGGCGCTGCCTTTCATCGCCATTATCGACAAGCGCCCCGAGCTGCTCGGCCAGCTGATGCAGTTTGCCGGCTCGTCGGGCCAGAACGCCCACTTCAACATGCTCAGCTTCGGCGCCGCGACGGCGGTCGGCGTCGCGCTCATCACCCAGATCGGCGAACAGGTCGACTTCCTGCGCTTCATGCCGCCCAAGACCGAGGCCAACAAGCTGTCGTGGCACCTGGGCGTGCTGATCGCCGGCCCGGGCTGGATCCTGCTCGGCATCGCCAAGATGCTGGGCGGGGCGCTGCTCGCTTACCTGGCGGTGAGCTCGGGCGTCTCGCTGGCGCAGGCGGTCAACCCCAACCAGATGTACCTGGCCGGCTTCCAGCAGGTGTTCAGCAACCCAACGCTGGCGGTGGTGGCGACGGCCTTCTTCGTGATCATCTCGCAGGTGAAGATCAACATGACGAACGCCTACGCCGGTTCGCTGGCGTGGTCGAATTTTTTTGCGCGCCTGACGCACAGCCATCCGGGGCGGGTGGTCTGGGCGGTGTTCAACGCGCTGATCGCGGTGCTGCTGATGGAGCTCGACGTGTTCCAGGCGCTCGACCAGGTGCTCGGCCTGTACTCGAACATCGCGATCTCGTGGATCACGGCGGTGGTGGCCGACCTGGTGATCAACAAGCCGCTGGGCCTGAGCCCGAAGGGCATCGAGTTTCGCCGCGCCTACCTGTACGACATCAACCCGGTCGGGGTGGGCGCGATGCTGCTGGCGTCGCTGCTGTCGGTGATGGCCTTCATCGGCCTGTTTGGCCAGCAGGCGCAGGCTTTTTCGGCTTTCATCGCGTTGCTGACGGCCTTCGTGGCGGCGCCGCTGATCGCCTGGGCGACCAAGGGTAAATACTACATCGCGCGCCAGCCCGAACAATTCGGCGCCAGCGACAAGGTGAAGAAGTGCTGCATCTGCGAGAAGGAATACGAGACCGACGACATGGCGCATTGCCCGGCCTACCAGGGGCCGATCTGCTCATTGTGCTGCTGCCTGGACGCGCGCTGCAACGACGTCTGCAAGCCGCATGCGACCTTCGCCACGCAATGGGAGGCTGCGATGAAGGTGCTGCTGCCAAAGTCGCTGTGGCGCTACCTGACGAGCGGGCTGGGACACTATCTGCTGCTGATGATTGTCACCCTGCTGCTGCTGGGGAGCCTGCTCGGGCTGATCTACGCGCATGAACAGACGGTGCTGGCCGATTCGGCGCCGCACCTGCTGCCGCAACTGAAACTGGCGTTCTTCAAGATCTTCGGCGCGCTGGTGCTGGCGAGCGGCATTTTGGCCTGGTGGCTGGTGCTGACCAGCGAAAGCCGCCGCGTGGCGCAGGAGGAATCGAACCGCCAGACGGGCCTGCTGACGCGCGAGATCGAGCGGCATGGCCAGACCGACGCCCAGCTGCAGCTGGCCAAGAAGCAGGCCGACCACGCCAACCAGGCCAAGAGCCGCTACATTGCCGGCATCAGCCACGAGATTCGCACGCCGCTGAACTCGATCCTCGGCTACGCGCAGCTGCTCGACAACGACCCGTCGATACCGGACCACCGGCAGCAGGCGATCCGGGTCATTCGCGGCAGCGGCGAGCACCTGCTGTCGCTGATCGAGGGCACGCTCGACATCGCGCGCATCGAGAGCGGCAAGTTCAGCTTCGACATCCAGGCGCTCAAGTTCCCCGATTTTATCGGCCAGATCGTGCGCATGTTCGAGCTGCAGGCGGTGAACAAGGGGCTGCAGTTCAGGTACGAGATGACGGGCGAGCTGCCGCGCGTGGTGCGGGCCGACCGCAAGCGGCTGGGGCAGATCCTGATCAACATCCTCGGCAACGCGGTCAAGTTCACCAGCCATGGCAGCATCGTGTTCAAGCTCAGTTATGCGCGCGACATGGCGACCTTCGAGATCCAGGATACCGGGCCGGGGATTCTCGACGAAGAGCACGAGCGGATCTTCGAGCCGTTTTCGCGCGGCAGCGCGGGGCACAACATGGCGGTTGGCGGCACCGGGCTCGGTCTGCCGATCAGCAAAATGCTGATCCAGCTGATGGGCGGCGAGCTGCGGCTGGCCAGCACGCCAGGTGCCGGCAGCACCTTCCACATCCGCCTGCTGCTGCCGCGCGTGCACGAGGGGCAGCGCGAGTTCGACATTCCGGAGCGGGTGCGCACGGCGTATGCGGGGGCGCGCCGCAAGATCCTGGTGGTCGACAATGAGCAGGTCGACCGCGAACTGCTGGTGAATATTCTGGAGCCGCTCGGCTTCGTGATGGCGCAGGCGGCGTCGGGCACCGAGTGCCTGGAAGTGCTGCGCGCGTTCGGGCCGGACCTGATTTTGATGGACCTGGCGATGCCGTTCATGGATGGCTGGGAGGCGAGCTACCAGATCCGCAAGGTGCAGGGTTTGAGCGTGCCGATCGCGATCGTGTCGGCCAACGCGTACGACAAGGGGCTGGAGAACCCGGCCGGGATCGGGGCCGAGGATTTCTTCGTCAAGCCGGTCAATGTGGCCGAGCTGCTGGACTGGATCGGGCTGCGGCTGGGGATCGAGTGGATCGCGCACGCTGCGCCGAAGGGCATCAGCAGCGAGGTGGTGGCCGAGAAGCCAGCGGTGGTGTTTCCGCCGGCCGAGCAGCTCGACGCGCTGCGGCAGATGGTCAAGGTGGGGTATGTGAAGGGCGTGATGGCGCAGCTCGACGAGATCAACGGATTGGATGTGCGGTATTTGGGATTCGTGCAGACGATGCGGCGGTTCGCGTTGAAATTTCAGCTCGACGAGATGGGGCGGTATTTGGAATAGCGCGCCGAAACCGACCATGTTCGGGCCAAGTGCATGGGGCCAGGGGCGACGTTCGTACTCGGCTCCAACAATGCCGAGGCGAAAACAGGCAATACATGAAGGCATCCACGCAATCTTGCAATTCTGGTAATCTGCCTAGGACATTCAAAAATCCTCGGGATATCCAATGATCGTCCGATTTTTTGTCGCTTCGAAGCTCTCCTGCCGGCTCCTGGCGGCGTCATTTTGATGTGGACGGCCTTGCATGTCCTCGCGCTTGAGCCACTTGGCGACTAACTCGTCGAGCATGGCGTGTGCTCGGAACAGTGGCCAGCTACGACGAGCGGCATGATCGCACGGAACTAAACAGCTATTGCCATATCGTTATTGGTTTAGGGAACTGCTGATCAATTCGTCTTTTTAGCCGGAAATCGGTCGCAGTGCGGACGAACGAAAGCAGCGGCAACAATCGTCAATTTTTCAGACCTTCAACAAGTCGTTTTGGGCCGAATCGGCGCT
>JBDSTZ010000285.1:0-16601 GCA_039927975.1 Massilia sp. | reverse complement strand
GCGGCGCCTTCCCGGCATCCGCGCGCACTGTCCGTTCGGCGGCCTACCTGGCCACCACATCGAGCGTCAGGCGCTGCGTCGGCACGCCCTCGCCGCTGACCTCGACCAGCACCGGCCCAGCACTGGTGCCGGCGCGGATGGCCGCGACCAGTTGGCCATGGAAGGTGCGCCGCTCGCCCGACTGCAGGCTGGCGGCGTCCTGCGGATTGCCGTTGCCGGCGCCGGCCAGCACACCGGCCCCGCGCACGCTGACCTTGAGCTTGCGGTCGCTGGCGCCAGCATACACCGGCACGCCGTCGGCGTCGACCAGCTCGGCGTTCAGGTAGGCCAGGTCAAGGCCGTTGGCGCCGAGCTGGCGGCGGTCGAGCGACAGCTTGATGGCCGCCGGCTGACCCGCCGTGCGCAGTTCCCACTGGCCGGCCGGCTTGCCGTCGCGGTAGCCGACAGCGGTCAGGCGGCCCGGCGCATAGACCACCGTGTAGTGGACCTTGTACTCGCTATCGAGACCGGTCGCCTTGCGACCGAGGCTGCGGCCATTGAGGAACAGCTCGACCTCCGGCAATTCCGAGTACACCACCACATCGAGCGGCTTGCCCTCCTGGCCCGCCCAGCTCCAGCTTGGGTGGACGTCGTCGAGCGCCCAGTCGTAGTGCGGCGGCACGGTCGGAAACAGGTGACGGTTGGGCAGATCCTCGGTGCCGGCCGGCTGCGCCACGAAGGCGGAAACCGGATCGATCCCGCTCTTCCACAGCACTTCGCGGTAATAGGCGGCCGGGCGCTTCCTGCCGATCGCGTCGATCTCGCCGCAATAGGCCAGGTGCCAGGGATACGGCGCCAGCTTTTGCCAGTCCTGGCTGTAGCCCATCCAGCCGATCCCCGATTCGCCGAGGTAGTCGAAGGCGGTCCAGACGAAGTCGCCGATCACCCAGGGCATGGTTTCGACCGGGCGCCAGGAGGCAAAGGCATCCTTGGGCAGCGACTCCGAGGTGTACATGACGCGCTGCGGGAACTTCTCGTGGTCGCGGCCGAACACAAAGTGCATGTAGTTGTAGCCGCCCACATCGAGCTCGGCGAACTGCGCGGCGATGGGCGGCGTGTCGTTGTTGATGGCCTGGGTCACCGGCCGGTGCGGGTCGAGGCGGCGGATGCGCGCGACGAGTTCGTGCGCCGTGCGCACGCCCTCGGGCGTGCCCTGTTCCGGGATCTCGTTGCCGATGCTCCAGAACAGCACGCTAGGGTGGTTGCGTCCGCTCAGCACCAGGCTGTCGACATCGCGCTCCCAGTTGTCGGCGTAGAAGTGCGAATAGTCGGCGCCGCGCTTTTCCTTGCGCCACATATCGAAGGCTTCATCGATGACCAGCATGCCAAGTTCGTCGGCCGCGTCGAGTGTCGCCTGGCTGGCCGGATTGTGGGCGTTGCGGATGGCGTTGTAGCCGGCCGCCTTCATCAGCGCCACCTTGCGCGCGTCGGCGTCGGGGAAACCGGCGGCGCCGAGCATGTAATTGTCGTGATGGATATTCCCGCCGCGCAGGACGACCTTGTTGCCGTTGATGCGCAAGCCATGCTGGGCGTCGACGCTCACAGTGCGGATGCCGAAGCGGGTCTGGCGCACGTCGGTCAGCACGCCGCCAATGCGCACTTCCTGCACCAGGCGGTACAAGTGAGGCGCGTCGGGCGACCACAGTTTCGGCTGCGGCACCGCCAGCGCGAGCGTGGCGTCAAGCTGCGCGCCGCGCGCGATCGTGTAGGCGCCGCGCTGTTCGGCCACCATGCGCTCGTCGCCCACCGCGTAGATCTTCGACAGCAGTTCGACCTTCTGCGCTTTGGCCGAACCGTTGCGGATCGCCGCGCGCACATTCAAGCTCGCGTGCTGCTGGTCGGCCGCGCCGGTCTCGACGAACACGCTGCCGGGCACCAGGTGGACCGGGTCGAGCAGTTCGAGCTTGACCGGGCGCAGGATGCCGGAACCGGCATACCAGCGCGAGGAAGGATCGCGGTGCTTCACGCGCACCGCCAGCAGGTTGGCGCCGGCGCGCAGCTTGCCGGTCAGGTCCACGCTGAAGGCGGTGTAGCCGTACAGGTGCTTGCCCACCAGTGCACCGTTGAGCCAGATCTCGGCGTCCATGTAGACCGCCTCGAAATGGAGCTGGACCGTGCGCCCGGCGTCGGCCGCGCTCAGGTTCAGCTGACGGCGGAACCAGCCGGCGCCGCCGGCCAGATAACCCGAATCCTGGCCGGCGACGGCGTTGCGGTCGAACGGCGGGCTGCCGTCGGCCTTGTCCATGATCGCGAAATCGTAGGGCACCACCACCTGCTTCCAGGCGCGGTCGTCGAAGCGGGCCTGCTCGGCGCCTGGCGCGTCGCCGCGCAGGAAGCGCCAGTCTTGCGACAGGCTCAATTCGACGGCGCCGGCCGGAAAGGCCAGCGAGGAAAGGGTCGCAGCCAGGGCCGCGCCAACGACCAGCGGAGCGATCCGCCACACTTTTTTCAAGATTGCCATACCTGTCTCATTCAAAGATAAAAATGTCGTCGCCCGCAGCGCTTAACGCAGCGCGCCCCGGCCGGCGGCGTCCAGCACCACGCTGATCAAGCGTTCGCCGTAGCGCAGCTGCACCTTGTCGTGTGGCTTGCCGCGCAGCCGCAGGCGAGTCATGCGGCCGTCCGCCCAGTCGAGGTCGAGCTCGACGCCGCCCTTGGCGCGCACGCCGCGCAGCGAACCTTCCGGCCACGCCTTCGGCAGCGCCGCCAGAATGCGGATCTCGCCGCCCCACGACTGCACCAACATGCTCAGGATCGCCGCCGCGCCGCCGAAATTGCCATCGATCTGGAACGGCGGATGCGAGTCGAACATGTTCGGGTAGGTGCGCACCGGTCCCAGCAAACCTTGCAGGATCGAGTAGGCGCGCTCGCCCTCGCCCATGCGCGCCCACAGCGCCAGGCGCCACGCGGTGGCCCAGCCGGTCGACTGGTCGCCGCGCCGGTTGAGCGTGACCTTGGCCGCCGCGATCAGCTCGGGCGTGTCGCGCAGGTTGATTTGTTCGCTCGGGTAGACCGCGTACAGGTGCGACACGTGGCGGTGCTGCTGCTCGGGCGCGCCAGCGTCCCAGTCCTCCAGCCACTCCTGCAACTGGCCCTGGGCGCCGATGCGGTCGGCCGGCAGCCGCGCACGCGTGGCCTGCAGCGTGGTGGCGAAGCCGGCGTCGGGGTCCTTGAGCAGCGCGTGGGCGCGCAGGGTCCAGCCGAACAGGTCGCGCAGGATCTGGCGGTCCATCGCCGGACCGGCGCAAACGGCCACGCCGGCGTGGTGGGTGTTCTCGGGCGAGATCGAGGGCGAGGTGACCAGTCCCCTGCCCTGCGGATCTTCGACCAGGGTGTCGACGAAGAACAGCGCCGCGCCCTTGAGCAGCGGGTAGATGCGGCGCAGCCAGGCCGGGTCGGGGTTGTACTCGTAATGCTCCCACAAGGTCTGGCACAGCCAGGCGCCGCCGGTCGGCCAGATGCCCCACAAGGGCCCCGAGATCGGCGCGGCGGCGCGCCACAGGTCGGTGTTGTGATGGGCCACCCAGCCGCGCGCGCCGTAGCTCTGGCGCGCGGTGATGGCGCCGCTCACCGACAGGTCCTCGACCATGCGCACCAGCGGTTCGACGCACTCGCCCAGGTTGGCCGCTTCGGCCGGCCAGTAATTCATCTCGGTGTTGATGTTGATGGTGTACTTGCCACCCCAGGGCGGGTTGTTCCCTTCGTTCCACAGCCCTTGCAGGTTGGCCGACTGGGTGCCCGGGCGCGAGCACGACATCAGCAGGTAGCGCGCGTATTGCACGTAAAGCGCCGCCAGCGCGGCATCCGGCTGCTTCTCGATGCCGGCGATGCGCAAGTTGGTCGGCCGCTCGTCGCGATCGTCCTGGCCGATGCGCAGCGACAGGCGGCGAAACAGCGCCTGGTGCGCCTTGACGTGGTCGGCGCGCAGGCGCGCGTAGCTCTTGCCGGCCGCCGCCTCGGTCTGGCGCCGCACGGTGGCCACCGGATCGCCGCTGACATCGTGGTAGTTGACGTAACTGGTCGCCGCCGCCACCAACAGGGTGACGGTGCGGGCGCCGCGCACTTCGACGCGGTCGCCGCGCGCGGTGATGATGCCGTCGCCCATCACCTTGACCCGCAGCGCGTAGCGCAGCGCCGCCGGCACGCCGCCCGCGCTGATATTGCGCCCTTCGATCAGCAGCGCGCCGTCGCCGTCGGCGCGCAACGAGAGGCTGGCCGGACGCTGTTCGACGCGCAGCGACTCGCGATGCTCCCACGGTGCGCCGGTCTGGCCCTGCTTGGCCGGCGCGCCGTCGTAACTGGTGCTGCCGTATTTGGCGTCGCCAGGGTGGCGATAGCCGAGATCGAAATCCAGGGTGCCGGCGCTGGCCGTCAGGCGGATCGCGATGACCTGGTCGGGCACGCTGGAAAATACTTCGCGCACATACTGGGCCGCGCCATCGGCAAAGCCGGTGGTGGCAATCGCGGTGTCGAGGTCGAGCGAGCGGCGGTAGGCGCTGGCGCCGGCCAGGCCCTGGAAGTCGAGCATCAGGTCGCCGGCAGCGCCATACGGCATCTGGTCTTTCGGCCGCGCGATCATCGCCGTGTCGACCAGTTTGGCCGCCTCGGCGAATTTGCCCTCGTCGATCAGCTTGCGCACCACCGGCAGCGCCTCGCGCGCAAGCGGGTTGTTCTGGTCGTAGGGGCCGCCGGCGAAAATGGTGTCTTCGTTGAGCTGAATGCGCTCCTGGGCGACGCGGCCGAAGCACATCGCGCCCAGCCGGCCATTACCTACCGGCAG
This sequence comes from Massilia sp., assembly GCA_039927975.1. Classification (GTDB taxonomy): domain Bacteria; phylum Pseudomonadota; class Gammaproteobacteria; order Burkholderiales; family Burkholderiaceae_D; genus JBDSTZ01. The sequence continues at coordinate 11,782 of JBDSTZ010000285.1, read as the reverse complement.
CGCCTCGACCCAGGCGCCGGCAGGCTTCTCGTACCACAAGGCGAGGCTCTCGCGACCGTCGCGCGCGGTGGTGGCAGTCAGTCCTGCGCCGGCCAGACCGGGAAAGGCCATGGCCAGACCGGCCGAGACGAGCATGTGGCGCCGGCCGATGGAAAGCCCGGCGCTTGTCTGGTGTGACTTCTTACTCATTTGGTCCCCAAGTTACTTATTCTGTTTGCCCCCGACGGCGTCGCCCGGCGCACGCCGGCGCCAGGCACGACGCATGGACATTCAACCCTGCCGGCATGCTACCACCGCCGATCGGCCTTGGGAGCGGCGCAAATTGCCTGATTTGGCGCAGCCGAATGACTTGGTAGAGGATGGCCAGCGGGGGAATTCGTCGTTGCCGACCGTGCCGGGACAGGACGATTTGGCGGGCACGATCTCGCCGGCGCCGCCAGTGCGTGGCGCGAACTGCCCGCCAACATCGAGCCGGCGCTGCCGGCGCCGATGATGGCGATATTGCGGGTGGCTTTGTCAGGCATGTGCGGGCGCCACCTTGTCGGCATCGTCCAAACTCTCCGAGGTGGCCACGCCAGGCTTGATGAAGTGGACCAGGAACTGGCGCTTGGCGACCATGCCCTTGTACGTACCGGCCCGCGCGCCGATGGTGAGGATGCCGCGCTTGTCGTCATAGCTGAACGGGATGCGGCTCGCTTCGCCGCGCTGGTAGCCATTGCTGACTCCATCGTCCTCGTACAGGCTGAACGCGCCGTCCGCGCCAGTGTAGACCTTCAGCGAAATCGGTGCGTCGGGCTGCTCGTCGACGTATTGCGTGACGGGCCCCATCGGCACAATGGCGCCGCTGCGCACGAACACCGGAATGCGCGTGGCCGGCGCCGCCACGGTGACGCTCTGGCCGCCGGTGTAGCGCTGGCCGGTGTGGAAGTCGTACCAGTCGGCGCCCTTGGGCATGTAGACGCTGCGCTCGCGCGCGCCGAACCGGGAGACCGGCGCGACCATCAGCGCGTGGCCGAACAGGTATTGGTCCTTGATGTCCTTGACGCGCTCGTCCTGCGGGAAGTCCATCACCAGGCCGCGCATGATGGTGCCCGATTGGTAATAGGTGTCGGAGGCGGTCGCGTAAATGTAGGGCATCAGGCGATAGCGCAGCTTGAGGTACCAGACCATGGAATCGCGGGTCACCGAGTCTTCCGGCGCGAGGTTGTAGATTTCGCGCTTGACGACTTCGCCGTGCGAACGGAACAGCGGCGAGAAGGCGCCGAACTGGAACCAGCGCAGGTTCAGTTCCTGCCATTCCTTCTGGTCTTCCGGCTTCATTTGCGCCGCGCCGACGCTGCGGTTTTCCTGGGCCGAGCCGACGTCGCCGGCCTGGTAGCGGTTTTCCTGGGCGTAGCCGCCGATGTCGTGGGTCCAGTTGGGGATGCCCGACATGGAGAAGTTGACGCCGGCCGAGATCTGGTCGTACAGGTTGTTCCAGCGCGAGACGGTGTCGCCGCTCCAGACGGCGGTCGAATTGCGCTGGATGCCGGCGAAGCCGGAGCGCGACAGGATGAACTGGCGCGTGTCGGGCTGGTCGCGGCGCAGGCCGTCGATCATCGCCTTCGACTGCATCAGGCTATAGGGATTGAAGGTGACCTCGCCGGCGCCATACACGGTCGGGCCGATCAGCTTCTTGAAATCCTCCGGGCGGGTGTTCGAATTCACATCGGCCTCGGTATTGTCCATCCACCAGGCGTCGAAGCCCTTGTCGACCAGCTTGTGCTTGAGCTGGCGGTAGTAGATGTCGCGCGCTTCCTGGGTGTAGGGGTCGTAGTGGCTGTTCTTGTAGCCGGGGCCGACCCAGTCAAGCGCGCCGTTCTCGACGTTCTTGGTCCACATGTAGCCCTTGGACGCCAGTTCCTTGTAGTTGTCCGTGTTGGAGTAGAACTTGCCCCAGATGGAGATCATGATGCGCGCGTGGTTTTTGTGGACCTCGTCGACCATGCCCTTTGGATCGGGGAAGCGGACCTTGTCGAAGTCGTGCGAGCCCCAGCCGTCCTGCGGCCAGTAGAACCAGTCCTGCACGATGTTGTCGAGTGGCCAGCGGCGCTGACGGTATTCGCGCACGGTGCCGAGCAGCTGTTCCTGGGTTTCGTAACGCTGGCGCGATTGCCAGAAGCCGTAGGTCCACTTCGGCATGAGCGGGGCCTGGCCGGTCAGGTGGCGGTAGCCGGCGATGACGTTGTCGATGCTGTCGGCGCTGATGACATGGTAGTTGATGGCCTGCGCGACTTCGGCCGACAGGGTCAGCGAGTGGCGTTCGGCGGCGGGCAGCGGATCGCTGTGGGTAATGGCGACCATGCCGCTGGACGGCTTCCATTCGAGCAGGAACTTGACCGGCTTGTCCCTGGCGAAGTTGACCTCGAAATTGTGGTACCACGGGTTCCAGTTCTGGCGCCAGACGTCGAGCAGCTGCTTGCCGTCGATGGTCAAAGTGGCATAGTCGGACGAGTACATCTGCATTTTGTGGACCCCGGGCTTGTCGGAGGCGAGCGTGCCCTCCCAGACGACCTTCACTTCTTCTTTGACCTCTTTGAGGGTCGGCAGTTCCTTCGGCCAGTTCTCGGCCACGTCCTTGAGGTACTGGTAGGCGATGTCGGTTTCGCGGCGTTCGAGCGCCAGCTTGCCGCCGATGTAGTAGCGGGCGGTGAGCGCGCCGGCCTGGCCTTTGGCGTCGACGAGTTTGAGGTCGCGCTGCATGGTGCCGTAGGCCTTGGGGTTACCGAAGCGCGAGATGCCGTTGTTGTCCCACAGGACGCCGTAGTTCTTGTCCGAGACGACGAAAGGCACCGCGACGTCCATATTGTGCTGGGCCAGCAGCACGTCTTCACCGTTGTAGTTCATCTGGGCGTTCTGGTGCTGGCCAAGGCCGTAGAACGCATCCCTGGTGCCGTGGTTGAAGCCTTCGGTCACCGCCAGGAAGGGCTTGCCGCCAATGGCGACCGGGGCGACCTGCTCGCTGGCCTGCTTGAGGAAGACCTTGCCCTTGGCGTCGGCGAACTGCACGTAGCCGTCGGCCAGGTTGACGGTCGCGGAGATTTTTTCCGCCTTTAGGGTGACAGTCTTGCCGTTGCCGGAGACCGTGAAGGTGCAGGCGCAGGGTGTTGCCACCGTCATCAGGGACGGCGTGATCTCCTTGCCCGGCTGGTCGAGTTTGAGGACGTGGATGATGTTGCCGCTCATGACCTCCAGGCGGATTTCCCTGACCGCGCCGCGCTCTGGTTTGACGACCATGCCGGTGGCGGTTTTTTCAAAGCCGGCCGCGCTGGCGTAGCTTGTCGCCAGCAGGGCCAGGCCGGCGGCGGTGTGAATCATTGGTTGAAATCGCATATTGTCTCTCGCTGTCGACGTAGTTGGATGTGACTGTATTTGTGTGGCTGTTATGTGTGACTGTTATGTGTGACTGTGACCGATCCGGCGATCAGTAAGAACCCATCCGGACTTTCAGGACGACCGGCGTGGCCGGCAGATTGAGGCCGTAATCGGTCTGGTCGCCGTTCCAGTTGCGCTCCATGACCCATTTCCCCCGGGCGTCGAAGCGCCCTTCCTCGACCCGCGCGTAGCCGGCGTTCTTGCCCTTGTTGGCGCCGTCGGGCCAGACCTTGACGCGGGCGTTGTGGCCGACGATGACGAACTCGTCGTCGCCGATGCGGGCGACGGCAGCGCCTCCCGACGGCGATTCCATGCCGGGCGGGACGTCCTTCATGTCCGGCCCTTCCGGCTGTTCGCCAAACTGCCACTGGCGGAACGAGACGTTCAGGTTCCAGTCCTTGAAGTTCATGTTCTGGGCGGTGCGCTCGTCGCTTTCGGCCACGCCCTGGGTGCGGCCTTCGAGCGCCCACTTGGCCCACATGCGTTCCATTGGGCGGAACGCCGTGTAGATGCGGCCGAAAGGCTCGACCATGGTCTTGTCGCTCACCTTGGCGCCGAGCGGGTAGTTGCGGTAGTTGGCGTAGTCAATGCCGAAAGGCGCGATGCCGATCGAACCGCGGCCGAGCACCTGGTAGACATAGCGGACGAACGTGGCGGAATTGCCCATCTCCGGCACGAACAGCGCGTTGTCCTTGCGCTGGAAGCCGTCAAAGTTGGCTGTGACCCTGGACGAGCGGGACTCGTAGAGGTCGGGGGCGACGATGTCGATGTGCGGCGCGGCGGCCTTGTAGATGTCGATCACGTCGTAGGTCGGGCCGCCGCTGGCGAAGTTGCCCTTCCACGGCGCCATCGGCTCGACCGGATCGCGCAGCGCGTTGTTGACGTACATCGGCAGGTTGTAGACCGCACGGCCGGCCTTGGCCAGTTCCTCGATGTAGCTGGCGATCGCCCAGGCGTGGAAGTACTGGTCGGCGTAAGGGCCATACACTTCGGACCAGGAACCGCTGGCGGCGCCGGCAACCGGCGACTTCTTGCGCGCCAGGACCGCCGGCGGCACCGGGGCGCGGAAGACTTGTTCGGCGGCCGGGCTGAAGTCGCGCACGGTGCCGTAGGTGCCGACCTCGTTTTCGACCTGCACCATGATGACGGTGTGGCGCGCCCCGTCGATTTTCTTCAGGTGTGTCATCATGGCGACAAAGGCCTTCTTGTCGGCCTTGAGGGTATCGGCGCCGTGCGGCGACATGCTGTAAATGACCTTGCCTTCCTTGTCGATCATGCGCGGAAAGCGGGCGTTGTTGAACTTGACCCACTCCGGGGCGTAGGCCGGGCCGGTGTTCTTGGAGAAGCCGAACCACAGCAGCACCAGGCGCACCTTGTTCTGGCGCGCCTCGGCCACCAGCGTGTCGAGGTAGGAGAAATCAAACTTGCCTTCGACCGGTTCGACCTGCTCCCAGGCGACCGGGATTTCGAGCGTGTTGGCGTTGGCGTCCTTGATCGCCGCCCAGACCTGTTTCAGCGCGCCCGGGTAGTTACTCGAGTTGTGGGCCTGCGCGCCGAGCATGGTGAATGGCTCGCCGTCGACGAGCAGCGCGTAGTGGCCATCCTTCTCGACGAGTTGGGGAATCGGCGCGATCGCCGGTGCGGCGTTCGCGGCGTTCGCGGCGTTCGCGGCGTTCGCGGCGTTCGCGGCCAGGATGCACAGGCTTGCCAACAGGCGGAGGGAGGTCTTGTTCATGGCTTCAAGGAGAATTAAGGTGAGGTCGGTATAAAGCCGCCGTCATCGCTTCCGATGGCGGCGGCTGGCACTATCGATAATAAAAACGCGTGGCGCGCGATGGCGGAAGGCGACGTTCGGCGCCACCCGAGGCGCTTTTCTCAGTCCCTCGCCTCGCCCGGCGCGAAGCCGGCGAAGCGCAGCAATGTGAGTGCGCGACTGGCGCGATGTATTGACGTGCAAGCGCGTCGGCATGGAAGGTTCATTGTCGGTCTCTCGCGTGGCCCCATCGATGGAGCGCATTTTTATATGGTTATTGCCCGCGATATGCGGGTGCTTCATTCTGTCGACCGCACTCCGGCGCGGCAATTCTAAAAATCACCAAGCACACCAATGAAATTGCGCAGTTTGTGTATGACGCGCCACAATTGGCCGCTGTGAAAAAAGCTTCATCCCTCTGGTGATTTTTGTAATTGCGTGCTCCGGTGCGAATCGTCACACTATCCGGTTCTAGCGGTACCGGGCGGCGACGCGGCCCACCGATTCGATCCTCAACCTATCCGACCTTCACCATGCCACTCCAGAAAAAACTCAGCCTGCTGGCTGTCTCCCTCGCCGCCTGCACGGCTTTGCCGCTGGCGGCCGCCGACGGTGCCGCCGTGAGCACGGCGCCGATCGCCATGCCATGGATGAACAAGGCGCTCGGCGCCGATGAACGCGCCGCGCTGGTGGTGAAGGAAATGACGCTCGACGAAAAGCTCAAGCTGGTGTTCGGCTACCTGGGCGCCGACGCCGACTGGAAAAGCTTCAAGCGTCCACCGGAGGTGCGCCAGCAATCGGCCGGCTTCGTGTACGGCGTCGCGCGGCTCGGCATTCCGCACCTGTGGGAAACCGACGCGGGACTGGGCGTGGCGAGCCAGGCCGGCCCCGAGGCGCGCCAAGCGACCGCGCTGCCGTCGGGGATGAACACGGCCGCGACCTGGGACTTGAAGACGGCGTATGAAGGCGGCGCCATGATCGGCGCGGAAGCGCGCGCATTCGGCTTCAATGTGCTGCTGGCCGGCGGCGTCAATCTGATGCGCGAGCCGCGCAACGGCCGCAACTTCGAATACGGCGGCGAAGATCCGCTGCTGGCCGGACGAATCGTCGGCGCCCAGATCAAGGGCATCCAGTCGAACCAGGTGGTCTCGACCCTCAAGCATTTCGCCCTGAACGACCAGGAGACCGGGCGCACCACGCTCAACGTCAAGATCGACGACCAGGCCGCGCGCAGCTCCGATCTGCTGGCCCTGCAAATCGCCAAGGAAGACGGCAATCCCGGCGCCGTGATGTGCGCCTACAACCGTGTCAACGGCGTGTACGCCTGCGAGAACAACTATCTGCTCAACGAAGTGCTCAAGCAGGACTGGGGCTTCAAGGGCTGGGTGATGTCCGACTGGGGCGCCACCCACAGCACGGTGCCGGCGGCGAACGCCGGCCTCGATCAGCAGTCCGGCATGCCGTTCGACCTGGCCGATTATTTCGGCCCGCCGCTCAAGGAGGCGGTGTTGAATGGCTGGGTCACGCAGGAACGGCTGGACGACATGGCGCGCCGCGTGCTGCAGCCGATGTTCGAACACGGGGTGGTCGACAAGCCGGTCACGCCGGCCCCCAACACGATCGACTTCAAGGCAAACGCGCTGGTGTCGCTCAAGGATGCGCAGGACGGCATGGTGTTGCTCAAGAACGCCAATCACCTTCTGCCTTTGAGCAAAGCGGTGAAGAAGGTCGCGGTGATTGGCGGTTACGCCGACCGCGGCGTGATCGCCGGCGGCGGCTCGTCGCTGGTGTATCCGAATGGCGGCAACGCGGTGCCGGGGCTGGAGCCAAAGGCCTGGCCGGGTCCGGTCATGTACTACCCGGCGTCGCCATTGAAGGCGATGCAGCGGCGCCTGCCGCGCGCGGCCGTCAGCTACAACGACGGCGCCGATCCGGCCGCCGCCGCCGCGCTGGCCGCCGGCAGCGATGTGGTGGTCGTGTTCGCCACGCAGTGGACGGCCGAGGCGATGGATGTGCCGAATCTGTCGCTGCCGAACAAGCAGGATGCGCTGATCGCGGCGGTGGCGGCGGCCAACCCGAACACGGTGGTGGTGCTGCAGACCGGCGGCCCGGTGACGATGCCATGGCTGCCGAAAGTGGGCGCGGTGGTCGAGGCGTGGTACACCGGCACCAGCGGCGACGAGGCGATCGCCGGCGTGCTGTTCGGCGAGGTCAATCCATCGGGCCATTTGCCGGTGACCTTCCCGGCGTCCGAGGCGCAATTGCCAAGGCCGGCGCTCGACGGTTATCCGGAAGTGAAGGACCGCCGCTTCGACGTCGAGTACCACGAAGGCGCGGCGGTCGGCTACAAGTGGTTCGACCTGCACGGCCTGACGCCCTTGTTCCCGTTTGGCCACGGCCTGTCGTACACCGAATTCGGCTTGTCGAACCTGGGTGCTCGCGTCAAGGACGGCGTGTTGCACGCCTCGTTCACGGTCAAGAACCTGGGCAAGCTGGCCGGCAAGGAAGTGGCGCAGATTTACGTTTCACCGGTCAACATTCGGTGGGAAGCGCCGAAGCGCCTGGCCGGCTTCCAGAAATTCATGCTGGCGCCGGGGGCGAGCGTCAAGGCCAGCGTCAGCGTCGATCCGCGCCTGCTGGCGGTTTATGATTCGGCCAGCAAGACGTGGCGGATCGCCGCCGGCGATTACCGCGTGATGCTCGCGGCCGACGCAATGGATCCGAAGGCGAGCAGCGTGATCGTCCACCTGGATGCGGCCACTTACGATGTCAATGGCAAGCCGATTATGTGAGCGCGCCGCGATAGGCCATCAGTAACCCGGCCGGGCACACGCCGGGTGAAACGATATTCAAGCTGGCGCAAAGCGCAGCAAGGCGATTGACCTTGCTGCGCTTTTTTCATGGCAGATAGAGCGGCTCTTGCCGAAATAGTTGACGGTGACCGACGGCGGCGTGCCCTCGAGATTGGAAAATCGTGGGCCTGAACGTGCGGAAAACGCGGTAAGCACACAATTGGGGGCGTCACCTCGCCGCTCGCCAGCGGCGCCCTTGTCGCGCCGGCGAAAAGCGACTAGGCGGCCAGCGCGCGCGCGCAGTCGCGGTAGGCCCGCGGCGTGCAGCCCAGTTCGCGCTTGAACACCAGGTGCATGTACTGGGTCGAGCCGAAGCCGCAACCGAGCGCCACTTCGGCGATGCTCTTGTCGCCGCGTTCGAGGCCGGCCTTGGCGGCGTCGAGCTTGAAGCCGAGCACGACGTCGTGCACGGTGCAGCCGAGTTCCTGGCGGAAGTAGGCTTCGAGCGAGGAGCGCGACACGCCCACGTAGCTGGCCACCTGGTCGGTCTTGATGCCCTGGCAGGCGTACTGGCGGATGAAATAGCGCGCCCGCATCACGTGCGGGTGGTTGACCGGCAGGTGCTGGCTCGACGCCAGCGCGTTGATGCCGGCCGGCGCCACCAGGATGCGGGTGTCGGTGACGCGGTCGCCGTGCATCATGCGGTCGAGCAGCTCGGCCGCCTGGCGGCCCATCTCGTGGGCGCCCTGGATCACGGAACTGAGCGGAATGCGGGTCAGCGCGCGCACCAGCGGATCGTTGTCGATGCCGATCAGGGCCACCTGTTCGGGCACTTCGATGCCGGCGATGATGCAAGCCTGCAGCAGCTGGCGTGCGCGCGCGTCCGTCACGCCGATGATGCCGATCGGCTTGGGCAGGCTTTGCAGCCAGGCAATCTGGCTTTGCACGGCCTCGTCCCACGACAGCGCGCTGGTGCCGCAGCCACGGTAGATCTCGGTGTCCATGTGGTCGCGCTGCATCAGCGTGTGGAAGGCGTGCTCGCGTTCCTGCGCCCAGCGGTTTTCCATCGCCTGGGGCAGGCTGAACATGGCGAAGCGGCGCAGGCCGACATCGATCAGGTGGTCGTGCGCCAGTTTGATGAGCTTGAAATTGTCGGTCGCGACGTACGGCACGCCGGCCGGATACTCGCCGTCGCTGGCGTAGGAACTGCCCACCGCGACCACCGGCACGCGGCAGCGCGACAGGGCTGCCGCCACCGCCGGGTCGTCGAAGTCGGCGATCACGCCGTCGCCCTGCCAATCCTCGATGCCTTGCAGGCGCAGGCGGAAGTCTTCTTCGAGGAACAGATCCCACGGGGCGCGGGTGCTGCCCAGGTAGCCGGCGATGCCGGCCATGACCTCGCGGTCGAATGATTTGTTTGCGTTGAACAGCAGCGCAATACGATGTGCTTTTGCCATGATTTCACCAAATATGCTTGCCTCGGTGTCATGGGCGCGGAACGTGCCCCCCCGACACTGTGCAATTTCTCGTCAACGCCCACCGGCTGCGATCCTGACTGGTGAGCGGGCTCCTGATTACGGTAGAATGCCCAATTGCAAGCCCACCTTGCAAAGGGTTTGTGGCAGTCCGGATCGCGTTGTTACAGGACGGTAGTCGGCGCCTACGAAACGGGCGGTCAGGCGGCCCGGTGGCGCGTCGGTTCAAGAGGGGGAAGGCTCGGCAAGTGAGACATTTGAAAACACGCCTTGCCATCGCAACGATGGCCTGGATCGCCATCGGCGCCCTGTTTGCGCTACCGTCGGTGTTGCGCGGTGAGGGAGTCGGCGGCGGCGCCGACATCGTCATCGCCACCATGATGAACTGGTGGCTGTGGGGCGCGTTCACGCCGCTCATCGCCGCCGTCGACCGGCGCCTGTCGGCGGCCGGGTGGAGCCTGGCGCCCTTCCTCGCAGCCCACGTCGTCGCCGCCATTGCGCTGCCCGCCCTGTACGTCGGCGTCGCCGCCTCGCTGGAGTACCAGCTCGGGCTCAACAAATGGAATCCCTGGGCACTGCCGTCCGGACTGATCGACTGGTGGCTGTGGGCGCTCTTCGTGTATGGCCTGATCATCGGTACCCTTCAAGCGGTGAAGTACTATCGGCGCCAGCTGAGCGACACGATCGCGCTCGAACGGCTGGAGCGGCGGTTGCTGGAGACCCGGCTCGACGCGCTGCGCTTCCAGCTCGATCCGCAATTCCTGTTCGATGTCCTGGCCGGCATCTCGGCGCGCGTCGAGCACGAGCCGAGGGTGGCGCGCCGGATGATCGAGCACCTGGGCGACCTGCTGCGCTTTTCGCTGGCCACGCGCGACCGCACGCAACTGAGCGTGACCGAGGAGATGTCCTTCCTCGACAACTATCTCGCGCTGCACCGGCTGCGCCTGAACAATCGCCTGACGGTGACGCTGTCGGTGGCGCCGGAAGTCGAGCAGGCACGGATTCCTTCCCAGCTGTTCCAGCCGCTGGTGGAAAACGCGGTGCGCCACGGTATCGCCGCGCGCGCCGGCGGCGGCAGCATCGAGGTGGCCGCGCGCCTGGTCGGCGCCAGCGTCGAGATCCGGGTCAGCGACGACGGCGCCGGCCTGCCGCCCGGCTGGCGCATCGACAACGCGGCCGGACAAGGCTTGAGCGTCACGCGTGAACGCCTGCTGGCGATGTACCCGGCCGGCGCCTGCGATTTCGCGGTCGGGCCGCGCGCCGAGGGTGGCACCGAGGCGCGCATTTCATTGCCATTGTCGATAACGAATGAGGAACGCCATGACCACGCCATCGCTTAAGCCGGTGAAAGCCTTGATCGTCGACGACGAGGCGCCCGCGCGGCGGCGCCTGGCCGACCTGTTGCGCGCGGTCCCCAACGTCAGCGAAATCATCGAGGCGGCCAACGGCAACGCGGCCATCGAACTGATTGGCGGCCAGCGCCCGGACGTGGTGTTCCTCGACATCCAGATGCCCGGCCAGTCGGGCCTGGAGGTGGTCGACGCGGTGGGCCTCGACCGCATGCCGGTGACCGTGTTCGTCACCGCCTACGACCAGCACGCGATCAGCGCCTTTGAAGCGAACGCGCTCGACTACCTGCTCAAGCCTTACAGCGACGAGCGCTTCGAGGCGGCCATGATGCGGATTAACCGGCGCCTGGCCGAACACCGCCAGGCGCCGATGGCGGCGGCCGAATCGGAGCGCTGGGACAGGCTGGTGGTGAAGTCGGCCGGCACCACGCAGTTCGTCAAGGCGGCCAACATCGACTGGATCGAAGCGGTCGGCGTGTACGTCAACCTGTACATCGGCGGCAAGGCGATCCTGTACCGCTCGCCGATCCACCTGCTGGCCGACAAGCTCGACCCGGCCCTGTTCGTGCGCATCCACCGCTCGGCCATCGTCAATCTGGAGAGCGTGCAGCATCTCGAACCGATCTCGCACGGCGAGTTCGAGGTGGTGCTCAAGCACGGCGGCCGTACCAAGGTGAGCCGCACCTTCCGCAGCCTGCTCGAAAAACGCCTGGGCCAGGCCTTGTAGCCACGCGCGCCGGCCGCCGCGCGTCTCAGGCGCCGGCGGCGCCGCGTTCGCGCGCGATGTGGGCCAGTACGCTGTCGACGCGGGTCGTCTCGCAGGCGAGCGCCATTCCGCCCTCGAACACCGGGCAAGTCAAGCCGGTCAGCACGGTCCCGCTCGGCATTTCCAGCGCCAGCCGCGCGCCCCTTTCCCATGCGTGGCGCACGGCGTCGCCCCAGCGCACCTGGCAAGTCATGTTGGCGGCCAGGTCGTCGCGGATGCGTTCGGGGTCGGCC
>JBDSTZ010000284.1:0-5114 GCA_039927975.1 Massilia sp. | reverse complement strand
GAACGCCAGCAAGCCGCCTTCGACGCCGAGCGCGAGCGCTGGATCGCCAGCGGCCAGAACGAATTCACCAGCGACGAGGCGGCGGCCGGCGCCGGCGAGGACACCGAACTGCCCGAAGGCAGCCGCTTCATCTCGGCGGTGGTGCCGGGCAGCGTCTGGAAGATCCTGGTCGCGCCGGGCGACAGCGTGGCCGAAGGCGACACCATCGCGATTTTCGAATCGATGAAGATGGAAATTCCGCTGCTGGCCCAGGCCTCCGGCGAACTGGTCGAATGGCTGGTCGGCGAAGGCATGCCGGTCAACGCCGGGCAACGCATCGCGATCGTCAAAGAATCCGTCACCACCGCTGCATAAATACGCTGCATAAATAATCCACCAACCCAAGGAGTCTGGCATGACCATCTTCACCAAAACAGCACTGACCGTCCTCGTTGCAAGCCTGTTCGCCACCCCGTTGGCCTTCGCGGAAGACGCGCCGGCGGCCCCGGCGGCCGCGAGCTGGACCGGCCACATCGACCTGGTCAGCCGCTACGTCCTGCGCGGCATCACCTCGACCTACGGCCCTGGCGCGCCGCTCGGCAACGCCGGCGCCGACGCGCCCGAATCGAAGCGCCCGGCCTTGCAATGGGGCGCCGACTGGAGCGATCCATCGGGCTTCTACCTCGGCTACTTCGGCTCGACCATCAACTATTCGTACAAGCAGCTGGGCGATTCCTACGGCGACCGCTCGATCAGCGATTTCCAGACCAAGAAGTCGATCGAGAACGACATCTACGGCGGCTACAATTTCAAGTCGGGCGATTTCAGCTACAACGTCGGCCTGACCGGCTACGTCTACTTCAATGGCAAGAACTCGGACGCGTTTGAAAGCAAGCTGGCCGTCGGCTACGGCGACTTCACGCTGTCGGCGCAGACGCTGCTGCAGGACGTCGTGTGGGGCAACGCCGGCGACACCTACATCACGCTGAACTACGTCAAGCCGCTGCCGAACGACATCACCCTGACCACCTCGCTGGGCATGTACCGTTACGAGAAGGATGGCAAATTCCTCGGCACCCGTGACACGGCGGCAGGCGCGGACTGCCCGGCCGGCAGCAGCTTCTTCACCAACGGTTGCATGGCCGGCGGCAAACCAGTGGGCGGCGCGTTCCGCCACCTGATCGTCGGCATCACCCAGCCGATCGGCAAGACCGGCTTCACCTGGGGCCTGCAAGGCATCCTGGGCGGCGACAACCGCTTTGGCGTCAAGCAGAAGAACCAGCTGGTTGGTAGCCTGAGCTACGGGTTCTGATCTCGGCTTAGGCTAAAGAAGTTACCAAAGCAGGCCCCGTCGTTCCCGCGCAGGCGGGAACCCATACCACGTGAGGAACGAGTGGTATGGATCCCCGCCTGCGCGGGGACGACGTTAAAAGATACCGAAATCTCCCCATGTGCGGGATGACGTTAGAAGACTTTTGCCTCGGCTCCAAGAACCAAGAAAGGATTTCCATGCTGCTGACTTTGACCTCCCTGCGCCAGCAATACCGCGACGGCATGCTCACCCCCGGCGCCCTGGTCGAACAGGTGATGGCCCGCATCGACCGCGCCGACCGTCCCGAAGTCTGGATCGCCCGCGTCGCCGACGCCGAGCTGCGCACCCAGGCCGCCCGCCTCGACGCCCTCTTCAACGAGTTCGGCGCCGCCGTGCTCGACAAACTGCCGCTGTTCGGCGTCCCCTTCGCCGTCAAGGACAACATCGACGTGGCCGGCATGCCGACCACCGCCGCCTGCCCCGCCTTCGCCTACACGCCGTCCGAATCGGCCACCGTGGTGACCAAATTGCTGGCCGCCGGCGCCCTGCTGGTCGGCAAGACCAACCTCGACCAGTTCGCCACCGGCCTGGTCGGCACCCGCACGCCCTACGGCGCGGTGCGCAACGCCCTGCACCCCGAATACGTCTCCGGCGGCTCCAGCGCCGGCTCGGCCGTCGCCGTGGCCCTCGGCCTGGTCGCCTTCTCGCTCGGCACCGACACCGCCGGTTCCGGCCGCGTGCCCGCCGGCCTGAACAACATCGTCGGCCTCAAGCCGAGCCGTGGCCTGCTCAGCACCAAGGGCGTGCTGCCCGCCTGCCGCAGTCTCGATTGCGTCTCGGTGTTCGCCGCCAACGTCGAAGACGCCTGGACCGTGACGCAAGCCGCCGCCGGCTACGACGCCGCCGAGCCGTACTCGCGCCCGCTCAAGCAACTGGGACCGAAGCGCCGCGCCTACCGCGTCGCCGTGCCGGCCCAGCTCGAATTCTATGGCGACGACGCGGCCCGCGCGGCCTTCGACGCCAGCCTGGAAAAACTGCGCGCGCTGCCCGGCGTTGACCTCGGCACGATCGATTTCACGCCCTTCCGCGAAGCCGCCCTGCTGCTCTATCAAGGCCCGTGGGTCGCCGAGCGCATGGCCGCCGTGGGCGACTTCTTCGACCGCGAGCAAGCCGCGATGGACCCGGTGGTCGCCGGCATCATCGGCCAGGCCGCCAATTACAACGCGGTCGACGCCTTCAACGGCCAATACCGGCTGGCCGAACTGCGCCGCGCCGCCGACGAGCAATTGCAAGGCTTCGACCTGATGATCGTGCCGACCGCGCCCACCATGCCGACCATCGCCGCGCTGGCCGAGGAACCGGTCAAGCGCAACTCGGAACTGGGCCACTACACCAATTTCGTCAACTTCTTCGACATGGCCGCGCTCGCCGTGCCGGCCATCGGCCGCAGCGACGGCCTGCCGTTCGGCGTGACCCTGATCGGCGGCTGCGGCGCCGATCACCGCCTGGCCGTGGCGGCGCAAGCCTTCGCGCCGGCCTGGCAGGAGCGTGTGATCGCCACGGCCTCGATCGCCGCCCAGCCTTTGCCATTTTCCGAGCCGACCGTGCAACTGGCGGTCGTCGGCGCCCACCTGGAGGGCATGCCACTGAACTGGCAACTGGTCGAGCGCGGCGCCCGCAAGCTGATCAGCACGCGCACCCAGGCCAATTACCGGCTGTACGCGCTGGCCGGCAGCGTGCCGCCCAAGCCGGGTCTCGAACGGGTCGCCAGCGGCGGCGCCGCGATCGAAGTGGAAGTCTGGGAACTGCCGCTGCGCACCTTCGGCGAAGTGGTGGCCGAAGTGCCGGCGCCGCTCGGCATCGGCTCGCTCGAGCTGGCCGACGGCCGCTGGGTCAAAGGCTTCATCTGCGAGCCGCACGCGCTCGCCGACGCGCAGGAAATCACCCGCCATGGCGGCTGGCGCGCCTTCCTGTCCAGCAAGTCGAGCGCGTCATGACCGCCCGCCCGCTGCACTTCCACGCGCGCGCCACGCCGCTGCCCGCCGACGGCGCGGCCTGGTCGGTCGACGCGCTGACGGCGCTGTTCGACCTGCCCTTCAACCAGCTCCTGTTCAAGGCGCAGCAGGTGCATCGCGCCAATTTCGACCCGTCCGAGGTCGAACTTGCCACCCTGTTGTCGATCAAGACCGGCGGCTGTTCCGAGGACTGCGGCTACTGCCCGCAGGCGGCGCGCTACGACACCGGCGTCACGGCCAAGAAAATGCTGCCGCTCGAAGAAGTGCTCGACGCCGCGCGCCAGGCCAAGGCGCATGGCGCGACCCGCTTCTGCATGGGCGCGGCGTGGCGCGAACCGAAGGCGCGCGATCTCGAAAAGGTCGAAGAGATGGTGCGCGAGGTAAAGGCGCTGGGCCTGGAAACCTGCGCCACGCTCGGCATGCTGGGCGACGGCCAGGCCGAAGCGCTCAAGGCGGCTGGCCTCGACTATTACAACCACAATCTCGACACCGCGCCGGAAATCTACGGCGACATCATCAGCACGCGCGATTACGCCGACCGCCTGGCCACGCTCGACCGGGTCCGCAAGGCCGAGCTCAAAGTGTGCTGCGGCGGCATCGTCGGCATGGGCGAATCGCGCCGCCAGCGCGCCGGCCTGATCGCGCAACTGGCCAATATGCGGCCGTACCCGGAATCGGTGCCGGTCAACCACCTGGTGCAGGTCGAGGGCACGCCGCTGCACGGCGCCGAAGCGCTCGACCCGTTCGAGTTCGTGCGCACCATCGCGGTGGCGCGCATCAGCATGCCGACCGCCCGCGTGCGCCTGTCGGCCGGCCGGCGCGAGCTGGGCGAGGCGGTGCAGGCGCTGTGCTTCCTGGCCGGCGCCAATTCGATCTTCTACGGCGACAAGCTGCTAACGACTGGCAACCCCGAGGTCGACGCCGACCGCGCCCTGCTCGACCGGCTTGGCATGCGTACCAGGGCGACGGCGGCCTGAACCGAACGGTCGTCCGCGAATCCACACCCGAAAAGCTCCAGCAATGGAGCTTTTTTCTTGGGGAATCAGCACGCCATGAAGCATAAGGATGGTTCGTGGCTGAATCAACTACAATACGGTCATAAGGGTTTATCATGACCTCCCAACCTTGGTCCAATTCTTTTCATTTTATAAAGACTCTTATAGCGCCATGCGTCGTCCATCCAAAGATTCCTCCCATAAGCTGTCGGCTGAAAGCCAACGGCTGATCAGCATTTCGCAAGCCATCGTGCAATCGGCCAGCCGCATCGAAGAGCGCGCCTGGGAGCGCCAGCTGGACATTCACTTGCAGAAGCTGCTCAAGCTGAACCACCAGGACGCGGTCGACACCACGCTCAACGTGCTGTTCAAGGAAGACCTGAACGCCTACGACACCCTGATGGAAGGGGTGGAAGCGGTGAGCGAATCGTCGATCCTGGTCGACCAGGTCGACGGTGTCGAGACCTCGTACCAGGCACTGCTGGTGGCCGCGCCCATCCTGGCCTGGACGCGCTTCTCGATCGCCTCCGGCACGATTCCGGCCGACATCGCCAGCACCCTGGCCGCGCATTTCGAAGCCCACCTGCTGGCCGGCGGCACCAAAATGGCGATGGCGCCGACCCTGTTCGCCATCGATCAGTTGCCGCGCACCCACGCCGAAACGTACACGATGACCCACAAGCTGGCGCAGGCGGCCTACAAGGGCACTGCGGTCAAGCCGCTGGGCAAGCCCGCCGAGACCGCGCCTTTCCTGGCCGACACCCGCTACCTGGTGATGGCCGTGGTCGCGCCGCTGGGTGCGCCGCTGTTCCG
>JBDSTZ010000283.1:0-3507 GCA_039927975.1 Massilia sp. | reverse complement strand
CGCGTGCGCTTCAACGGCGAGCAGCCCAAGGGCCTGCGCCAGAGCCAGCGGGTCGGCGCGCGCCTCTTGATCGAGGAGCGCAAGAACGTGCTGCTGCTGCCGCGCGGGCCCTTTGTCGAAAGCGAGGGCGGCCGCTTCGCCTACGTGATGGACGGCGCCACCGCCGTGCGCACGCCGGTCCGGCTGGGCGCCACCAGTGTGGCCGCGGTGCAGATCCTCTCCGGCCTGAAAGTCGGCGACAAGGTCGTCGTCGCCGGCACCGACACCTTCAACAATGCGGCGCGCGTCGCGATCAACCAATAATCCTCCACCCGGAAGGACTCCCCATGCTGCGCATGAGTAATCTGAGCAAGGTCTATCGCACCCACCTGATCGAAACCCACGCCCTGCGCGGCTTCGAGATCCACGTGCGCCAGGGCGAATTCGTCACCGTCACCGGCCCGTCCGGCTCGGGCAAGACCAGCTTTCTCAACATCGCCGGCCTGCTCGAGGAATTCACCGACGGCGAATACATCCTCGACGGCGTCAACGTCAAGGCGATGGACGACAACGCCCGCTCGCGCCTGCGCAACGAAAAACTCGGCTTCATTTTCCAGGGCTTCAACCTGATCCCCGACCTGTCCCTGTTCGACAATGTCGACGTCCCGCTGCGCTATCGCGGCTTCAACGCCGCCGAACGGCGCGAGCGCATCGAGGACGCCCTCGCCAAGGTCGGCCTGGCCTCGCGCATGAAGCACTATCCGGCCGAACTGTCCGGCGGCCAGCAGCAGCGCGTGGCCATCGCCCGCGCCTTGGCCGGCTCGCCCAGGCTGCTGCTCGCCGACGAGCCGACCGGTAACCTCGACACCCAGATGGCGCGCAGCGTCATGGAACTGCTCGAAGAAATCAACGCCCAGGGCACCACCATCCTGATGGTCACCCACGACCCTGAACTGGCGGTGCGCTCGCAGCGCAACGTCCACATCATCGACGGCCAGGTCTCGGACCTGGTGCGCAAGGCGCCAACCCTGTTCCAGGCCAGGCCCGGCCACCACGCGCTGTAAGGAGACGCGATGTTCCAGTATTACTTTCTGCTCGGCGTGCGCAGCCTGCGCCGCAATCCGGCCCTGACCGCGCTGATGGTGCTCACCCTCGCCATCGGCGTGGCCGCCAGCGTCGCCACCCTGACCATCCTGCACGTCATGTCCAGCAATCCGATCCCGCACAAGAGCGAACGCCTGCTGCTGCCGGTGCTCGACACCGCGCCGCTGGCCGGCTACAAGCCGGGCGCCGCGATCCGCAAGAACGGCGCCGAGCAAATGAGCTACATCGATTCCATGAACCTGCTGGCCGGCGGCCGGGGTGAGCGCCGCACGGTCCTGTACGGGATCAACGTCGCCATCGAGCCGGCCCGCAAGGACTTGCCGGTGGTCTCGGCCGAGGGCCTGGCCGCCACCCGCGACCTGTTTGCCATGTTCGACGTCCCCTTCCTCTACGGCCAGCCTTGGAGCGAGGCCGACGACATGGCCGGCGCCGACAAGGTCGTGCTCAGCCAGGCCATGGCGGAAAAGCTGTTCGGCGCGGTCGACCCGGTCGGCCGCCCGGTGCGCCTGATGGGCTTCGATTTCATCGTCACCGGCGTGATGAAACCCTGGATGCCGGTGCCGAAGTTCTACCGCCTGATCGGCGGCCCCGGCGCCTTCGGCAAGGAAGACGAATTCCTGCTGCCGTTTGCCAGCGCGATCCGTCACGAGACCCGCCATTCTGGCAGCATGAACTGCCAGCAGAACCGCGACGCCGGCTGGCAGGGATTGCTCAAGTCCGAATGCACGTGGATGCAGGTCTTCTTCGAGGTCAGGCCGGGCGGGCGCGCCGAGCTGCAGCAATACCTCGACAACTACGCCGAGGACCAGCGCAAACTCGGCCGAATGAAGCGCGCCGCGCCGAACCGCCTTTACGACGTCATGGAGTGGCTCGAGTTCCAGGAAGTCGTCGGCAACGACAACCGCCTGTCGGCCTGGCTGGCCTTCGCCTTCCTGCTGCTTTGCCTGATCAACACCATCGGCCTGCTGCTCGCCAAATTCTCGGTGCGCGCCTCCGAGGTCGGCATCCGCCGCGCGCTGGGCGCCTCGCGCGCCGAGATCTTCAAGCAGTTCCTCATCGAGACCGCCGTCGTCGGTCTGGCCGGCGGCGTGCTTGGCCTGCTGCTGGCGTTCGGCGCGCTGGCCCTCATCGCCATGCAGTCCGACCAGTTCAAGCTGCTCGCCCAGATGGACTGGCAAATGCTCGGCCTGACCTTTGTCATGGCGCTCGGCGCCGCCCTGCTGGCCGGCCTGCTGCCGACCTGGCGCGCCTGCCAGGTGACGCCAGCCATCCAACTCAAATCGCAGTGAGGAGCGCATGGAAATCAAACCTATCCTGTCGGCGCTGATGCGCAACAAGACCGGCGCCGTGCTGGTGGCGCTGCAAGTGGCGCTCAGCCTGGCGATCCTGTCGAACGCCCTGCACATTGTCAACCTGCGCCAGGCGGTGTCGGCGCGCCCGAGCGGCATGGCCGACGAGGCGAGCCTCTTCTACATCAACGTGCGCCACCTCGACCAGCTCAGTCATATCGAACAGATGGCGCTGCAAAAGGCCGAGACCGCCACCTTGCGCGCGGTGCCTGGCGTGACCTCGGTCGCCTTCACCAGCCAGATGCCGATGTCGCGCTCGGGCAGCTCGAACTCGGTCTCGCTCGATCGCCGCCAGCAGGAAAGCAGCGCTCACGCTTCGATCTATATCTCGCCCGATTCGCTCGTCAAGACCTGGGGCATGGAGCTGCTCGAAGGGCGCGACCTGGCGCCGGCCGACGTCGTCGAACTCGACAACTCGGTCGAGGAAACCGAGGCATCGAAACCCAAATCGGTCCTCATCACGCGCGCGCTGGCGCAAAAACTCTGGCCCGCCGACGCCAGCTACACCGGCAAGACCCTCTACCTCGGTGTCGGCGCCGATTCCGATCCGGTCCAGGTGGCCGGGGTGCTCAAGACCCTGCAAACCCAGCAGGCGCAGCTGAGCGAGAACGGCGCCTACTCGCTGGTGCTGCCGATCCGCCTGACCAACGGCTACAGCACCATCTTCACCATGCGCGCCGAACCGGGCCAGCGCGACCGCGTCATGAAGGAGGCCGAGACGGCGTTGCGGGCGGCGGCCAGGCGGCCTGTGATCCTGCGCGTGAAAACCGTCGACGAGGACCGCATCAACCGCTACCGCGCCGACCGCTCGCTGGCCTGGATGCTGATCACCGTCAGCGTGCTGCTGCTCCTGATCACCGCCAGCGGCATCGTCGGCATGGCCAGCCTGTGGGTCACCCAGCGCCGCAAGCAGATCGGCGTGCGGCGCGCGCTCGGCGCCCGCCGCCTGGACATCCTGCGCTACTTCCTGACCGAGAATTTCATGATCACCAGCCTGGGCATCGGCGCCGGCGTGCTGCTCGCGCTCGGCCTCAACGCCTTGCTGGTCAGGCATCTCGAGATGGCCCGCCTGCCG
>JBDSTZ010000282.1:0-18311 GCA_039927975.1 Massilia sp. | reverse complement strand
TTGGTGTCGAACCACTTGGTCATTTCGAGTGCCTGACCGTGCTGGTGGCCGCCGCAGCAGGCGTCCGCCGGGTTCGAGTGGCCGTGCCCATCGCCGTGGCCGTGTCCATCGCCGTGGCCGTGTCCATCGCCCTTGTCATGTCTAGCACCCTGGCCCTGTCCATCGCCCTGACCCTGTCCATTGCCGTGGCCATCCCCGCGCGCCATCGCGAAGTAGCGCGCCAGCGGCGAGGTGCCGGCGCCGAAGCCGAAGCGCGCCGGCTCGCAGCCGAGCAGCTGGATGTGGCTGGCAACCTGGTCGTAAAAGGCAAAGTCGCCCACCGTCACGAAGTCGAGCCCGGCGTCTTTCTGCACGGCCCAGTGGCGTGCCCGCAGGCTGCGGCCGAGTTGTTCGAGGCCGGCCTCGTCCAGTTCGCCGCGCCAGTGCGCTTCCAGGCCGAACTTGAGCTCGCGCTGGGCGCCAATGCGGGGAAATCCGAGGATGTGGGTGTGCACGGTCATGGCTGATCCAATTGAATATGTTGATAGGCAAAGTGTGCGGTATCCTTCGCTATAATGAAAACGAAACGTTTTGCGTTTTAACATGAAAATAATTCATCTTGTCCGGCCGCCCACATGTCCCTTTTGACCCCCCTGTTGAACCGCGCCACGCCTGACCTGCGCCATGCTTGACCTGCGCCAATTCGCACCGCGTCATGCTTGAACTGCGCCACCTTCGCACCCTGAGCGCCCTGCGCGCCGCCGGCAGCCTGGTGCGCGCGGCCCAATTGCTCAACCTTACCCAATCGGCCCTGTCGCACCAGATCAAGCTGATGGAAGATCGCTACGGTGTCGCCCTGTTCGAACGCAAGTCGGTGCCGATCGCTTTCACCGCCAGCGGCCTGCGCCTGCTCGCGCTGGCCGAGCAGGTGCTGCCCAAGGTCGACCAGGCCGAGCGCGACATCGCCCGCCTGTCGCAGGGCGACCGCGGCCAATTGCGCGTGGCGCTCGAATGCCATACCTGTTTCGACTGGCTGATGCCGGTGATGGACGCGTTCCGCCAGCGCTGGCCGGACGTCGAGATCGATCTGGTGTCGGGTTTCCACAGCGACCCGGCCGAGTTGCTGCGCACTGGCCAAGCCGACCTCGTGATCGGCTCGTCCTGCGGTCCCGAGTTTCCGGTCTTTCCGCTGTTTCGCTACGAGATCCTGGTGGTGATGGCGCAGAAGCACCGCCTGCACGCGCAGCGGCGCCTGGCGGCCGCCGACTTCGCCGGCGAAACCCTGATCACCTACCCGGTGCCCGAGCAGCGCATCGACCTGATCCGCGAAGTGCTGATGCCGGCGCGCATCGCGTTCGAGCGCCGCACGGCCGAGCTGACGGTGGCGATTCTGCAATTGGTGGCGAGCCGGCGCGGGCTCGCCGCGCTGCCGAACTGGGCGATCAAGAATTATGTCGATTACGACTATGTGCTGGCCAAGCCGGTCGGCGAGCAGGGCTTGTGGAGCGACCTCTTCGTCTCGGTGCTGCCGGCGCTTGAACACAAGGCCTACCTGACCGACTTTGTCGGAGTTGTGCGGGAGCAATGCGCGCGCACCTTGAACGGTATTGAACTGCTCAGTTGAACCCCGCGCGCGCTTGGCAGCCTAACGGTTAACGCAGTATCGTTTTAGGGTGATAAGCTGATAAGATTGATTCAGCTCAAATCCGGAGCACGATCTGGATCATATTATTGATGTTTGCTGTCGGGGAGTACGTGTTTTTGGACCGTTCAGCATGCTTTGGCGCGCCTTCCTGGCCGCTTTACGTTGTTCGGTTCTCCAACTGCTTCCCAGCGGCAACATCCGCGCGCGGGTCGAGCAGCACAAGCGGGAACGGCGTTGCATAGTTGCCACAACAACGAAGCGGCGTCGCATTGAAACTATCCGGCCATGCGGCCGGACTATCGGAGAATCACATGGAAGACGTCGTAATCGTGGCCGCTGGCCGTACCGCTGTCGGTAAATTTGGTGGCACGCTGGCCAAGATCCCGGCCGCCGAGCTGGGTGCCCACGTCATCAAGAATCTGCTGGCCCAGATCGGCCTCGATGGCGCTTCGGTCAACGAAGTCATCCTCGGCCAGGTGCTCACCGCCGGCGCCGGCCAGAATCCGGCGCGCCAGGCCGTCATCAAGTCGGGCTTGCCCAACGCCGTGCCGGCGTTCACGGTCGGCAAAGTGTGCGGCAGCGGCCTCAAGGCCACCCACCTGGCGGCCCAGGCCATCAAGTGCGGCGACGCCGACATCATCATCGCCGGCGGCCAGGAAAACATGAGCGCCTCGCCGCACGTGCTCAACGGCTCGCGCGACGGCTTCCGCATGGGTGACGCCAAGCTGGTCGACACCATGATCGTCGACGGTCTGTGGGACGTCTACAACCAGTACCACATGGGTGTGACGGCTGAAAACGTCGCCAAGAAATTCGAGATTTCGCGCGCCGAGCAGGACGAATTCGCCCTCGCCTCGCAGCAAAAAGCCGAAGCCGCGCAAAAGGCTGGCAAGTTCAAGGATGAAATCATTCCCTTCGAAATCGTCTCGAAGAAGGGCAGCGTGCTGTTCGACACCGACGAGTATCCGAAGCACGGCAGCACGCTCGAAGCGCTGGCTAGCCTGCGTCCAGCCTTCGACAAGGCCGGCTCCGTCACCGCCGGCAACGCTTCCGGCCTCAACGACGGCGCCGCCGCCGTGATCATGATGTCAGCCTCGAAAGCCAAGGAACTCGGCCTCAAGCCGCTGGCCCGTATCAAGGCTTACTCGTCGGCCGGTCTCGACCCGTCGATCATGGGCATGGGCCCGGTCTCGGCCACCCGTCTGTGCCTCCAGAAGGCCGGCTGGACCCACGAAGACGTCGACCTCATGGAGATCAACGAAGCCTTCGCCGCGCAAGCAATCGCGGTCAACAAGGAAATGGGCTGGGACACCAGCAAGATCAACGTCAACGGCGGCGCCATCGCGCTCGGTCACCCGATCGGCGCGTCCGGCGCGCGCGTGCTGGTGACGCTGCTGCACGAAATGGTGCGGCGCGACGCCAAGCGCGGCCTGGCGAGCCTGTGCATCGGCGGCGGCATGGGCGTGGCCCTGGCGGTCGAGCGCGACTGAACGAATTTCGTTTCACGACACTGAACACATAAAAACAGGAGAAGACAAAATGGCTAGAGTAGCGTTGGTAACAGGTGGTATGGGCGGTTTGGGCGAAGCGGTATGTTTCAAGCTGGCCGCGCTCGGCTATAAGGTCGTGACGACCCATTCGCCCGGCAATCAGAAGGTCGACGAGTGGCTCAAGTCCACCAAGGAACAGGGCTACGACTTCAAGGCCTATCCTTGCGACGTGGCCGACTACGATTCGGCGCAAACCTGCGTGGCGATGATCGTCAAGGAAGTCGGCGAGATCGACGTGCTGGTCAACAACGCCGGCATCACGCGCGACATGACCTTCAAGAAAATGGGCAAAACCGACTGGGACGCCGTGATGGCCACCAACCTCGATTCCGTGTTCAACATGACCAAGCCGGTGTGCGATGGCATGGTCGAGCGTGGCTGGGGCCGGATCATCAACATCTCGTCGGTCAACGGCCAGAAGGGCGCCTTCGGCCAGACCAACTATTCGGCCGCCAAGGCCGGCATGCACGGCTTCACCAAGGCGCTCGCGCTGGAAGTGGCGCGCAAGGGCGTGACCGTCAACACCATCTCGCCAGGCTACATCGGCACCAAGATGGTCATGGCGATTCCGCAGGAAGTCCTCGACAGCAAGATCATTCCGCAAATTCCGATGGCGCGCCTTGGCAAGCCTGAAGAAGTCGCCGGCCTGGTCGCCTACCTGTCGTCCGACGAAGCAGCTTTCGTGACCGGTGCCAACATCGCCATCAACGGCGGCCAGCACATGTCCTAAGCGGTTCGCTCGCGTGGATGCGACCGCATCCACGCGACGCGCCCGCGTTTTACAGTTTTCATTTCAGTTTTCCTTTCAGCATTTCCTTCAGCGTTCTCGCCGGCGCTTGTCGCCAGTCGCGCTGGCCGCGTCGTCGCAACCATCAGGCGGCCATGGCGCTCACTCCCAAACCTTATTTGCGCCAGATATCGATCCGCAGCGATGCCGCATTCGATCCCGACGCCTATCCCTTCGCCATTCCCGCCGTGCGCGAGATGGGCGAACTGGCTTTTCATCCCGACGTGACCTTCCTGGTCGGCGAAAACGGCGCCGGCAAATCGACCGTGCTCGAAGCGATCGCGGTGGCGATGGGCTTGCCTGCCGAGGGGGGCGACCGCCGCGTCAATCGAACGCAGCAGGCCGCCTCGCCGCTGCATGAAGCGCTGCGCCTGGCGCGCGGCTTCCGCAAGCCGGCCACCTCTTACTTTCTGCGCGCAGAAAGCCTGTTCAACGTCTTTAGCTACTTCGAGGATGTCGGCAGTTCGGAGCCCCGGCTGCATCAGCGATCGCACGGTGAAGCATTTATGGACGTGATGCTGCGTTTTGCGGACAATGGCTTCTACCTGCTCGACGAACCGGAGGCGGCGCTGTCGCCCAACCGCCAGCTGGCGGCCTTGTCGGCGATCGACCAGCTGGTCAAGCGGGGCGCGCAATTTATCATCGCGACCCACTCGCCGATCCTGCTGGCCTACCCGAACAGCAAGATCTTGCAGTTCGACGGCAGCGGTATCAGCGAGGTGGCGTACGAAGACACCGAGCACTACGCGGTCACGCGCGACTTCCTGAATCACCACCAGCGGCGCATCGAGCAGTTGCTCGGTGACGATGGTGACGATGACGACGATGATGACGAGGAGTGAATCATGAACACATTGCCCCACGGCGGCCTGGCCTTGTCTGCGCTGGACGAGCTACTGCTGCACCCCGGCGTCAAGGGTTTGCCGATCACCGAGCCGCTGCGCCAAGGGGCGATCGGCGTCCAAGGCTGGAACGTGCTGCACGGCGACACGAGCTTCCCGGTGGCCGTGCTCAAGCAGAGCGCGCTGCGCCACAACCTCGACTGGATGCGCGGTTTCTGCGCGCAGTTTGGCGCGACTCTCGCGCCGCACGGCAAGACCACCATGAGTCCGCAGCTATTCGGCGCCCAGCTGGCCAACGGCGCCTGGGGCATCACGCTGGCCACCGTCACCCAGGTGCAACTGGCGCACCGCTTTGGCGTGCGCCGCGTGCTGCTGGCCAACCAGCTCGTCGCCAGGGCCGACATCAACAGCCTGCTGACGCTGCTCGCGGACGATCCCGACTTTGCCTGTTTCGTGCTGATCGATTCGGTCGAGGGCGTCGCTCTGCTGTCGCAAGCGGCGCGGGCGCGCGCGGTGACGTTGCCGGTGCTGATCGAGCTCGGCCTGCCAGGCAAGCGTGCCGGTTGCCGCAGCGCCGAACAGGTGATGGCGCTGGCGCACGCCGCGTCGAATGCGCCGGGCTTGCAACTGGCCGGCCTCGAAGGCTACGAAGGTCTGCTGACCTCGGCCGATCCGGACGGCGATGCGCGCGAGGTCGATGTCTTCGTCGAGCAACTGTGCGCGCTGGTGCGCCGGATCGACGATGAAGGCTTGTTCGCATCGGACGAAGTCATCCTGTCGGCCGGTGGATCGGCCTACTTCGATCTGGTGGCGCGCGGCTTCGCCGGCGTGAAGGGGCTGTCGCGCCCGCTACGCCCGGTATTGCGCAGCGGCTGCTACCTGACCAGCGACCATGGTTCCTACCAGCGCCTGCTGGCCCAGCTGGACCAGCGCGAGCGGACGCATGACTCCTCGCTGGCGCGCGACGGCTTGCGGCCCGCGCTCGAAGTGTGGAGCGTGGTGCAGTCGCGGCCGGAACCGCAGCTGGCCATCCTCGGCATGGGCAAGCGCGACGCCTCGTACGACATCGACCTGCCGATTCCGCTGGCGAGCCACCGGCCCGGCCCGGGCCAGCCGCGCGCCTTGCCGGACGGCTGCGTGATCGTCAAGATGAACGACCAGCATGCCTACTTGCAGTTGCCGCCCGGCGATGCGCTGTGCGATACGCTGGCGGTCGGCGATCTGATTGCCTGCGGCATTTCGCACCCGTGCACCACGTTTGACAAGTGGCCTTTGCTGCTGGTGGTCGATGACGATTACGCGGTGCGCCAGGCGATCAATACGTTTTTCTAAAACCGTCGGCGCATTTGCTAAAACAGATGCTAGTGGCCTAGTCCCAATCGGAACGCGGAGAAGAGAACGAACAAGGCGATGGTGCCGATCGTAGCCAGTAGAGTGGCGGCGATGGCGGCGGCGATGATAAGCCCGGTATTGGGCACCGCAGGTGGCCCGAACCGATTCGGCCCCGAGCTTCCGGGGAAGAAATGTAGATAGATGGCCAATCCTAAGTTAAGGACGGGGACGATCAGAAGCAACAACCACCAACCCGATTTATCCATGTCGAGGAGACGGCGGCGGCCGAAGATGATGGCCAGCGGCAACATGGCGAATTCGACGACCGCCACCACTGGGATGGTCAAGGTTGACGGCAAGGAGTACGCGGCGAGCAGCATGATGAGGCCGGCGACCGCACCCGCCGCCATGATATACGCCAAATAACGCAGGCGTCCAATGCGGCCGTGCAGCTCCAACAGACGCGGGGAATAGCAACCGTCGAGCTCGCCAGACAGCGCTGACGTCGCAGAGGCGACAAGGTAGGGATTCTGGGTAATCGTATTCACATGTGACCTCGTTGGAAGTGGAGTGACGTACTGGCGGGGCGGACGACGCACTATCGCATTGCTTACGTGAAAAGTTTTTGGCGGGCAACAATCAAGATGGTCGGGTGTGCTCGCGCTTGACCTGGCTCAAAGAAGGAGCATGGCTGGCAAGGCATTTGGGACGACTATGTCGTGCGGCAGGCGATCAATCCGTTTTTCTGATGCGCGCGTGTCGTGTGGTTGTGGTGAGGTCATGAATATCTGACTTTTCTGGGGAAGCCGTATTACAGATAAACGCAGGCGCCGGGCTAGACGAGCGGCCTTCGTTGCGGCGGGGACGGCGCCAGCGCGGCCCGGCACCGAGCAACTATGCCATTGCCGTAGAGAATGTTTTTGAAGGGAAGCAACAATGACGGCGTTAATCCGTTACGGCGGCGCACCCGACGGTAGCCGCGGCCCCGCTGTTGCCTGCCGGCTTGGCAACGCCGCATGCCGCCGTGCGCAAGGGCAGCTGGGCCTGGTGACGCTACGGTATTGTTCCGACCCGCGATTCCAGGTCGTCGGCCCGGCGACAGGCGCCGCGTACCGGTTCTTGCGCGAGGCGCCGCTGCGCAGGATTGCGCGGGAGGATGCCGAAGCGTGGCTGGCGAGCGGCCATTTTCGGCTGGAGTACCAAGTGGCTGGGCCCGCCATGCACCGGGAGCGCGCAGGACGGCGCCATCGCATGGCGCTGCCAGCGGCCATCGACGACGCGGTCATGGTTGATGCGGCAATCGTCAACGCGGCCATCGTCGACGCCGCCATCGTCCGGCCCCGCCGCCGACAAAACGGCAAGCGTCAACCCGCCTGCTCGCCGCGCGGCAGCTTGACCGAAAACACCGTGCCGCCGGCGGCGCTGGAGGTCACCGCGATGGTCCCGTCGTGCGCCGTCGCCGTCGCCTGCGCGATAAACAGGCCCAAGCCCAGGCTAGTCCTCGGCCTGGCTTCCACGTCGCTGTCGGGGTCGAGCTGGACCAGGGGCTGGAAAATGGTCTTGAGCGCCGCTTGCGGAATCACCGTGCCGACGTTGGTGACATTAATGACGATCTCCTCGTCCAGTCCGGTCGCCTCGAGCGTGACCTCGCGCCCCCTGGCGCTGTATTGCGCCGCATTGATCAGCAGGTTGGTCACCAGCTGCTGCAAGCGAATCTTGTCAAACGATCCCCATAGCTGGCCGCTGGAATGGAACACGATCATATTGTTGGGATACATGGCGCGGGCGTCGGCCGCCGCCGCCTGGCAAACCTCCTCGACATCGACGCGCGCGCGCACCACCGGCATGCCCGCCCCCATCTGCTGGCGGGTGAAGCCGAGCAGGTCGGTGACCATCGCGCTCATCAGGATGGCGCTGCGCTTGGTCTTCTCGCCGAGGGCGAGCACGTCGGCGGGCGCCAGATTGTTGCGGCTCAGCATATCGCCGACCAGGGTGATGTTGGCCAGCGGCGCCCGCAAATCGTGCCCGAGCACCGCCAGGAACAGGTCGCGCGTGCGGTTCGCCCGCGCCGAGAAGGTGACGATCGATTCGGCCAGGGCCTGGTCGATCGCCTCGTTGAAGCGGATCATTTCATAGGCCGTGGTTTCGGACATGTGGCGCACGTGCGGCAACCACAGCCGCAGCACCGTCGCCCTGAGGGCGCGAAACTCCGAGCTGAGCTGGAGCAGGGAAAAATTGCTCGCCTGCCGAAGCCGGCCGTGCGTGGCGGCCGCGCTTTCGATCTCGCCCGCATCATCCTCCTCGCCCTGGGATTTCTCGTACTGCTGCTGGCGGCTTTGATGGGTCTCGATATCGATCGCGACGGCGCACAGGATGGCCTCGGCGTGATCGGTCAGGGCCAGGTGCGACATCTGGCCGCCCACCGGCGCGGTCTTTTCCGCGAACGCGGTCCATTCGGCAAGAATCTCCGTCATATGGGCACGAATGAAGGCCGACAGGCGCATGGCAAGACCCTTTTAAACGGAAGCCGGTTGGCCAAGGCTCAGTGTACCGTCTTTCCGGGCGCCGCCACTGCCTATGTGAGGGCCCCAGCTTGGCGCCCGGCTGCGCTACAATCGGCACACACCCCGACGAGGACCGCCATGCCGCCCGTGCCGAGCTCACTGTTTCCCCCGATAATGCCCACCCGGCAAGGCATGCTCAAGGTCGACGAAATCCACACCCTGTACTGGGAGGAGGTCGGCAATCCGGCCGGCGTGCCGGTGCTGTTCCTGCACGGCGGCCCCGGCGCCGGCTTGTCGCCGCAGCACCGCCGCTTCTTCGATCCGCAGCATTACCGCATCATCCTGTTCGACCAGCGCGGCGCCGGCAAGTCGACCCCGCTGGGCGAATGGCGCAACAACAGCACCCAGCTGCTGATCGCCGACATCGAAACCCTGCGCGTGCGCTTCGGCGTGCGGCAATGGCTGGTGTTCGGCGGTTCATGGGGTTCCACGCTGGCGCTGGCGTACGGCCAGGCCCACCCCGAACGCTGCCTCGGCTTCGTGCTGCGCGGGATTTTTCTCTGCACCGACGCCGAGATCGACTGGTTCCTGCACGGCGTGCAATGGTTCTTCCCCGAGCTGTACGCCGAATTCATCGCGCCGATTCCCGAGGCCGAGCGGGGCGATTTGTTGCAAGCCTACGCCAGCCGCATGCTGTGCGACGACCCGGCCGTCTACTGGCCGGCCGCGCGCGCCTGGAGCCGCTTCGAGGGCCGCCGCGTGTTCCTCCTGCCGCAGGAGGAGGAAGCCGCCTCCGACACGCTCGACCTCGGCGTCGGCCGCCTCGAATCGTATTACATGACCGAGCGCGGCTTCTTCGAGTCCGACCAGTTGCTGCGCGAGCTGCCGCGCATCGCCCACTTGCCCGCCGTGATCGTGCAAGGCCGCTACGACGTGATCTGCCCGCCGCTTGCGGCCTGGCACCTGCACCAGGCCTGGCCCGGTTCGGTCTTGCGGATGGTGCCGGACGCCGGCCACGGCGCGCTCGAGACCGGCATCGCGCGCGCGCTGGTCGGTGCGACTGAGCAATTCAAGCGGCTCGGACGGTTCGAATGAGCCTCCCGCGCGGCGCCCTGCTACACTAGTGGCCGTGCCAGTCGAATAATAAGACAACAAAATAAACAGGTTTTACCATGAACATTCAGATCAGCGATATCGGCCATGTGATCCAGCTGGCCATCGCGCCGGTCTTCCTGCTGACCGGCGTGGCCACCAAGCTTGGCGTGCTGACCAACCGGCTCGCCCGCATCATCGACCGTTCGCGCATCCTCGAAGACCGCCTGCGCAAGGCGCCCGACGCGCTCGACACCGAAGAGCTGGAAATCCTCTACCAGCGCTCGCACCTGATCAATTACGCCATCACGCTGTCGACCTTCACCGGTTTCCTGGTCTGCCTGGTCATTGCCATGCTGTTCCTTGGCGACACCACCAACCTTCCCCTCGACAAATACATCGCCGGCTGCTTCGTGCTGGCGATGCTGGGCCTCATCGGCAGCTTCATCTGTCTGTTGCGCGAAATCTTCATCGCCTCCGGCCATATGCGCGCCCTGCACAACGCCCGCCGCGCCGCCGAACAATAAGTTCGCCGGCGCTTCGACTTTTATCGGAAATTTTATGCACGACTACCAACGCCCGCCCACCCTGTACCGCTACGCCATGCGCACCGAACTGGAGCTCTCGCTCAAGCTCGGCCAGTTCCGCCTGGTGCCGGCCAGTCAATGCCTGACGCTGTCGTTTTCCCAGGCGTGGGACAAGCAATTGTTCGAGCTGCTGGGCCCGGCCGACAGTTGCCTGATCATTCACAACAGCGAGGAGTTCGGCGAGCGGCTGCACCGCGCCGTGCAGCGCACCTTGCCGAGCTGGGCGGGGATCGACGGCGCGGTCGAATACGGCGCACGCGCCGCGCTCGGCTCGGCCTTCACCAAGACCCTGGCCGAGGCCCACGAACGCGAATGGCAATTCGCCTGGCGCGCGATGGCGCCGCAGATGAGTTTGAATCCGGTCACGGTGAAAATCGGCAGCATCGAACAGTTCGCCGAATTGCGCGACCGCGAAAGCTACCCGGCCTGATCCGGGCGGTCCAGACGGTCGAGCACGGCCGTCATCATCTTTTCGATGTCGGAGCGGATCATGTTCGCTCCCAGCATGCCGGGGACGTAGAATTTCGGCGCCAGCTGGCCGCTGTAGACGATGCGGGTGCCGCCGGCGTCGAGCGGCTGGAGTTCCCAGCGGCAGTGGTAGAGCCGCATGTCGCCGCTGACCAGGCCGACGTCGATGCGCGACATCGGCTGCTCCAGGATCTGCACCACCAGGTGGATATCGCGGCGGAAAAATAGGAAGCGCGCGACGCCGGTCTGTTCGAGCGTGACGCGGTAGCTGTCGCGCGCGAGCACGCGCGCCGAGCGCATGTCCGGCACGAACTCGGGCATGCGCTCGTAGTCGGTGAGAATCTTCCAGACCTTCGCCGGCGCGGCCGCCACCACGCCGCTCGCGCCCACCGAATAGACATGGCCGCCATCGCTGTCGCCGCGGGTGACGGTCACGTCAAGCGCGCGCGGCTGCCCAAAAGCGGGCAGGGCGCAGGCCAGCAGCAGACACAGGAAGAGTCGCGCGATCATGGACCCAGACTACGGTAAAGCATGCCGCGTGACAAGCGCCGTTGCCAAGCGTGCGCGAGCGTTATTTTCTCGTCAATACCTTCGTCGGCCGCGCGCGCTCCTCGCCGTCATTCCCGCGCAGGCGGGAATCCATACCACGCTGCCCAGGCCCAAGCCAAGGCCCACATTCGCAAATTCCCTTGGCGCCGCGCCCGCTAACCGCCTTATCCCATAAAGCCGAGGTCGGTCACGGCAAAACGGCTCAGTTCGTTCTTGAACACTTGCGTATCCAGCATGGCCGGATCGGCGCCGAACCAGCGGCCCAGGGTGGCGCCGAACTGCTGGTTGGAGAACTGCGGAATCCAGGCGCCGCGCCCGGTGGCATCGTCGGCGCCGCCGAGCGTGAAGTCCGGAAACTGGCCGTACAGCCCGCCCTTGACGGCGCCGCCGATGACCAGCTGATGGTTGCCCCAGGCATGGTCGGTGCCGCCCGAATTGGGCACCAGGGTGCGGCCGAAGTCGCTCATGGTGAAGGTGGTCACCTGCTGGGCCTGGCCGATTTCGGACAGCGCCAGCTGGAACGCCGCCACCGCCTGCGACACCTGGCGCAGCAGATCCCATTGCTGATAGATCTGCCCGCCATGCGTGTCGAAGCCGCCCAGCGACACGAAGTAGACCTGGCGCCCGGGGGTGTTCTGCGCCGCCCGCAGGCGGATCAGCTGGGCCACCGTCTTGAACTGGGTGCCGAGCGAACCGGCGGGAAAGGCGGTCGCCAGCGGCGCGCCGCTGTTGGCGCTGGCCAGGCTGTTGGCCAGGTCCATGCCGTGCAGCAGCGCCTTGTTGGCGGCGTCGGCCATCAGGTTCGGATTGCCGGCGGCGAGGATCGCGCGCAAGGCGTCGCGGCGGGCGTCGGCTTCCTTCTGCGGCCAGAAATTCATGCCGGCGATGCTCAGTTGTCCGTTGGCCGGCAACTGGTTGCCGTGGGTGCTGGCGCCCTCGACGAACAGGCCGCCGCCGCCGAGCGCGATGGCGTCGAGGTTGCCGCCGCTGCCGAGCAGGTCGACCAGTCGCCCGCCCCAGCCGGTGCCGGCCACCGCCGGCGAGCCGGCCTGGTTCTGCAAGGTCTGGTCGGGATGCGAAAACAGTTGCGGCGGAACGGAGGTGCCGGCCAGGTACTCGGCCTTGGTCAGGGGCTGGCGCAGGCTGCCCATGTTGAGCACGGCGGCCACCTGGCCCTGACCGTACAGGGCGTCGATTTCCGGCATGCCGTAGTGGAAGCCGAAGGCCTGGCTGAGCGGATTGGCCACCGCTTGCAAGGTCGCGCTGCGCGGCGCCAGCAGGGTGTTGGCCGCGCCGGACAGCACCAGGCCGGCGCCGCCGCGAATCTGCGTGTATTTCGGATAGCGCAGGCCGTCGAGCGGGACGATCATATTGTTGCCATCGTTGCCGCCGAACAGGTAGAGGCATACCAGCGCCTTGTAGTCGCCGACTGCCGCGCGCGCGGGCGCCGCGCCGAGCAGGCCGAGCGAGGACAGCGCGCCCAGCATGCCGGCATGAAAGCCCTTGCGCAGGAAGCCGCGCCGCGAAGTGGAAGAGGAAGTCATGGAGTGTCCTTTATGGATGCGGTGGGCTTACTTGACCGCGGCGAACTCACCGCTGATCGCCGTCAGGTACAAGGCCGTGAGGGCGCGCTGCTTGTTGTCGCTGGTCGCCTGGACGGCGGCGCCGATGGCGGCGCGCGCGGTCGGCGTCATGCGGCCGGCCAGCAGGGTCGCGTCGACCAGGTTGAGCAGCGCGGTCGGATCGGCCGCTGCCGTCACATACGGCGTGATGTCGATCTTGAGCGCGCCGGCGTACTGGCCGTTCAGCAAGCCGAACACGAGGTTGGCGCGCGCCACCGCCAGGCTCGGCGGATAGATCTGGAACTCGGGACCGTTGTACTGCGGCGCGCCGGGCAGCCGGGTCAGCGGCGAGTAGAAGTTGAACACGCTCGGCGCGTTGATGATCTTCTGGCCGATCAGGAGGTAATCCCAGAACATATTGGTCGGGTCGACCACCGTGCCGTTCAGCGCGCGCAGCAGGCCAAGGGTGTGCAGCATCGGGTCCTTGAGGTGACCGTCGGTGGCGGCCGGCGTGGCCGAGCGCGCTTCCGGATCGAGCAGCACCGCCTGCAGGGTGGCGGCCAGGTCGCCGCGGCCGTTGCCGCCGTTGGCGAACACGTCGGCCACGCGGGCGATGTAGGCCGGGCTCGGGTTGCTGGTGACAAAGTGGCGGATCAGGCGCACGGCGACAAACGGCGGCAGGTTCGGATGCTGGAACAGGTTGTCCATCACCGCGTTGTAGTCCTGCACGGTGGTCTGCCCTGCCGGCACGCTGATGCCGTTCAAGAGCAGCTTGGCGCGCTTGTCATGGTAGTTATCGCGCGGTTGCAGCGGGCCGCTGAAGTTTTCCCAGTTGATGCCGGTGGCGTTGGTGCCGGCATAGGTCCAGCCGGACAGGGCGCGCGAGATATCGGCGATGCGGGCCTGGTCGTAAGCCGGCAGCGGATCGCCGTAGCGGTCGAGTTGCACGCTGCCGTCCTGGTTGAGCAGGGTCGCGCCGATGGTAAACAGCTGCATCACTTCGCGCGCATAGTTTTCGTTGGGCGAGGGCGTGATGCTGTTGCCCAGGTCGAGGTACTTGCCCATCGCCGGGTTCAGGGTCATCTCGCGCAGCAAGTCGCCGTAGTTGCCGAAGGCGTGCTTCGACAGCGTGAGCAGCCAGGGCTGGATTTCATTGGCATACGGGTTCTTGTCGGCCGACACCACGAAGATTTGCGACAGGGCGAAGATCATGCGTTGGCGCAGCTGGTCGGGGCCGCTCGCCATATTGCGGTACCAGTTGTTGCGCAGCGCCGTCATGTCGGTGGTGAGGGGGAGCGGGCTGGCGGGCAGCGTCAGTTGCTGGGCCAGCCATGCGTTGGCGCCGAGCGCCCTGGCGTTGGCAACATCGGCCGGGCTGGCGCCGAAGCTGGCCTGTTCGAGCAGGCGCACGGCGGCGATCTGGGCGGGGTCGGCTGCCGGCTGCAGGCCGATTCGCGGCGGGGTCGTCGTGGTGGGCGGTGGTGGCGTGGTTGTCGTCGGCGGCGGCGTGGTGGTGGTGGTCGTGCACGTACCGACCTTGACGCGGTAATCCTCGGCCGACTCGCCATTGATCACGTTGATGACCTTGACCGACACCGTGCTGCCGCCCTGGCTGGCGAGGCCGGTCGCTTTCAAGGTGGTTGGCGACACATAGGTGGTCGGCGCCGCCGCGCGGTTGATCCAGACTACCGACTGCGGCACGTAGCGGATGCCGGTCACCGTCAGCGTGTAGGGCTGGCCGCAGGTGAGCAGGGTCGGGGTGATGGTCGCGATGGTCGGCGTCTGCAGCTTGAGCGCAATGGTCACGCTGCCCGAATCGTAGGGCGCTGTGTAGGTGGTGGCGGTGATCACCACCGATTTCGCCTCGGGCATCACGGCCGGCGCGCGGTACTCGCCATTCTGTTCGTTGACGGTGCCGACGGTCGCGTTGCCGCCGCGGATGCCGTTCACCGACAGCATCATGCTCTTGCCGACGCCGTCGAGTTTGGGCAGCAGCCAGACCTGGCTTTCAAGCTGGTAGGGCGCAGTGCCGCTCACCTGGATGGTGACGGTGGCGCCGAACGCGGGCGCCGCCATCAGGAGGCAGCACAGCGCGCTCCAGTGACGCAAACGGTCAAGATTCATGGGATTCCTTCGGGGCTGGGGAATGGGGAAACGCTTCCAACATCGCAATATGCGTGCCACGCCATATCGGGCCCCGGACCGGCCGGTCGATACCAAAAGTGACAGCCCGTGTCGCTCCGGGTGACGCGGACCGTCGCATCGTGCGACGTTTTTTGTCAACTTCGCAAGCAATTGAAAACTGGCACTCGGCGGCAGTTCACAAAGCAAGATTAGTAGCCCGGGTCTAGCAAAAACAGGATTTAATGCCAGTTCATCATTGCGGACCATCCCCATGAACCAGTTCAACCCCAACAGCGATCTCGGCTATCCCCACCTGCTGGCGCCGCTCGACCTCGGTTTCACGACGCTGCGCAACCGCGTGATCATGGGGTCGATGCACACCGGCCTGGAAGACCGCTTCTACCATTACGGCAAGCTGGCCGAGTTCTACCGCGAGCGCGCGCGCGGCGGCGTCGGGCTGATCGTCACCGGCGGCATCTCGCCAAACCGCCAGGGCTGGCTGCTGCCGTTCGGCGGCACGCTCAATTTTGCCGGCGATGTGTTCAACCACCGGCGCGTGACGAACGCCGTGCACGAGGAGGGCGGCAAGATCCTGCTGCAGATCCTGCACGCTGGCCGCTACGGCTACCAGCCGCTGGTGGTGTCGGCATCCAAGCTCAAGTCGCCAATCTCGCCGTTCACCCCGCGCGCGCTCGACGAGGCGGGCATCGAAGCGACCATCGACGATTACGCGCGCTGCGCCGCGCTGGCCCGGCGCGCCGGCTACGACGGCGTCGAGGTGATGGGCAGCGAGGGCTATCTGATCAACCAGTTCCTGTGCGCGCGCACCAACCGGCGCGAGGACCGCTGGGGCGGCGCCATCGAGAACCGCATGCGCCTGCCGGTCGAGATCGTCCGGCGCATCCGCCGCAAGGTGGGCGAGGACTTCATCGTTATGTACCGCCATTCGCTGCTCGACCTGGTCGAGGGCGGCAACAGCTGGGACGAGGTGGTGGCGGTGGCCAAGGCGCTGGAGCGGGCCGGCGTGAACATCATGAACACCGGCTACGGCTGGCACGAGGCGCGCGTGCCGACCATCGTCACCTCGGTGCCGCGCGCGGCCTTCGCGAGCGTGGCGGGACGGTTGCGGCGCGAGCTGGCGATTCCGGTGGTGGCCTCCAACCGCATCAACATGCCGGCCGAGGCCGAGGACGTCATCGCCCGCGGCGACGCCGACCTGGTGTCGATGGCGCGGCCCTTCCTGGCCGATCCGCAGTTTGTGCGCAAGGCCGCGCAGGGCCGCGCCGACGAGATCAACACCTGCATCGGCTGCAACCAGGCCTGCCTCGACCACACCTTCGCCAACCAGCGCGCCACCTGCCTGGTCAATCCGCGCGCCTGCCACGAGACTGAGTTGGTGTACGCGCAGGCGAAGCGCGCGCGCAAGGTGGCGGTGGTGGGCGCCGGGCCGGCCGGGCTGTCGGCGGCGACGGTGGCGGCGCAGTGCGGCCACCAGGTCACGCTGTTCGACGCCAGCGGCGAGATCGGCGGCCAGTTCAAGGTCGCCATGCAGATTCCGGGCAAGGAGGAGTTCGCCGAGACGATTCGTTATTTCGCCAGGCAGCTGGCGCTGCTCGGCGTCGACACGCGGCTGGGCCAGCGCGCCACGCGCGAGATGCTGCTGGCCGGCGCTTACGACGAGGTCATCGTCGCCACCGGCGTCAAGGTGCGTATGCCGCCGATCGATGGTATCGGCCATCCGAGCGTGCTCAGTTACCTCGATGTGCTGGCGCTGAAAAAGCCGGTCGGCCGGCGCGTGGCGATCATCGGCGCCGGCGGCATCGGCTTCGACGTCTGCGAGTATCTGCTGCACGATCCGGCGCATCCGCTGCCGACGCCGATCGAGGATTGGGCCGGCGAGTGGGGCGTGGACCTGGCCGCGCGCAGCGGCGGCGGCTTGGTGGCGCCGGCGCCACCCGCACCGGTGCGCCAGCTGGTGCTGATGCAGCGGAAAACCAGCAAGCTGGGGGCGGGGCTGGGCAAGACCTCGGGCTGGGTGCACCGCGCGGCACTGGTGCGCAATGGCGTGGAGATGCTGGCCGGGGTGGCGTATCGGCGCATCGACGACGAAGGGCTGCACATCACCGTCGGCGGCGAAGAGCGGGTGCTGGCGGTCGACAATGTCGTCATCTGCGCGGGGCAGGAAAGCTTGACCGAATTGATGCCGGCCGAGGCCTCGGCGCGCGGGCCGCATTTTCACAAGATCGGCGGCGCGGCGTTGGCGGCCGAACTCGACGCCAAGCGCGCGATCAGGGAAGGGGCCGAGCTGGCCGCGCGACTGTGATCCTGTCCGGAACCGCAGGTCAAGGAAAATTCGGCTACGATTCTGCTCGAATTTGGCATCGGGTACCTCTCAATATTGAAGCGGGCGGAGGGCAACTGTGAAATATTTTTGGGTGCGGCGACAGCAGGTAAGGTGGCTGGTAAAGTTGCAGACAAGTCCGCAATGTAACGCTCGTGAACGTCGGACTCGTCGCCACATCGTTGACCTTAATTGAGCGAAAGGGAAATTGGATGAACCAGCAGCAATCGGCGATTGAAAATCGTGTCGCGGTCCTCGTCGATTGCGACAATACGACCCCGGTAATTCTTGAGTTTGGACTGAGGATGGTCGCGCAGTTCGGCCGGGTTGTACTGCGCCGAGGCTACGGCAATCACACGACCTTGACGAACAAGTGGCAGGAAGCGCTGGTGCGTCTGGCCTTCACGCCCTGTCTTCAATTTCAATACGCGCCTGGTAAGAATACTGCGGATATCGCGTTGGCGCTCGACGCGCTGGAAGCCATGTTCGACAAGCGCGCCGAGAGCTTTTGCGTGGTGACCAGTGACTCCGATTTCGCCTATTTGTGCCGCAAGCTCAGGGAGCGAGGCGCCAGGGTGTACATCGTCGGTGAAAGCAAGACCCCGGCGGCACTCAGAAATGCCAGCGACGAGTTTTTCGAATGGACGGCAACCCCGGTGGAGGATGGCGAGTCAACCGTGACAAGCGCTGCGGCACCGGCCTCGGTCAGGGACACCCAGCCGCCGCCCGCCCCACATGCGCCGGCCATGAAGCGCCGGCCGAAGTTCATTGTGGAGGCGGTCAGACTGCTCTCGCGTGACTCGTCGGAGGGCAAGGTCGCGCTGGGAACATTGGGGCAGTATCTTAAGCGAACCGATCCTGCGTTCACGCCGACCACCTATGGGCATGCAGGCCTTCTCGATATGATCAAGAACTACGAATTACTCGTTCTTAAGAAGGAGGATGGCGG
>JBDSTZ010000281.1:0-13659 GCA_039927975.1 Massilia sp. | reverse complement strand
CCGGCGCGCAGGCGCCCGGCCACCAGCCATTTGCCGGCGATGGCGAGGCCGAACTCCAGCAGGGTGGTGAGCAGGAACAGGATGAGAGAAAAAGCGATCGCGCGCGCCACCGAGTCGCCCGGCTCGCCCGTGAAGTAGTGGTAGGCGAAGAAGGGCGCCAGCCATTGGGCCATGCGCAGGGTGACGAGGAAGGGCACGGCCGCGGCCTGGGCGGCGCCGCACAGCCAGCGCCGGTGCGCCTGCGGCGGGGTCCATTCGGCTTCTGGGGCCACGCTGGCGTGGGCTTCGGCCAACGCTTCGGCGATGCGGCCGATGCGGCGGTGCTGGTAGATGTCGCGCACCGTCACGTGGGCGTAGGCCGGATCGGCGCGCAGGGTCGAGGCCAGGCGCGCGGCGAAAAAGGAATGGCCGCCAAGGTCGCTGAAGAAATCGGCGTCGCGGCGGATCGGCATGCCGGGGAACAGGGTGGCCAGGGCGGCGAACAGGGCCACTTCGGCCGGCGTCTCGGGCAGGTCGGCGTCCTGGGGGGCGCCGGCCGGCAGGACCGACAAGGGCATCGCGCGCAGGGCCTTTCGGTCGATTTTGCCGGAGGTCAGGCGCGGCATCTGGGCCAGCTGCTCGTAGCGGCTCGGCACCATGTAGGGCGGCAGCAGCGCGGCCAGGGCGCGGCGCAGGCGCGCCGGCTGCAGCGCCTCGGCGGTTTCAGCGCCGGCGCCGGACGGCACCAGGTAGGCCACCAGTTGCTCGATGCCGTCGTCCTTGCGCAGCAGGATGGCAACGGTGCCGACGCCGGCCTGCTGGGCCAGCACCGCTTCGATCTCGCCCAGTTCGACGCGGAAGCCGCGAATCTTGACTTGGTCGTCGGTGCGGCCGAGGCACTGCACCTGGCCGTCGGCGTCGATGCGCGCCAGGTCGCCGGTGCGGTACAGGCGCGCGTCGTGCGCGCCGCTGGACCAGGGATTGAGGACGAATTTGTCGGCCGTCAGGTCGGGCCGACCGAGGTAGCCGGCGGCCAGGCCCGGGCCGGTGATGCACAGTTCTCCGGTTTCGCCGCGCGGCAGCAGCGACAGCACCGGGCCTTCGACGCCGATCACCAGCAAGCCGTAATTGGGCAGCGGCGTGCCGATCGTGATCGGCACCCCAGGATGCAGGCGCGCCAGGCTGGCCGACACCGTGGCCTCGGTCGGGCCGTAGGTGTTGAACATCTGGCGGCCGGGGCGCGACCAGCGCTCGACCAGCGATTCGGGACACATCTCGCCGCCCAGGTTGATCAGACGAAGGCTCGGCACGTCCTCGCTGAACAGGGCGAGCAGGGTCGGCACCGCGTGCAGCACCGTCACGCCGTTCGCCTGCAGCATGCGCGGCAGGGTCTCCGGGTCGCCGGTGATGTCCTTGGCGCCGATCCACAGCGTGGCGCCGACCAGGTAGGCGATCCAGATTTCCTCGAACGACATGTCGAAGGCGACCGAGAAGCCCTGGTAGACGCGGTCTTCCATGCGCACGCCGAGCACCGCGTTTTCGCTGCGCAGGAAGTGGCAGATGCTGCCTTGCGAAATCAATATGCCTTTTGGCTTGCCGGTCGAGCCGGAGGTGTAGATCACGTAGGCCGGCTGGTCGGGCGTGACCGGCGCGCGGCGGCGCAGGGCGTGGCCATTGGCCAGGGGGCCGAGCAGGGTGTCGGCGCACCAGACCGGGCGGCCGATGGCGGCCAGTTGCGGCGCCAGCGCGTCGCAGCTGACGACGCCGAAGGCTTGGGCGTCGTCCAGGCACACCTGAAGACGGTCGACCGGGGTGTCCTGGTCGACCGGCAGCCAGGCCGCGCCGGTCTTGGCGATGGCCGCCTGCATGATCAGCAGGGTGCTGCCGCGCGGATGCCACAGGCCGACGATGTCGCCCGGCCGCACGCCGGCCTCGATCAGGCGCGAGGCGGCCAGGTCGGCCAGCTGGTTCAGTTCCGCGTAGCTGATGCTGCGCGCGCCGTCGATCAGGGCGATCTGCGCGGGGCAGCGGGCGGCGCTCGCTTCGAGCAGGTCGGCGAGGATTTCATCGCGCAGCAGTTCGGGTTGCACCGGACCGTACAGAATCTCGGTGTTAGCGGCGCGCGGGGTGTCTGGTGTTTGGATCGTATCGCTCATGCGTGGGGCTGGTAGTCGGGGCGACGGTAGTCTTGGTGGCAGACTATACCTCAGCACGATTGCCTTAACCTACAGCGAGACTTAAATAGTCACGGCGCGTGCGCGGCGGTATTGACCGCAACGGGCTGCAGCAGATCGGCGCGCGGCGGGGTCCACGGCGGCACACCGGCGGGACAGGCGGCGTGGGAGGCGGCGCCCAGCGCAAGGTGGGAAAAATTGGGCTCGTCCGGCGCGCCGAAGCGCAGGTCGGACGCGCTGCCGGCGCCGAGCACCGGGGCACGGGCAAAGCGCAGCCAGGCGCGCAGCCAGCAATCGGCGTCGGCCTGGGCGCGCAGGCCGGCGAGGCTGGCGTCGAAGGTGGCGTCTTTGGCGGCCAGGCGCGCGGGGCAGGCGGCGCCACCCAGGCCGAGCGCGCCACGGCGCAGGCGATAACGGCCGGCGCCGTCGTCGCGCTCGACCGACACGTAGTTCCAGCACAGGGGATTGGCCGGGTAGGCGGTGAGGACGATGTCGAGCACCCGGCTGGCCGGATCGGCCGCGCGCAGTTGCGCGAACAAGGCCTGGCGCGCGAGGGTCGACGTGAGGTGCTGCACGCCGATGAACAGGGCGCCGAGCATAAAGCCGGCGAGCAGGGCGCGGCGGCCGTCGGGGGCGCGGCCTTGCAGGGCGCCGACGTACACGGCGAGGGCGAGCAGGAGCAGCAGCGAGGTCCAGTGCAGGAAGCCGGCCCAGGCGCACAGCAGCAGGGCGCCGGCCAGCAGCGCGAGCAAGGTCACGCGTTTGGCGCGCGAGGCGATCGTCAAGGCCAGCGGCACGCCGCAGACGGTCCAGAACACCGGTTCGAGAATGTACACCAGGTCGCCGTAATACCAGCGCGCCTCGAACGGATAGAAGGGGTGGATGCCGTAGGAATTGAGATAGTCCATCGCCAGGTGCGACAGGAAGCCGAGCGTCACGCTCGCCAGCAGCCCGGTGCGGGCGGTGGCGCTGTGCGCGAGCAGGCGCCGCGCGCCCGGCCACAGGAGCCAGATCAGCGCGACCAGCAGCAGCGCCTGCGGCAGCGCGTACAGCACTGTGTGGGTGTGGCCGCGATGCTGCAGCAGATAGCCGAGTGGACTTGGCAGCAGGCCGCTCAGCAGCAGGTCGAGGTCGGGGAAGTTGGCGGAGGCCCAGCCGGCGGTCAGCAAAAGGCGGCGGCGCTGGCGCTGGTCTTGCGGCGCCGCTTCCACCGGCAGGCTGTGATGGGCCAGCTCGCCGAGCGCCAGGCCAACGACCGAATGACTGAGATTATCCATGCGCGGATCTTACAGATTTTTTTATCCCATGGCACAATAAGAACAGCGCCAGCGTCGGCGGCTCGCGCGCTTTGTCAGTGCTGCTTTGATGTTGGTCCGTCGCGCTGTGATGCGGCAGCGGCGGCGGCAATGTGCAGAAGCGATGCGGACCTGATATGGGCCAAAACATGAAGGTGCGCGCCTGTGCAAAGCCGGCAAAACAAGCGATGCTTGTCGTCGTAGCTGTTCACCGTCGGCCAGCAAACTGGCACGCATTCGCACAGCACCCGGCGCAACTTTTTTTTACGCAGAGACCATGACGTCCACCACCGCTACTCCTGATTCCAACTCCAGCCCCCTGTGCGTCGTCAAGCGCTCTCCCATCCACGGCAACGGCGTTTTCGCGCGCCGCAAGATCGGCGCGGGCGAACGCATCATCGAGTATCTCGGTGAGATCATCGACTGGGACGTCGCGATTGCGCGCGCCGAAGCGCGGGGCGGTCCGGTCAATCACACTTTTTATTTCAGCCTGGCCGATGGCCGCGTGATCGATGGCGGCAGCGATGGCAACGACGCGCGCTGGATCAATCACGCCTGCGAGCCGAACTGCGAGGCCTACGAGGAGGATGGGCGGGTCTTCATTCACGCGCTGCAGGAAATCGCGCGCGGCGAGGAACTCAATTACAACTACGCGCTCGTGTACGAAGTGCGGCACACGCCGGCGGTCAAGCGCGCCTTCGCCTGCCGCTGCGGCGCGCCCAGCTGCAACGGCACCATGCTGGCGCCGAAGAAGCGCGCAAGCAGGGCGACGGCGGCAACGCCGGGCTGAGCCGGGGCAGCGTGCTGGCGCGGCCGATGGGATTGGCGGGATCGGCGGGGGCGGCGTGAGGTGCGGTCGCCGCCGGTTCGGCCGGATTTGCCGCCCTCGCTGACCGGGCCGATCAGGCGGCGGCTGCCAGCGGCCTGGCCGACGGCTCGCCGTGCCGGCGACGGCGCGACAACACCGGCATCATCAAACCGGTAAAGGCGATGGCCATGGTGGTCGGCTCGGGCACGGTGCTGACGTTGAGGCCGTCGGCGCTGCCGAAACTGGTGAAGACGCCGGTGGCGGTCTTGAATTGCTGCCGCATGCCGCCGTCGCTGTAGTTTTAGAAACCGTAAATCTGATGGTGTGGTTGCCGGCGGCGAGGTTGCGCGTGGCGCTGAAAAACTACGAGGCGTTGGCGTAGCTGTTCGCCCACCACATATTGTTGCTCTTGAAGTCGACCGCGACGCCGTCGATGACCATCGCGCCGCCCTGGTCGAAGTCGACGCCGGTGCGGAATTGCCACTGGCAAATGCTGCGAGCGGCCGTGCGCGCACGCCACAGTCAACGGTAGCGCGCCTCGACCAGGTCGATTTCGCGCAGCAGCTTGCGTCCGGTGTGGTCGGCGATGGCGCCGCTGCGCGCCAGCGCGAGAATGGCGTCGCGCTCGGCCGCCAGCGCGGCCAGGCGCAGCTTGCGTTCGGCCAGATCGGCTTGCTGCACGCGGGCGGCGTCGCCGCTGCCGGGCG
Source organism: Massilia sp. (assembly GCA_039927975.1). Classification (GTDB taxonomy): domain Bacteria; phylum Pseudomonadota; class Gammaproteobacteria; order Burkholderiales; family Burkholderiaceae_D; genus JBDSTZ01. The sequence continues at coordinate 8,696 of JBDSTZ010000281.1, read as the reverse complement.
CGCTGCCGTCGATGCGGTGGCGGTATAGCGAGATGACGTGGGCGGCGGCGTTGGTGTGCAGGTCGGCGTTGATGCTGTTGTCGCACAAGGCGTGGCGGGTTTGTTCGACGGCCGCGATGGCCGCGTTCGCCGCCTGGGCGCGGGCCATGTCCTCCTCGGCCAGGTCGGGTTCCTCGCCGGGCACGTCGAGACCGGGTAACACGTACGGCAGCACCACGCTGGCCAGCAGCAGCGAGACGATGATGACGGCGCTGGCGAGAAAGATGGCGAGATCGCGCGCCGGAAAAGGGGCGCCGTTCGGCAACAGCAGCGGCAGGGTCAGCACGCCGGCAAGGGTGATGGCGCCGCGTACGCCGCCCAGCGCGGTGGCCAGCACCAGCCGCAGCGGCTGGCGGATCTGCAGTTCGCCGCGCCGGCGGCGGCCGAACCAGGTCAGCTGCAGCGAGACCCAGACCCAGATGAAGCGCAGCAATGCCAGTCCGAGACTGATCAGCAGGGCCTGGCCGGCCAGCCACCAGGGATCGAGCGCGGCGCCGTTGCTGCCGGCGCGTGTGGCGCCGCGCAAGATGTCGGGCAACTGTTCGCCGAGCAGCACGAACATGACCCCGTTCAGGGCGAACTGCACGGTGTCCCACACCACCGCGCGGCGCACGCGGGTGGTGGCCAGCGCGCGTCCGCTCAGTTCGACGTAGCTCATGGTGATGCCGGCCGCCACCGCCGCCAGGATGCCGGAGGCTTTTAAATGTTCGGCGGCGAGGTAGGCGCCGAAAGGAATGAGCAGGTTGATCAGGATGGGTGAACCGAGCTCTTCGCCGAAGCGGCGCGACAGCACCCGCTGGGCAGCGGCCACGGCGAGCGTGATGCCGCAGCCGCAAGCGATGCCGGCCAGCGCCACCCACAGGAAGGTGAGCGAGGCGTTTGCCAGCGAAAACTGGCCGGTGAGGGCGGCGGCGACGGCGAAGCGGAAGCAGACCAGGCCGGTCGCATCGTTGAGCAGCGCCTCGCCTTCGAGGATGTGCATCAGGCGCGGCGGCACCGGCACGCGCGCGGCAATCGCGCCAAAGGCGACCGGGTCGGTGGGGGCGACGATGGCGGCCAGCGCAAAGGCGACCGCCAGCGGCACGCCCGGAATCAGCCAATGGATCAGGAAGCCGGCGCCCAGCACGGTGAACAGGACCAGGCCGAGCGCCAGTTCGAGGATCACTGCCTTGTCGCGAAACAAGCCGACTTTGGGGATGCGCCAGCCGTCGAGAAACAGCAGCGGCGGCAGGAACAGCAGGAAGAAGATATCGGGCTGCAGCTGCACGCCATGCTGGAACACGCCTTCGATGAGGGCGCCGAGCGCGATCTGCATGAGCGGCAGCGGCAGCGAAAACGGCAACATGCGCACCAGATAGCCACTGGCGATGACGGCCAGCAGCATGCCCAACACCATCTCGACTGAATCCATCGGTCCCTTTTGACTGGTTGCACTGCCTCGCCAGCATTTTTGCTGACGGATTGAGGTGGATGCCGCAGGCGGCATTGTCGCTGAATTATTTTACCGCGCCCGGCTCTAAGCTTTCATTGCATGAGGGGGAGGCATGATGGAGAACACCTTGGTACGGGCTTTTGTGTCCTACGACAGCGCGCAGAAGGCCAGGGAGGAACTGGTGGCCGCCGGTTTCGAGCGCAGCCAGCTGGAGCTGAGCGTGCAGCAAGACGAGGCGGGCGCGGTGAGCGGCAATTTTACGGTGGGCGACCATGGCGGCGAGCACGACGCGCCGCTGTATGAACGCGATTTCGCCCAGACCGACGGCGCGATGCGCTGCATCCTGACCGTTGCCACCTACGACGACGAGCAACTGTCGTGCGCCACCGGAATCATGGCGCGCCATGGCGCCTACAATCCCGATCCCTTGACGCGGGCCAACGGCGTCAATGTGATTCACGTGAATACGGGCTGACAAGCGCCGCGGAGCGAAGTCGCGCACGCTGGTCAAAGTTCCACAGCGGGCCGCCTGCGCACTTCTTCCGTGGTGGCGCGCCCGCCGTGGTTCCGCATTCCCGTGTTCCAGCGTCCCTTTCGCCTGTCGGCCTCTGCTAGCTCCAGCTCAAGTCAGTCTGGCTGAGCGGCAGCTGGCGGACCCGCTTGCCGGTGGCGGCAAAGATGGCGTTGCAGACGGCCGGCGCGAGCGGCGGCAGGGCCGGCTCGCCCAGGCCGGTGACGGCGAAATCGGTCTTGAGGAAATGGACTTCGATCCGGGCCGGGGTGTCGGCAATGCGCAGCAAGGGGTATTGGTGGAAATTGCCCTCGACCACGCGACCTTTGTCGATATTCAGTTGCGGGTACATCAGGGTCGACAGGCCGTCGATCACCGAGCCCTGGACCTGGTTCTCGGCGCCCGACAGATTGACGATCTGGGCGCCGATGTCGCTGACCACCACCACCCGGTCGACCTTGAGCACGCCGTCGCGCGAAACCGTCACCTCGGCCACTTCGGCAATGTAGCCGCGATGGCTGAAATGGAAGGCGATGCCCTGGCCCTGGCCACGCGGGAAGCTGCGCTTGCCCCAGCCGGACTTGTCGGCCACTTCCTGCAACACGCGGCGCATGCGGCCCACGTTGTAGGGCTGGCCGCGCTCGCCCGAGCCGGCCACGATGTCCTTGTTGCCCAGCAGCTCGAGACGGAAGTCCAGCGGGTCGCGCTTGGCCGCGTGGGCCAGTTCGTCGATGAAGCTGTGGAAGACCCAGGCAAATACATTGCTGCCCGGCGCGCGCCACGGTCCCATCGGAATCTTGCATTCGAGGGCGGTTTGTTCGAGCAGGCAGTTGGCCAGCCAGCGTCCGGGAAATTCGTCGCCTGACAGGCTGCCGCCGCTGCCGGGCTGCAAGGTGCTTTTGCCGTCGCGCTCGACCCGGTTGGCGAAGGTGATGAAATGGTTGTGCCAGGCCACCAGTTTGCCGGCCGCGTCGATGCCGCCGCGCAGGAAGTGAAAGCCGCCGGCGCGGAAATGGTCGTGTTGCATATCGTCCTCGCGCGACCAGGTCAGCTTGACCGGGGCCTTTAGCCGTTGGGCGATGGCGGCCGCTTCGACAATGAAGTCCGAAGTGAGGCGGCGGCCGAAACCGCCGCCGCTGCGGGTGATGTGCAGGGTGATTTTTTCCTTGGGAATGCCGAGCGTGGCGCTGACCAGGCCTTGGCCTGCGCCCGGATTCTGGGTCGGCGCCCACAGTTCGAGCGTGCCGTCGGCCGGCTTGAACCAGGCGCTGCAGTTTTGCGGCTCCATGCTGGCGTGCGAAATGAAGGGGTAGGTATATTGCGCCTCGACCAGGGTGGCGGCGCCGGCCAATGCGGCCGGCGCGTCGCCGTCCTTGCGCAGTACGGTCGCGCCCGGCTTTGCCGCGAGGGTCTTGGCCTGGGCGCTAAAGGCGCTCCAGCTGTGGCCGGCCGACTCGCCTTCGTCCCAGTCGACCTGGAGCTGCTTGCGCGCGCTAAAGGCCGACCAGGTCGAGTCGGCAACGATCGCCACGCCGGGCATCAGGCCGGTCAGATTGCTGCCGCCCTGCAGAATGAAGGCGTCTTTCACGCCCGGCAAGGTCTTGATGTGATCGAGGTTGGCCTTGACGGGTTTGCCGCCGAACACGGGGCATTTGGCGTAGACGGCGTACAGCATGCCGGGCAGGCGCACGTCGATGCCGAACAGCGGCTGGCCGCTGACCAGCGCGGGATTGTCGACGCCGCCGATGCGGGTGCCGAGCAGGGTAAAGGTGCTCGAATCTTTCAGGACCACACTTTTGGGGTCGGGCACGGGCAGGGCGGCGGCGGCCGCGGCCAGCGCGCCATAGCCGAGCCGGCGTGCGCTGGCTGCATGCACCACCGCGCCGCCGCTGGCGCGGCACTCGCCCGGCGCGACGCCCCACATCGCGGCGGCGGCCTGGACCAGCAGGGTGCGGGCGGTGGCGCCGAGGCGGTGGAATTCGTTGTAGTTGGTCGGGGTCGAGGTCGATCCGCCGGCGCCCTGACTGCCGTAGGCCGGGTTCAGGTCGCCCTGGACGATGCGCACGTCTTTCCAGTCGACCTCGAGTTCCTCGGCGATCACCATCGGCAGCGAGGTCTTGATGCCCTGGCCGATTTCGGGTTGCTTGGAAATGAGGGTCACGACGCCGTCGCGGCCAATGCGGATCAAGGCGCTGGGGGTGAAGTCGGGAGCGCTGGCGGCCGGTTTTTGTACCTGGCCGGATGCGGCCGGGCCGTAGAAACCGAGCAACAGTCCGCCGCTGGCGAGGGTGGCTTGGCGAAGGAACAGGCGGCGGCCGGCCGATGGCGGGGCGAAAGGGGCGCTCATAGGCCGGCCTTATTAACGGCCGTGCCTGTGACCGTGCCTGCGGGCGCGCCTGCGGCCGTGCTTGCGACCTTGTTCGCGGCCTTGCCGTTGGCGGCCAGTTCAGCGGCGCGGTGGATGCCGGCGCGGATGCGGACATAGGTGGCGCAGCGGCACAAGTTGCCGCCCATGGCGTCGTCGATCTGGGCGTCGGTCGGCTGCGGCGTGTGTTTGAGCAGGGCGAACGCGCTCATGATCTGGCCGGCCTGGCAGTAGCCGCACTGGGGCACGTCGAGTTCCTGCCAGGCTTGCTGCAAGGGGTGGGTCGCGGTCGGGCTCAAGCCTTCGATGGTGGTTATTTTCTTGCTGCCGATGCTGGCCGCCGGGGTCTGGCAGGAGCGGCTGGGCACGCCGTCGATATGCACGGTGCAGGCCCCGCACATGCCGATGCCACAGCCATACTTGGTGCCGACCAGACCGAGCGTGTCGCGCAAGGCCCACAGCAGTGGCGTGTCGGCGGCCAGTTCGAGTTGCTGCCGTTTACCGTTGATGTTGAGGGTGTATTTACCCACCGCGCGCCCCGCTTTGGAAATATGATGCAATATGGTAAGCGGATCGCGCTCGCGTGACCACAGCTATTCCGTAGGCAAAGCGTAGAAGTTGTGGACGCAATGTGACATACTCTGTCAGACAATGTTTTTAAAACTTCCACATGGCACCAACCCGCCTGCGCTTGCTGCCGACAAACCTTAAATTTCGCCTGACCGCCGTGGTCATCGTGCTGGTATTGACCGCCACGGTGATGGTGACTTCACTCGCCCTGACGCTGGTCGAGCGCGACATGAAGGGTGTGATCGGGGACCAGCAATTTGCGCTGTTGTCGGTGGCGGCGGCCTTCATCGACGACCGCGTCGAGGCGAAAAAACAACTGATCGCGGAAATCGCGCGCAAGGCGCCATTGTCGGCGACGCCAGACGGCCCGACACTGCAGGCTTACCTGGCCGGCTTTCCCGGCCTGGCGCGCGAATTTTCCAACCTCACCGCCTTCGCTCCCGACGGCAAGGTGCTGGCCAATCTGTCGCCGGCCGGCGCGGCCCACCTGATCGACGGACGCAGCAAGGGGTATTTCCAGGACAGCGTGGAGCGCAAGAAAGGGGTGGTGTCGGCCCCCTTCATCAGCCCGCTGTCGGGCGCGCCCATTGTGGTGTTTACCGAGCCGGTGCTCGACTTGAGCGGCAATGTGCTGTACGTGGTGGCCGGCAGCATCGACTTGCAGCATTCGAGCTTTCTGCGCCAGCTCGACAGCGTGCGGCCGGGCAAGACAGGCTTCGCCTTCATCATGACCACGGGAGGCATCCTGGTTGACCATCCAGACCGCTCGCGCCTGCTTCAACACATCAATATGCGCCCCGGCACCAATCAGGCCACCGAGCGCGCGCTCGGCGGTTTCGAGGGTTGGACCGAGGCGGCCAACAAGGATGGCAGCGAAGGCATCTACAGCTACAAGCGGCTGGCATCGACCGACTGGATCATCGGCGCGCGCTTTCCGACCGCGGAGGCGTTTGCGCCGGTCGGGGCGATGCGGCGGCACGCCGTGCTGGCCGCCGCGCTGGTGGCGGCGCTGTCGGGCTTGCTGGCCTGGCTGCTGATTTATCGTTTGCTCAGTCCGCTCGAAACCCTGCGCGACAAGGTGGCGGCCGTGCGCGGCCGGAGTGCGCACATCGACAGCTTGCAACTTTCGCGGGCGGACGAGATCGGCGAACTGGGCGGCGCCTTCTATGAGTTGATGGCCGAACGCGAGCAAGCGCTTGAGAAAATTCGCGGCAGCGAGCGGCGCGCGCGCATCATCGCCGACAATATTCCGGCGCTGATCGCCTATTTCGACAGCGAGCAGCGCTACCGCTTCGCCAATGCGCACTACAAGGTCGTGTTCGGCGTCGACCCGGCCAGCATGATCGGCAAGACGGTGCGCGAAGTGGTCGGCGACATCAATTACCGCCAGTCCGAGTCGAAGTTGATGGCGGCGCTGCGCGGCGAACATGTGCATTTCGAGCTCGAGGTGCAGACCGTCTCGCGGCCAATGTATTCGATGATCGACTATCTTCCCGACGTCGGTGCCGACGGCAAGGTGGACGGGGCGTATGTGCTGGTGCTCGATATTTCCGCCCGCAAGGCGGTCGAGCTGAACCAGGCCGCCAGCGAGAAGCGCCTGCGCCTGATCACCGACAACCTGCCGGTGCTCATTTCGTATGTCGATCGCGAACACAAATACCGGTTCGGCAACGCCACGTTTGAAAAATGGTTCGGCGTCGCGAAGGGCAGCCTGCCGGGACGCTCGCTGGCCGACGTGCTCGGCACCGAAGTCTACGAATTGCTCATTCCCCACCTGGAAATGGCCTTCAAGGGGGCGCCGGTGACCTTCGAGCGCGACGCTGTCATCGGCGGCGTGACGCGGACCCTGGAGGCGACCTATGTGCCGGACGTGCAGCCCGACGGCAGCGTGGCCGGCGTTTACGCGTTGACCAGCGACATGACCCGGATCAAGGAGGTCGAGGGCCGGCTGATCCAGCTGGCGCGGGCCGACAGCCTGACCGGGATCGCCAACCGGCGCATGTTCGGCGAGTCGCTGCAATTGGCGATCGGGCGGGCGCGACGGCACAGCAACTTCATGGCGCTGGCGTATCTCGATATCGACCATTTCAAGCGGATCAACGATAGCTATGGCCATGGCGTGGGCGACGATGTGCTCAAGGAATTCGCGCGCCGCTTGGTGGCGAGCGTGCGCTCGACCGACACGGTGGCGCGCCTGTCCGGTGACGAGTTCGTCATCATCCTGGAGGATTTGAAGAACCATCAGGAAGTGGCGACGGTGATCGGCAAGATTCTCGACGCCGTGCGGGTGGTCTTCAATGTGCAGGGGCAAGCATTGCAGGTGACGACCAGTATCGGCATTGCCCATCATGCCGGGCCCGGCCAATCGCACGAGGAATTGCTGGTCAATGCCGACAGCGCCCTGTACGCGGCCAAGCATCAGGGGCGTGACCGTTTCACGGTGTTTGGGCAGTAGGTACAGCGGGCTCGGGTTTGGCATGCAGGGCGGCCGGGCCGGAACTGATCCACGGGCAAGCATCAGCGTGCGAATGTCGTGACTTCGGCATAAGGGGCGCCAGAGCGCGGACTGATCCACGGGCAAGTGGGAGCGTGCGAATGGCGTAACTTCGGCATGCAGGGCCCCCAGGCGAAGCTGATCCACGGGCAAGCATGAGCGTGTGAATGACGTGGCGATTCGCGTGCCAATGCGTGTGCAAATACGTGAGCCAATGCGCGTGCCAATGCGTGTGCCAATGCGCGTGTCGACGGACGTGTTGATGAGGCCGCCGATGAGCATGCCGCCGCGCGTTTGTCGCGTTGAATCCTTTGTCATAGTCCCGCCGGGAAGGTTTCCGGCGGTTCGGCGCTGTGCCAGTGCTGATCCGGATCGAGCGGGCGCACCGCGTCGCTATGGTCGATGTGGATCACGGCGTCGTATTGGCAAGGAAGCTGGGCGTACAGATAGTGGCTTTGGCGTTCGGTGCGCGGCAGGTAGAGCACGCCGATCGCGCGTTCAAGCCGCCGTTCGAGCAAGGCCCGGCGCGCCTCGCTATCGTCAGTCAGCGGCAGGTAGAAGTCGCCCAGGCCGCTGCGATGAAACAGGTCCTCGTAACTGTCGGCCAGTGCCGGGCGCACCCGCTTGCGCTTGGCCGGCCCGTCCCAGCGCGAGGCGGCGGTAACCCAGCCTTCGTAGGTGGAAAATCCGATCAGGCAGGTTTGGCCCGGATAGCGCTCGCGCACCAGTTGCCCCAGATTCAGTTCGCCGACGTCGCCAACCTGGGTCGCGCGCGCGTCGCCGATATGCGAATTGTGTTCCCACACGACGAGCCGGGCTGGCGCCTCCTGGCCCGTGTCCAGGTGGGCCACCAGGGCGTCGAGCGTTTCGGCCATGTGCTGATCGCGCAGGTTCCAGGACGAGACGCCGCCGCGGAACATCGTGCGGTAATAATGTTCGGCATTCTTGACCAGGCGGGCGTTTTGCTGGGCGTAGAAAAAAGCGTCGGCGGCGTCCGGCCCGGCCGCGCGCATGTAGTCGGCGGCCCGTTGCTGCATGTGCTGCAGTTGCGCGATGGCGCCCTGTTCGCAGGTAGCCCAGCGGTCCGCGCCGGCCGCCATGGCGTAGTCGTGCTGGTCCTCGCCGAACTGGTCGAAGCAGGCGTAGCGTTCGCGTGCTTCGCGCGCGGCCGCCGGGTCGCCCCACGCCAGGTATTGCAGCACCTCGTCGATGGAGGTTTGCATGCTGTACAGATCGAGGCCGTAATAGCCGGCCCGCTCGGGCCCGGCGCGCGCGCGGTTGTGGG
>JBDSTZ010000280.1:0-6855 GCA_039927975.1 Massilia sp. | reverse complement strand
TGATCGCGCTCCCGTCGGTTGCGGCACGTGCCAAAAAGGAGCCGTCTTCGCGCGAGAGGAAGTGCACGATGCCCTGGTAGTCGCCCACTGCGACCGCACGGCCGTAGGAAACTGGGGTCGACAGGCGGCGGTAGCCGAGTTTGTCGTTCTTCCAGACGTTGGCGCCGGTCTCGCGATTGAAGGCCGAGATGGCGCCCTTGTCGTCGACCGAGAAGACGAAGCGCTGGTCGGCGGCGACGCCGACGTTGGACGACAATTCCTTGGTCCAGCGGGCGGTGCCGGTGACCAGGTCGAAGCAGCCGACCCGGCCCTGGTAGGACACGGCGCAGACATCGTTCTCGACAATCACCGGGTTGCCGCCGATATCGGTGACGCGGTCCAGTTCGGTCGCGCCGCGCGATTCGCCGACCGCCACTTCCCAGCGCGGCGCGCCGGTGGCCAGCACCAGCGAAAGCAATTTGCCGCCCGGCTGGGCGACGATGACGTCCTTGCCGGCGATGATCATGCCGGGCGCGTTGCGCAGGGTCAGCGCCGGCGCCACGCGCTGCACGGTCCACTTCTTGTCGCCGGTCTTGGCGTCGAAGGCGACGATGCGGTTGTCGACCGAGCGCACCACCACCAGACCCTGGCCGACCACGGGCGCGCTCAGCACCTCGCTCGAGACCTGGGCCTTCCACAGGGCCTTGCCGTTCATGTCGAAGGTGAGCAGCATGCCCTTGGCGCCGCCGATGGCGATCAGGGTGCCGTCCGACGCCGCGCTCGACGACAGGCCGCTGCCGGCCTTGATGCGCCACAGTTCGCGCCCGGTGGCGGCCTCGACACGGGCGATCGCGCCCTCGGCGCCGGCCACCAGCACGCTGTTCTCGATGAGGGTCGGCGAGAAGGTGTAGCCGAGCGACTTGCCGATCTCGAGTTTCCACGCGGTGCGCACGGCCAGGCTCGCCTTGAGCTCGACCAGCGGGGCCGGTTCGGCGCTCTTGTCCTTGGTGGCGAAGGGATTGAGCGAACTTAAGGTGGAACAGCCCGTCATCAGGGCCAGCACACTCAGACCAACAAGCTTGCGCGCGTTCGGGCGGCGGAAAATACGCATAGTCGTTTTAACCTTGTACTTTGACTGTAAAAAGAGCGTGACGGTAAATCATGGCGCGGCGGCGGCGCGGGGCGCGCAAACACCACGCGCTCAAGTGGCGAAGCGGCGCGCGCCCAGCAAGCGCGCGCGCCTGACCGCCAATCAGGCCGGCGCTTTCACTTCCGGCGCGGTGCCGCCGATCGCTTCGAGCTTGAGCTGGACCAGTGGACGGGCCGGGCTCTTCTTGTCCATCGCGGCCAGCGCGACGATGTAGGCGGCGCGCGCCTCGGCCAGCTTGTTCTGGGCCACCAGGATGTCGCCCTTGCGGTCGGCCACTTCGGCGCTGAACGCGGCCGGGAACTCGGTGGCGAGCAGCTTCAAGCCGTCGTCGTAGGCCTTGTCGTCGAGCAGCACGCCGGCCAGGCGCAGCTTGGCCACGGCGCGGTATTCGTCATTGCCATGGTCGATGACCCATTGCAGCTGGGTCTTGGCGGTCTTTAAGTCGCTGGCGTCGAAGGCGCTCTTGGCGGCCATCAGCGCGGCCATCTGGCCGTAGGCGGTGCTGGCGAAACGGGTCTCGATGTCGGCGGCGATGCGCTGGACCTTGGCGTTGTCCGGCTTCTCGGTTTCGCTGACGGTGGCGGCGCGTTGCAGCTCTTCGTACAGGTTCGAGGCGTCGGCCACCTGGCCGCGGCTGCGGGAGTTCCAGAAGTTATAGGCGGCGAAGGAGGCCAGGGCGATGATGAGCACCCAGGTGATCAGATTGCCGTACTGATTCCAGAAAGCCTTCATGGAGGCCAGTTGTTCTTGTTCTTCGAGATCGTATGCCATGGAAATATCGTCTAGTGGTGGAAGTTAAACTGCGCGTTGGATGAGGCGGTTCAGTGCTGCTTGTTAATGGTGGTAATGCACGTGATCGTGGTCATGGTCGTCGCCGACGATCTGGTCGACCAGGTAGTCGACCACTTCATCGAAGGGCACCGTGGCTTGCTGGGCGCCGGCGTCGCTGGCGCGCATGGCCTTGACCGCCGCCACGTTGTTGGCGATTTCATCGTCGCCGATGATCACCGCGAAGGCCGCGCCGCTGCCGTCGGCCTTTTTCATCTGGCTCTTGAAACTGCCGGCGCCCGTGGCCGCCGCGCAATGTAGCACAACATCGAGACCGGCATCGCGAATTCTCTCGGCCAGCACGAAGGCTTGCATCTGCGCCGCCTCGCCCTGGTGCACCATGTAGACGTCGCATTGCGACGGCGCCGACGGTTCGCCGGCCGCTTTCATCAGCTCGATCAGGCGTTCCATGCCCATGGCGAAACCGACCGCCGGGGTCGGCTTGCCGCCGAACATTTCGATCAGCGGATCGTAGCGCCCGCCGGCGCACACGGTGCCCTGGGCGCCGAGCGCATCGGTGACCCATTCGAACACGGTGCGGTTGTAGTAATCGATGCCGCGCACCAGGCGGGTGTTGACGGTGTAGGGCACGTTGTTGTGGTCGAGGATCTTCTTGACGCCTTCGAAGTGGGCCAGCGACTCGCCTTCGAGGTAGTCGAGCAGCTTCGGCGCGCCGTTGACCATGGCCTGCATGTGCGGGTTCTTGGTGTCGAGAATGCGCAGCGGGTTGCTGTGCAGGCGGCGCTTGGCTTCCTCGTCGAGCACGTCGAGGTTGGCTTCGAAATAGGCGATCAGGTCGGCGCGGTGGCGCAGGCGCTCGGCGGCGTCGCCGATCGAATTGAGTTCGAGGCGGATGTTTTCCAGGCCCAGGTCGTCCCACAGGCGGCGGCACAGCATGATCATCTCGGCATCGATGTCGGGACCGGTGAAGCCGACCGCTTCGGCGCCGAACTGGAAGAACTGGCGATAGCGGCCGCGCTGCGGACGCTCGTGGCGGAACATCGGGCCCTTGTACCACAGGCGCTTGGGGCCGTCGTAGACGAGGTTGTGTTCGAGCACGGCGCGCACGGTGCCGGCGGTGCCTTCGGGGCGCAGGGTCAGGAGGTCGCCATTCATCGAATCGGTGAAGGAATACATTTCCTTCTCGACGATGTCGGTGACGGCGCCGATGGCGCGCGCGAACAGGCCGGTCTCTTCGAGGATCGGGGTGACGATCTTCTGGTAGCCGTAGCTTTTCAGGATCGATTCGGTGGTGTTCTCGAGCAGTTCCCACAGCGGCGCGTCGGCCGGCAGGATGTCGTTCATGCCCTTAACTGCGACAATCTTTTCAGGTTTTTTATTATCGGACATGGGATCTAGCTACCACAATTTCTATTAGTTTTTTCATTCGGAATGTCGCCAAGGAGTCCAGGCTTGCAAGCCTGGACCGTTGCGCTGGCGAGCGGCATGCCGCTCGAAACCCCAGCCCCACCCACAATCTTCTCAGGTTCCTTATTTTCGGACATTTTTCTTTTACGCTTCTACTGTTTGCTTGCCATAGTGCGTCTGCACATAGTTCAGGACGATGGCCTGGAATTCTTCGACGATGCGCTCGCCGCGCAGGGTCACGCTTTTCTGGCCGTCGACGAACACCGGCGCGGCCGGCGATTCGCCGGTGCCGGGCAGGATGATGCCGATGTTGGCGTGCTTCGATTCGCCGGGACCGTTGACGATGCAACCCATCACGGCGACGTTCATCGCTTCGACGCCCGGATAGCGTTTTTTCCATTCCGGCATCTGCTCGCGCAGGTAGGTCTGGATGTTGTCGGCCAGTTCCTGGAAGGTGGTCGAGGTGGTGCGCCCGCAACCCGGGCAGGCGATCACCATCGGGGCGAACTTGCGCAGGCCCATGGTTTGCAGGATTTCCTGGCCGACGATCACTTCGCGGGTACGGTCGCCGCCCGGTTCGGGGGTGAGCGAAATGCGGATGGTGTCGCCGATGCCCTCTTGCAGCAGCACCGACAGCGCGGCGGTCGAGGCGACGATGCCCTTGCTGCCCATGCCGGCCTCGGTCAGGCCCAGGTGCAGCGGATAGTCGCAGCGGCGCGCCAGTTCGCGGTAGACGGCGATCAGGTCTTGCACGCCGGAGACCTTGCACGACAGGATGATCTGGTCGCGGCCCAGGCCCAGCTCTTCGGCGCGCAGGGCGTTTTCGATGGCCGAGGTGACCAGCGCCTCGTACATCACGGCCTGGGCGCTGAACGGGTTCTCGCGCGCGGCGTTCTGATCCATGATGCGGGCCAGCAGCGACTGGTCGAGGCTGCCCCAGTTGACGCCGATCCGCACGGGTTTGTTGTACAGCATGGCCGCTTCGATCATCTGGGCGAACTGGGTGTCGCGCTTGGCGCCCTGCCCCACGTTGCCCGGATTGATGCGGTATTTCGACAGCGCCCGCGCGCAATCGGGATAGTCGCGCAGCAGGGTGTGGCCGTTGTAATGGAAATCGCCCACCAGCGGCACGTCGATGTCCATCTTGTCGAGCTGCTCGCGGATGTGCGGCACGGCGGCAGCCGCTTCCGGATTGTTGACGGTGATGCGCACCATCTCGGAGCCGGCGCGCGCCAGTTCCTTGACCTGGATCGCGGTGCCGATGGCGTCGGCGGTGTCGGTGTTGGTCATCGACTGCACCACCACCGGGGCGTCGCCGCCGACCCAGACCTGGCGCGCGCCCTGCGACACCAGCACGGAACGGCTGACACGCCGCGCGAGCGGACCGGAAGGAATAGCGAAATTCGAAAAGGACATGGCGCGGACGATTTACTTGAGATTAACGCGGGAGAAGTTCTTGCCCGGCATCAGCGGCAAGGCGACCGGCGCGCCGCGCAAGGTCGCGCTGACGGCGTCGGGCTTGCCCACCACCAGCGAGGCCGGCTGGCTCAGCTCGAACGTTTCGGTGGTGCCGGCCTTGACCAGGCGGGCGATCAGCGGCGCGCCTTTGGCCGGCCGGATTTCGATCCAGGAATCTTCACGCACGCTGACAACCAGGGGGTTGGGGCCGGCGGCGGCCGGCGCGGCTGCTGCTGCCGGCGCGGTGGCGGTCGGCGGCACACCGGCCTGGGCGGCCGTGCTGCCCGGCGCGGCGCTCGGCGGCGGCACCGAAATCAGCGGCACCGATGGATTCTGGACAGTCGATGCCGACGGCCCGGTGGCGGCCGGCACGCCGGTGGTCGGCACGGTGGTCAGCGGGGCGACGGCCAGCGGGGCCGAGGCCAGCACTGGCGGCGGCGGCAAGGCGGTCACGTGCGAACTGGCGCCGTTGGCGCTGCCCGTGGCGGGGGCGGCGATGGCGGGCGTCTCGGCGCGGCCCAGCACGCTCGAGACGAGGCCGAACTTCCAGGCGGCGCCGGCGGCGGCGCCGAGCACGATGAGCACGCCGACGACCGGCAGCAGCGCGCTCGACTTGCGCTTGCCGTTGGTCGGGAAGCGTACTTCGGAAAACGAGGCGGGCTTGTCGCGCCCGCGCGCGCTGGCGCCGGCGCCGTGGGTGGCGGCATCGCCGTCGATGGCGATCATCGCCACCAGCGGGGCGGGGTCGAGCTTGACGATTTTGGCGTAGGCGCGCACGAAGCCGCGCACCACCGCCGAGCCCGGCAAGGCGGCGTAATCGCCGGCCTCGAGGGCGATGACCTGGCGCACCGCCATCTTGAGCTGGTCGGCGACCTGCTCGACGGACCAGCCCATCGCTTCACGCTGGGCTGCCAGAATCTGGCCGGGCGCCTGCTGGCTGGCCGGGACGGCCGGTGTATCTGCCCGCTCTGTACTCATGGTGTTTCCTGTCTCATTCATCAAATGCACCGCGCTGGAAAGCGGCGAACTCGGCCGAAGCCGGGTGGTAGCGGCGCAACTGGGTGACCATGCTCGTCTCGGCATCCCGGTCGCCGAGTTTGCGGTCAATCCGGATCGCCAGCCACATCACGTCGGGCGGCAGGGTGCCCGGTTTCGCCGTCGCTTGCAGGCGGTTGATAAAAAATCCGGCGCGCTGGTAGTCGCGCCGCTCGAAGTAGACCCGCGCCAGACTGGCGTTGGTGGTCGGATGGTCGGCATCGTAACGCAAAGCGTCGAGCAGGTAGCGTTCGGCGGCGTCGTACTGTTTGTTCTTCAGGCTGCAGCTGCCCGCGTTGAGCAGGGCATTCAGCGGCGACTGGTTGAGCGCGCTCTTGCGGGCCATCTCGAAGTACGGCATCGCTTGCGCGCCATGGCCCTGCTGGCACAGATAGGAACCGTAGTTGTTGCTCAGGTCCGGATTGCGCGGCGCCAGTTTCAGGGCGCGCTGAAAACTTTCCTCGGCCAGTCCCTGCTCGCCCATCTTGGCGTAGATCAGGGCCCGCACGCCATAGGCTTCGGCCGAATCGGGCGCGGCGGCGATGGCTTGCTTGACCTCGTCGAGCGCCACCGTCAGCTGGCCTTCGCGGTAATAATTGACGGCCAGCTGCAGGCGGATGGCGGCGCGCTTGTCGGCCGCCGTCTCGTCGGAGGCGGTCTTGAGGTCGGTCGAATCGCCCTTGACGCCGGCGCAACCGGCGCCCAGCGCCAGCAGCGCCACGGCCAGCGCGCAACGCAGCAGCCGGCCCAGGCCGGGCTTCAAGAAGCGATCTCCACGATGCGGCCGAAGTCGGGGCCGAACTTCTTCTGGTATTCCGTCATTTTTTCCATCCGTTCCTGCACGCGCGTGCGATCTTGCACTTCACCGGCCAGCTGGCCGCAAGCGGCGTCGATATCGTCGCCGCGCGTCTTGCGCACGGTGGTGACGATGCCGGCGTCCATCAGTACCTGGGCGAAGGCCTTGATGCGCGGATTCTTCGAGCGCAGCAGGCCGGACTCAGGAAATGGGTTGAAAGGAATCAGATTGAACTTGCAGG
>JBDSTZ010000279.1:0-6645 GCA_039927975.1 Massilia sp. | reverse complement strand
GCAGCTGCACGTGCTTGTGTACCGAAAGCTGGGCTTGCTCGAACAGGCGCTCGATGTGTACCGCGACGGCGGCCTGGCCGACATCGTCAAGATCGCCGCCACCACCGACAGCCGCGCGACGATGGATGAAATCCGCCTGCTGGTGGTAATCATGACGCACGAACAGAACGCCTTGCTGGCGGCGCGCAGCGCTGCCTTTTACAAGGAATACCAGAACGCCGTGCTGCTGGGGGTGGGCATCAATGCCGCCGCGATTCTCGTCATCGCCCTGTTTTACCGGCTGATCCGGCGCAGCTACCTGTCACGCCAGGCGGCCCAGCGCGCCTTGCAGAACGCCAACGACAATCTCGAATCGATGGTGGTGTTGCGCACCGAGCAGTTGTCGGTGCTCTCGCGCCACCTGATCAGCGTGAGCGAGAAGGAAAAAGCCTTGCTGGCGCGCGAGCTGCATGACGAGCTGGGCGCCAATTTGACCGCCATCAGCATGGGCATCGGCGGCGTGTCACGCCAGTTACGGGACAGCCATCCGGAGCTGGCCGGCGCCCTCGAGCGGGCCCGCGGCACGGTGGTCGACACGGTCGAACTCAAGCGCCGGATCGTCGAGAACCTGCGTCCCAGCCTGCTCGACAACCTGGGCCTGTCCAGCGCGGTGAGCAATTATTGCGAGGAATTCGCGCGTGTGAGCGGGGTCGATTGCGACGCCCTGGTCGACAACGCGGTCGACGTCGCCGATCCGATGCAGGCGATCGCGCTGTTCCGCATCGTCCAGGAAGCGCTGAACAATATCGCCAAGTACGCCCGCGCGCGCAACGTCATCGTGCACCTGGCGCGCGAGGACAATCTGCTGACGCTGGAAATCACCGACGACGGCGTGGGCATCGACAAGGATGCCGTGAGCAAGCCGAAATCGCATGGCTTGCTGGGGATGCGCGAACGCGCCTTGCTGCTGGGAGGAACTTTCCAGGTCAGGCGCGGGGTCAACGAGCTCGGCACCTGTGTTGAAGCGAGTATTCCGCTGGTGCGCGGCGACGCCACCGGTGAATCGGCGGCGCCGGCCGGCAGGGTGCAAGTGCTTAGCGCGCCACATCCATCAGCAGACGATCGTATTCCGTCTTAGCCACCTTGTAGCATTCCCCCGCGTACTCCTCAAGACCTTGACGGTCGATCACGGTGATGTTGCCGCGGCGGTATTGAATCAGACCGTCGTCCTGCAGCTTGCCGGCGGCGGCCGTGATGCTTTCGCGGCGCACGCCGAGCATGATGGAAATGAGTTCCTGGGTTACTTTCAATTCGTTCGATGGCGAGCGGTCGAGGCGGTCGAGCAGCCAGCGGCACAGTTTCTGCTCGATCGAGCTGTGGCGTCCGCCGACGGCGTTCTGCGCCATCTGGGCGAACAGCGCGTTGGTGTAGCGCATCAAGAGCTGGGGCAGGGCGCCGCCTTGGTTGAAGGCGTCGCGCAGGTACTGGGTCTTGAGGCGGTAGCCGTAGCCGGCGCTCTGGACCACGGCGCTGCACATGGCGCGCTCGCCCATGAACAGCGAGACGCCGACCACGCCTTCATGGCCGACCACCGCGATCTCGGTGGTGGCGCCGTCTTCCATCACATACAGCAGGGAGACGATGGCGGTGGTGGGGAAATACACGTTCTCCAGCTTGCTGCCGTATTCGAACAACTCCTTGCCGAATGGCAGGGCGACCAGTTCGAGGTGTTCGAACAGGGTTTCGAGATCCTGGCGGGGAAGGGCGGCCAGCAATTCGTTCTGCTGGGTGCCGCTATAGCTGACAACGGGCCGGGACGCAACTTTTAACTCCTGTGGGGCAACAGGAATCTGGCTTACCGATGCGGCGTTCTGTGCGGTACCACCAAGTTGAGTGTTGTTCATTTTTTGTTTCCTTATTGAGCGCTGGGACATCACGGGGCGACTTGCTTTCTTATGAATTGCTGCGTCGCGATGTGTGTACATTAAATCTATAGTCCGTTGCCGAACATAAGATTAGCAGTCGCCCCTATGTAGGCTCGCAGCATGGCGCCTTGTAAGCCTAGTCCTACTGGGAGAATGGCGGAAAAAGCCCGGTTTTTGTTGGGCTGGAGCACCGAAATGCCGCATAATGGGCACTCCCTGTCCCCGTGGAATCGCCCAGCATGCATGTTTTACTGGTGGAAGACGACGTTGTCCTGGCCGATGGCCTCTCGCGCATCCTGCAAAGCCACGGCATGCAGGTCGAGGTGTCGGGCCATGGCAACCTGGCCGACCAGCTGCTGCAGGGCGGCAGCTACGACGTGCTGGTGCTCGACATCGGCCTGCCCGGCATCGACGGTTTCGAGGTGGTGCGGCGCCTGCGCGCACGCGCCAGCACCCTGCCGGTGCTGCTGCTGACGGCGCGCGACGCCATCGAGGATCGCGTGCGCGGGCTCGAAACCGGGGCCGACGACTACCTCGTCAAACCCTTCGCCACCGCCGAGCTGGTCGCGCGCATCAAGGCGCTGGCGCGGCGCAACGCGCCACCGGCCAGCGTGCTGACGGCCGGCCGCCTCACGCTCGACACCGCCGCGCGCCGCGCGCGCGTGGGCGAGCGCGTGATCGAGCTGTCGGTGCGCGAATGGACCGTGCTCGAATACCTGCTGCTGCAGCGCGAGCGGGTGGTTTCCAAGCAGCAGATCATCGACGCCATCCAGCCCTGGGGCGACGAGCTGACGCCCAACGCGGTGGAAGTCTACATTTCGCGCCTGCGCCTGAAAATCGCCGACGCCGGCGTGGCGGTGCGCACCATTCGCGGCTTCGGCTACATGCTCGAACTCGAACCGTGAGGGCGCCGTGAGCAGCATCCGCCTGCGCCTGCTCAAGTGGCTGATCGGGCCCATCCTGCTGGTCAACCTGGCCGGCGCCGCGCTGGCCTACACCCTGGCCTGGGCGCCGGCCCAGCTGGCCTTCGACCAGCGCCTGGGCGACGCCGTGGCGGCGCTGTCGGCGCGCGTGGAAAACGACGGCGGGGCGCTGGCGATCGACCTGCCGCGCCAGGCCGAACAGGTGCTGCGCGCCGACCAGACCGACGCGATTTATTTCGCCGTGCGGCGCGCCGACGGCAGCCTGATCGCCGGCGACGCCGATTTCGATGTCCTGCGCCCCGGCCCCGCCTACGACCGCGTGCTGCGCGGCGAGCCGGTGCGGGCGCTGGCGCGCGCGCTGGTGGTCGGCGGCGTGGCGGTCAAGGTCGGCGTCGCGCGCACCCTGCGCCAGCGCGCGCAGATGCGCGCGGCCATCGTCGGCGCCTTGCTGCCGCTCGAAGCCCTGTTCACCTTCGCGTTGGCCGGCATGATCTGGTTTTCCGTCACCAGCGGCCTGGCGCCGCTCGACCGCCTGCGCGCCAACCTGCACGCGCGCGCGGCCGGCGAGCTGGCGCCGATCGACGATGGCGCGCTGCCGCTCGAGCTGGCGCCGGTGGCGCGCGCCTTCAACGGCTTGCTCGACAAGGTGCACGCCGGCGCCCAGGCCCAGCACGACTTCCTGGCCGATGTCGCCCACCAGTTGCGCACCCCGCTGGCCGGCCTCGGCCTGCAGCTTGAATGGCTGGCGGCGCGCCACGCGGGCGACCCCGACAGCGTGCGTTCGCTCGACCTGATGCTGCAATCGAACAACCGCATGATCCGCCAGACCAACCAGCTGCTGGCGCTGGCGCGGGCCGAGCCGAGCCGGTTCGAAACGACCCGCCTGGAACAGCTCGACCTGGCCGCGCTGGTCCAGCAAGCGATCCAGGGTTTCGTCGAGCACGCGCGGCGCCGCCGCATCGACCTCGGCTTCGAGCTGGCGCCGACCGTGATCGGCGGCCAGCCCTTCCTGCTGCGCGACCTGATCGACAACCTGGTCGACAACGCGTTGCGCTACACGCCGCCCGGCGGCGCGGTCACCGTACGCTGCCGGCGCGACGGCCTGCACGGCGTGCTCGAGGTCGAGGATTCCGGCCCGGGTATTGCGCCGGCCATGCGCGAGGCGGTGTTTGCGCGTTTCGTGCGGCTCGACCAGCACACCACCGGCAGCGGCCTCGGGCTGGCGATCGTGCGCGATATCGCCGCCGTCCACGCCGCCCAAGTCGGCATCGAGACGGGCGCCGGCGGCAGCGGCGCGCGCTTCACGGTGCGCTTTCCGGCGTGACGGTCCGATCACCCCGTTTCGCACAAGGGTTTTGGGCGCTTGTCAGGGGTTTGTCAGTATTTCCTCAGTGAAATGAAAGCTTTGTCTGGTAAGATGTTTTACATGGGCAACATTTTTTGACGGCAATCTTGCCGTCTCACTGACGGAGCAACTGATGAAACGACTGGCACGCGGCTTTACCCTGATTGAAATCATGGTCACGGTGGCGATCGTCGGCATCCTGATGGCGGTCGCCATCCCGAGCTACTCGGCGTACGTGCAGCGCGCCAAGCTGACCGAGGCGTTCACCTCGCTGGCCTCGTTCCAGCCGGCGCTTGAACAGTTCTGGGCCAACAATCGCACCTTCGAGGGCTTCGCCGATCTGCCGGCCACCACCAATTTCACCTATACGCTCACCACCGGCACCGCCACCGCCTACACCATCAAGGCGACCGGGCGGGCCGCCGCCGCCAATTTCTCCTACACCATCGACCAGAGCGGCGCGCGCGCCACCTTGACCGCGCCGACCGGCTGGACCACCCAGTCGACCTGCTGGGTCGACCGCAAGGACGGCTCATGCACCCAATGATCGACGGCGCCGGCCACCGCGCGCACCGCGCCGCCGGCTTCACCCTGGTCGAGCTGATGGTCACGGTCGGCATCTTCGGCTTCCTGCTCGCCTTTGGCGTGCCGGCCATGTCGCGCTGGTCGCAAGCGACCAAGGCGGTGGCCACCAGCGAGTTCTATGCCGAAGGCTTCCGCCTGGCGCGCGCCCAGGCGCTGCGCCACAACAGCGACAGCCGGATCCGCCTGACCGAGAACGCCAATGGCCGCCTCGACTGGCAAGTCGACATTTGCTTCGCCACCCCGGAGATGGCCTGCACCGACGCCGGCGCGTCCTGGTCGACGGTCGACGCGATCGCCGGCGGCGACCCCGAGGGCGCAAACGGCTACAAATCGGTGCTGCGGCGCGCCGACGGCCTGCCCGGCAGCGGCCAGCTGACCCACACCATCGCGCCGCTCGGCGCCAGCGACGTCTATTACACCCCGCTCGGCTGGGTCAACCCGGCGTTTGCCGGACGCCTGCAACGGATTACCTTGAGCCCTGCCACGGCCGGCGCCTTTCCAAACTCGGCCGTCGCGGTGACGCTGGCCGGGATGGCCATCAAGTGCGCGCCGGACGCGCCCGACCACGATTCGCGAAAATGCCCCTAGCCATGAAAACCCTCCCGCTTTCGCTTTCGCTTTCGCCTTCGCGCCGCCGCCGCGCCCAGCGCGGTGTCGCCTTGCTCGAAGCCATGCTGGCGATCGTCATCCTGGCCATCGGCCTGCTGGGCACCGTCGGCATGCAGGCGCGCGCCTATTCGGCGCTGTCCGAGTCGAGCATGCGGGCCGAGGCGACCCTGGCCGCCGAAAGCCTGCTGGGCATCATGTCGACCGATGTGAGCCACCTGGACAGCTATGCCTACGCGCACACCGGCACCCCCAACGCCGTGCTGACGGGCTGGTACAACGCCACCCGCGCCAGCATTCCCGGCGCCGTGATCGACATCACCGTCGCCAAGACCACCGGCACCGAACGCAGCAAGGTCGACATCGCGATCGCCTGGACCCGCAAGAGCGGCGCCGCGACCAACACCCACAGAGTCACTTCCTACATCTCGCCATGAAGCCTCTTTCGCAACGCCGCGCGGGCGGCTTTTCCCTGATCGAACTGCTCGTCAGCGTGGTGGTCGGCCTGCTGGCCCTGATGTTCGCCACCCGCCTGGTGGTGGGCGGCGAGCAGGGCCGCCAGGCCGCGCTGGGCGGCAGCGACTCGATGCAGAACGGCATGGTGGCGATGTTCTCGATCCGCGCCGACGCCGAGCAGGCCGGTTACGGCTTGAACGATCCGCTGGTGATCGGCTGCAGCACCCAGTTCAGCGACACGCTCGGTTACGCCTTGCCGAGCGTGCCGCGCGGCCTCGCCAACGTCACCCCGCTGGGCGCGGCGGTGATCGAGCAGGGCGCCGCCTCGGCCGCCGACGGCGACGGCGCCGACCGGATTTCGCTGTTCGCCGGCACCTCGCTCAGCGGCACCGGCACCTTGCGCATCAATACCGACTACGCGGCCGGCACGCCGCTGGTGGTCGACCGCGTGCCCTACGGCTTTCGCCAGGGCGACGTGGTGGTGGTGGCGCCCGAGCAGCCCGGCACCGATTGCGCGCTGGCGCAGATCACCTCCGACCCGAGCGACCTGGGCGCGCCGCCGGCCTCGCAAACCATCGACTTCCAGGTCGGCACCGATTACCGTTTCAACCGCGCCAACCTGGGCGCGACCTTCAAGGGCGGGGTGGCGCGCATGTTCAACCTGGGCCCGGCCGGCAGCCTGCCGTTTCACACCTGGTCGGTCGACGACGGCTTGCTCAAGCTGCGCGCGACCAACCTGTCGGGCGCCGCGGCAACGCCGCAGACCGTGCTCGACAACGTGGTCTCGATCAAGGCCCAGTACGGCTTCGACACCCGCGCCGGCGCC
>JBDSTZ010000278.1:0-10524 GCA_039927975.1 Massilia sp. | reverse complement strand
AAGAATGGCGAGCAAAACGAACTCCCTAATGTGGACAACCCGAAAAACCCCGCGCCGATGCCGTCGTACCTAGCCGCCTGCGCGGGCGCGACGAAGCGATTGATGGGCATTGCGCGAAGCGTGATTTCTAGAGCCATCCGGCGTGAAAACGAGGTGGACAGCAATCCGGCAATGTATCTTGTTGCCAGCTGAACGGCAAGAGCAGTTCTACACATGTTCTGTGGATAAGATTGTGCGCAAGCGCTTTGACTCTACGCAAGTGTCTTGATTCATAAAGGAAAATTCGCCTTGCGCAAAAACAAGGCAGCGCAAAATAAGTCGAAATTTCGATGGAAATTATGCGGTCGAGGTCGGATGCCCGATCTTGCCCATCCGACGGCCGGCCGGGCCGATCTTACAGTCTTGACGGTTCTGCACACATTTTGTGGATAAGACTGTGCGCAAGGAATTTGACTCTAGGCAAGTGCCTTGATTTCAAAGGGAAATAGATGGCTGCGCAAAAACCATGCATTGCGGGACAAGTAGCGTTTTTTGGACTGTTTTGATCGAGTTTGCGCCTGTTTTTTAGGCAGGCTCAGTCACTCAGGGGATAACTCGGCACTTGTCCACGGTTCTGCACATCTTTTGTGGATAAGATTGTGCGCAAGCGCTTTGACTGTAGGCAAGTCCCTTGTTTTTAAAAGGAAAATCGACGCTGCGTAAAATTGATGCACGGTGGATTATCATTGAATTTCGATGTGTTTTTGCCATCAAACCCGCTGGACGCCCGCATTTTTCGGAATACTGGCGCAAAGCGCGATTGTGGAAAAACTCGCGATTTTGCACACCTTTTGTGGATAAGATTGTGAGCAAGAGTGGGCACGCTATGTCAAGTCACTGATTTGATTGAAGAAATTTCCTATGCGTAAATTTCGAGCATGTGGATAGTATTTCGTACCCAGCGCCACAAAATTACCCAGGACTGGAAAACCCCATATAATCAATGAGTTAGTGAGGCACCCCTGTGCTTGCCAACAAAGATGTCCACAGCTTCTGTGCACAAAGCCGGCCATCGCTCACTCAGCCATACCCTAGTGACGAGACAGCTTTGGCCGAGCGCGCAGCCGCTCCAGGCGCGATTCGTAAAGTTCCACACACAAACTGTGGACAACTTTGTGAGCAAGTCTTAAGAGTTTCCTCAAAGTCCTTGATCCATAAGGATTTTTTAGCTTTGCACTGAAATCAAGCAATCGGAATTACTTTTTAAAATCAGTCACTTACAAAAAATCCTTGTTGTTCGCGGCAAACTATGACATAAGCATGACCGCGCCAAATTTTTGTGGACAGTTTGCGCCCCGCCCCTCGCCGCAGAGGCAGACGCAACGCACCTCACCCTGAACACGCCATACACACGATGCTCGATTCCGACCCCAGCTACGCCGCGCCGCCCGTCCTGACCGTCACCGCCCTCAACGCCCAGGTGGCCCGGCTGCTTGAACGCAGTTTTCCCCTGACCTGGATCGGCGGCGAGATCTCCAACTTCACGCGCGCGGCGTCCGGCCACTGGTACTTCACGCTCAAGGACGACGCGGCCCAGGTGCGCGCCGTGATGTTCCGAGGACGCGCCCAATTTGCCGGCTTCATTCCGCGCGAAGGCGACAAGGTCGAAGTGCGCGCGCTGGTGACCTTGTACGGCGCGCGCGGCGATTACCAGATCAATGTCGAGGCGATCCGCCGCGCCGGCGTCGGCGTCCTGTACGAAGCCTTTATGCGGCTCAAGGAAAAGCTCGGCGCCCAGGGCCTGTTCGCGCCCGAGCGCAAGCGAGCGCTGCCGCTGTTTACGCGCACGGTCGGCATCGTCACGAGCCCGCAGGCCGCTGCGCTGCGTGACCTGCTCAGCGCCCTCAAACGGCGTACCCCGCACATCCGCATCGTGCTGTACCCGACGCCGGTGCAGGGCCAGCTGGCGGCGCAGAAGATCGCCGACGCCATCTCCACCGCCTCGCACCGCGCCGAGGTCGACGTGCTGCTGGTGTGCCGTGGCGGCGGCTCGATCGAGGACCTCTGGTGCTTTAACGAGGAAGTGGTGGCGCGCGCGATCGCCGGCTGCAGCATGCCGGTCATCTCCGGCGTCGGCCACGAGACCGACTTCACGATCGCCGATTTCGTCGCCGACGTGCGCGCGGCCACGCCCACCGCCGCCGCCGAGCTGGCGGCCACCGCCCACGCCGACTGGATGGCATCGCTGGCGGCCGACGCCACCGATCTGCGGCGCGCCATGCGGCGCACCTTGGCCGAGGCGAATCTGAACCTGGATAACTGCAACCGGCGCCTCCTGAGCCCTTCCGCGCAGATCGGCCATCAGCGCCTCAAGCTGGTGGCGCTGTCGACCGCGCTCGGCCACGCGCTGCGCCAGCCTGTCAACCGCGGCAACTTCACGCTGGCGCAACTGCGCGGGCGCTGGGCCCGACAACGGCCCGATGTGCGGCCCCTGCGCGCCGAGCTGGCGTCACAGCAACGGCATTTCGCCAGCGGCGTGGCCGGCCAGCTCGGCCAGCGGCGCGATGCGCTGGCGGCCTTGTCGGCCCAGCTCGAACTGCTCAACCCCCAGCGCACCCTCGAACGCGGCTACGCCATCGTGCGCGACGCCAGTGGCCATGTGCTGCGCTCGCCGGCGCAACTGGCCCCGCGCCAGGTGCTCAATGTGCGGCTGGCCGAGGGCAGCGCGGACGTCGGTATCGAAAGCGTGCAGCCGGAACTGTAGCGCTTGGGCGGTGTCGCCAGACCGCTTATCGTCGGTGCTGGGCGGTCATGCTGGCAGGCGCCCATGTCGACAAGAACGGCAACACCGAGCCGCCGGTTTCGGCCCGCATGAGGCCCGCCCGCATGGCTGTCATGTATCCAATGTTTCGCCATCCCCCGTATGTGTAACAAGCGTAAAAAACTCCTGCGTTTGTTGCCCGTTCAACTATTATTATTGAACGATTCAGCCGTCTTGATGTTTTCCTGATAATTACACCAACATTGGATACAGGGGGTTTTATGTCACCGTCAAAGTCACCATCGCGCCTCATCACCGGACTGGGCCTTGCCGCCGGTTTGCTGGTGGCGAGCGGCGCCTTCGCACAGACCGCGCCCGCAACGGCGAGCGCAGCGGCGCCGCCGGCGGCGACCACGCAGCAAGAAAGCGCGGCCTCGGTCACGGTGAACGCGCGGCGTCTCAAGCCGCTCGATCCGGCCGAAATCTTCAAATACAAGAGCAAGTTCTTCTCGCGCAACTCGGCGGGTTCGGCCTCCTTCATGCGTTCCTACAGCCCGGAATACGACGACGTCGTGCTGCAATACGCCCGGGACTTCAATCTGCTCGACGATGACCCGAACGATTACCCATACGGCAGTGTCAAACCCGACCGAGAACCTATTTTAGGCTTCCGCCCATTCGACGAGAACGCGCGCGACTTCGTCAGCAACCGTGAGGCCTTCTTTGCCGCCGGCCAGCGCTCGATCCTGCGCCGCGACACCACGCTGGCCGAGGGCATGCAGGCGCTCGACAACAAGGACTATCCGAACGCCCTGCGCCTGTTTAACGCTGCCTACGAAAAGATTGGCTACGACGAAGCGGCGCTCATGATCGGCAAGCTGCACCTGTACGGCCTCGGCACGCCCAAGGACACGGGACAGGCCGTGTTTTGGTTCAAGCGGATCGCCGAGGCGCGTTTCGATCCCTCGCGCGACCGCTTCCGCTTCGACCCGAAGGCGCCGGCGGAAATGAACGAGCGCATCGAGGCGGCGGTCATCCTCGCCAAAATTTATCTGTTTGGCATCGGCACCGGCAAGAACCAGGTCGAGGCGCGTCACTGGTATGAGAAGGCCGCCGACTTCGGCTTCATCCCTGCCAGCAATACCTTGGGCCTGGCTTATCTGTCCGGCTATGGCGGCGAGAAAAATCCAGGCAAGGCCGTCGCGCTGATGAAGGAAGCGTCGGAAGCCGGCTACGCGCCGGCCCAGTATCAGCTCGGCAAGTTGTACTACAACGGCGCTGAATCGATCCCCAAGGACACGAACCTGGGCGCCGCCTACCTGAGCGCGGCGGCCAGGGCCGGCAATGACGCCGCGCTGCTGGCGGTGGCGCGCATGTACGATCGCGGCGAAGGCGTCGGGGTCGACCAGGGCAAGGCCATCGTGTACTACAAGGAATCGGCCACCAAGGGCAATCCGGAGGCGCAAAATGCGCTGGCGACCTATTTTTACTCCGGCGAAGTGGTCGACAAGGACTTGACGACCGCGCGCCGATTGCTCGACGCTTCCGCCAAGCAGGGCAATCCGGACGCCATGTTCAACCTGGCCGTGATGTCGACCAAGGGCGAAGGCGGGCCGAAGGACGTGGCGCTGGCTTACGTCTGGCTCAGCCTGGCCAAATCGTCGGGATTCGAGAAGGCCGGGCCGGCGCTCAAGGTGGTGACGCCGATGCTGAGCACGCAGGACCAGCAGAAGGCCGACGCGATCCTCAATCCGCGCTCCTGAGCTGTTCAGCGCGGGATTGCATCGAGGGACGGATTGCCGTTGCGAAGCAAATATGCAATGAACGGCCATCCGAATTACAATAAGCGTCGTTTCAGAAGAATCAACGCTTTCCCATCAATCAAGGATAAAACATGGAACATACTCTGCCACCACTGCCGTACCCTATGGACGCCCTGGCGCCACGCATCTCGAAGGAAACGCTCGAGTTTCACTACGGTAAGCACCACGCGACCTATGTCACCAATCTGAACAACCTGATCAAGGGCACCGAGTTCGAGAACCTGTCGCTCGAAGAGATCATCAAGAAGTCGAGCGGCGGCGTGTTCAACAACGCGGCCCAGGTGTGGAACCACACCTTCTACTGGAACGGCATGAAGCCGAACGGCGGCGGCGCACCAAGCGGCAAGGTTGCCGACGCGATCAACGCCAAATGGGGTTCGTTCGACAACTTCAAGGCAGAATTCAACAAGTCGGCCCTGGGCAACTTCGGTTCGGGCTGGACCTGGCTGGTGCAGAAGGCCGACGGCGGCGTCGACATCGTCAACACCACCGGCGCCGGCACCCCGCTGACCACCGGCGACAAGGCCCTGCTGACCTGCGACGTGTGGGAGCATGCCTACTACATCGACTACCGCAACGCCCGCGCCAAGTATGTGGAAACGTTCTGGGATCTGGTGAACTGGGACTTCGTGGCGCAGAACGCAGCCTGAAAATAGGCTACTTGCACGCTGTCACGTGCTCGTAAAAAATCCGCTGCATGCAGCGGATTTTTTTATGCCAGGACAGTTATTCATTGGCGGCTGCAGCGCGGACAGCAACATGGCGCCAAACGAAAACTCCGCCACAGCGGAGTCGTTTTCTACTTGCCCGGCTTCTCAGGCGTGACGTGTGTCATGCCGTACCAGAGATTTTCCCACCAATGGTCGCGCGAGTGCACCATGACCAGGCACTGCTTGTCGATCTCGCCCTTGAAAATCGGATCGGCGCACTTTTTGGTGATCAAGGCATAGCGTTGGTTCTCGGCATTGACGAGCGCAATCGCCAGCCAGAACACCAGGCCGGCGAACACCGCCACCAGGGTCCAGGCGATGTGGTTGACGTTCGAAGTCTCGAACAGGTCGTCCTCGACAGGTTGCGAACGATCGAACATTTGCAAAACTTTTCTCTCTACATCACTCATTGGTCTGCGCCGCTTTCGCCACAAGCCCTGAACGGACTTGCGGAATTGCCTGGCACGCCCTGGCTCGACAGGCAAGTTGGTCGAGTCCGGCGCACGCCCGGCGATGTGGTGTAACGCTCATCGATCGGCATCGTGAGCACGGGTTCCGGCGTCGAGCACTCTGCCCGACGCCCGCAGCACCAGTGTACGGCATGTCACTTCACTTGAACACTGGCTTGTCTGGCTTGCCATGGTTTTTTGACCCGCATTCGCGCGCCAGGTTCAGACACATCGCCAGTCTTTGCTGCCGTGCCCTTATTTTGTCGCGGCAGCCTTGGTCACCAGGGCGTCGAGCACCTGCGTCATCGCCTGGAAGGCGGCTGTTTCGTTAAGATTCTTGTCGGATTCTTCCAGCTTGGCCGGCGAGGTCATATAGCGGCCATCGACCACCACGGTCGGCACCGAGTCAACCTTGTAGTTGGCCAGC
Organism: Massilia sp.; assembly: GCA_039927975.1. Taxonomy (GTDB): domain Bacteria; phylum Pseudomonadota; class Gammaproteobacteria; order Burkholderiales; family Burkholderiaceae_D; genus JBDSTZ01. The sequence goes on along the minus strand of JBDSTZ010000278.1, from coordinate 4,375 downwards.
AATTGCGGCATGCGCTTGAGCTTGGTGAGCACGCCGAACGAATTCCAGTATTCGAGGAATTTGGCCTTGTCGAGACCGCTTTTGCCGATCCAGTCCATCAGTACTGGCTCCTGGTTCAGGCGCACGCGCTCCACATGCATGGCTTTGAAGACTTTGTTGTGCATCTCGGGCAGCTTGCCCATTGCCTCAAGCGTCAGGTACAGATGGGTCTCGGTATCCTTGTCGCCGGTGTAGGGCATGTGCATGCGCTTGAAGACAATCTTGTCGCCCTGCTTCTTCACCCACTCGGCGATGGTCGGTTCGAGCGCGTTGCAATGCGGGCAGTGATACATGAAAAATTCGATCACTTCGACTTTCTTGCCCACCGTGCTGACCGGTTGTGGCGAGGCCATCAGCGTGTACTCCTTGCCGGCCACCGGGGCAGTCGGCGAGGCAAACGCGGTGCAGGCAACGAGTCCGAGGGCGGCAAACGCAAGACGCAGGAAACGCATAAGAGTTCTTTCTGAATAAATGGAGACGAGTAAGACGGCCAGGAACAGGCATTCAACGAGGGCAGATTACCACTTTTCCCGGCAGGGTCACGCCCGTGCCGGCTTTTTTTGCAAATGCTTACCTTTGTTTAAGAATGTCATAAGTCCTTCCCGCCAGGTCATAACGCCGCCGCGGGCGACGGCGTTGACCGGACCTGCGGCGGCCTAGAAGTCGTAGCGCAGCGATACCTTCAGCTGGCGGCCATTGGCCGGGTAGATGCCGAGCCGGCAGCCGTAGGCGTTGCTGAAGTACTGCTTGTCGCCCAGGTTCTGGCCCGACAGCGCCAATTCCCAGTCGCCGAGCTTGCGGGCGTAGCGCGCGTCGAAGGTGGTCGCCGAAGGAATGCGCGAGCTGCAGCCGTTGCTAAAGTCGTCGCCGTAGCGCTGGCTGCCGGCCCACTGAGCGCCCAGGTCGGCGCTCTGGCCATCGGCCGGGGTCCACGACAAGCGCGCCGACAGCACGTTCTTCGGCACCAGCACCATCTCGCGGCCGGCGTTGGCGCCTTCCGAGAAGGTCGCCTTGACGTGCTGATAGTGGCCGTTGAGGCGCCAGTCGGCCCCCAGGCGCGCTTCGGCGTCGAGATCGAAGCCTTCGCGGCGGGTCGGCGACAGATTGGTGTTGGCGAACGCGGTCGGGTCGTAGAAGATCTCGTTGCGCAAGTTGTGGCGATAGGCGCGCGCGGCCAGGCGCCAGGCGCGGTCACCGACACTCACGCCGGCTTCGAGGTCGTGCGAGGTCTGCGGCTTGAGCACCTGCGGCGAGGAGCGGAAGCTGTTCTCGTCGGCGTTGGCCATGCGGTAGCTCTGACCGGCGCGCGCGTACACCGTCACCAGCGACAGCGGCTTGAAGCTGCCCTGCGCTTCCCAGGCGTTGAGCGATTGCGAACTGCTTTCGTTCACCGGCTTCGGATAGGCGATGGGATCGGCGTAATCCTTGTCGAACACTTCGTGGCGCACGCCGAGCGCGACGCGGCCTTCATGCGCAGGGTCCCAGCGCAGCTCGTCGCGCAGGTAGACTGCCTTGGCGTCCTGGCTGGCGTCGGCATTCGAGAAGGTCGATGCGGTCACGCGGTTCCAGCGCGTCAGGTCGATCCCGGCCACCAGTTCGTTGAGCAGGCCATTCCAGTCAGAGAGGTGGCGCAGGCGCGGCGAGAACTGGGTCTGCCTGCTGTCGTAAGTCAGGTCGGTCACGCCGAAACTCGACACGTAGTGCGCCTTGACGGTCTTCTCGCGATACGACAGTTCGGCCGCCAGGTCGAAAGCGCCGACGCGCTGCTCGGCAAAGGCGGAGAGGCGGTCGGTGTCGACGTTGCCGAAATCGTCCGGGGTATTGGTCTGGCGCGGATTGGCATTGAACTCGGCCAGCGACAGCGCGCCCGGAAAGCGCGACTTCTGGCGCGCGCTGTCCAAGCGCACGCCGACCCGGCCGGCGCCCAGCAGCCACTGCGCGCCGCCGCTGAAGGCCGACTGCTCGTACTTGCCGTTGGCGCGGTAGTTGTCGGTGCCCTGGTGCTGCAGGGCGAGGTCGAAGGCCACGCCGTCGCGGCTTTGCGCGTAGGAGGCGCGCACGTCGTGCTCGTCGAGCTGGCCCACTTCCGAGCGGATCGAACCGCGACTGCTGTTCTTGCCCGGCCGCTTGGTGATGATCTGGATTACGCCGCCGGTGGCGCCTTCGCCAAACAGCACGCTGCTGCCGCCTCGACTGATCTCGATCCGTTCGACGGTCTCGATCGGAATGGTCGACAGCACCGCCGCGCTCAATTCGTTCTCGTTCATGCGCACGCCGTCGAGCAGGATCACCATGTTCTCGCTGCTGTTGGTGCCGAAGCCGCCCAGGTCGAGCGCGAAGTCGGGCGACGAGTCGAGGCTCTGGCGGCCGTAGACGCCGCCGATCTTGCGGATCGCCTGGTTGACGTCGCCGACGCCGGCACGACGGATCTCATCGGCGGTGATGACGGTGGCGCCGATCGGCTGCAGCGCCGGGTCGCTGGAGAAGCGCGCGCCGGTGATCTGCACCGACGGCAGCGACTGGTCCTGCGCCATGGCGGCGGGGGCGGCGAAACAAAGGGAAAGCGCGAGCGCGAGCGGCTGGCAAGCCGGCGCGCGGCGGGGTGAAGCGATTGAAGTCATTGTCGTTTTCGGAAAAATGTCTCCCGCCTGCGTCCCCGCAAGCCGAATTCAACGGAAGGCGTGGCCATCACGGCCGACGCTTCCACCTGTCCTGGCCGGTATCCGGGCTCGCAAGACAGACCGCCCCACCTTCCGACGCCGAGGCACCGTGGTCATTTGAGGACAGCCAGCCGCCAGCGAAGGCGGCGCTTGTTTACCGTTGCGGGGGCAGCACACCTTGGGAGCGCGCGAAAGGCGCGGCGGCCTGGTGTTTCCCGTTTAACTGCAGGCGCGATTACGCCCGCGGGCACCAAAACCCCGACATTATAAACGTAACAAGGCCATCTTTCAGGCGCGGCTTCACGGTCTGCCGAGACGTGTTGGTGTCCGCGCGCGCCTGCCGATATAGTGGACGCTGTCGTCCCATCAACCTTCATCCGAGGAGAACGCATGCCAGCACCCGTCCCTCGTGCCGCCCTGGTCAAGCGCGGCGCGCTCGGCATCGCGCTGCTGGCCGGCGCGCTGTTCACGGCAGCCCTGCTGGCCCAGGGTGCGGCGCCCGTCGCTGCGCCGCCGGCCGCCAGCGCGGACGGGATTGCGCTGGCGCCGGCCGAGGCGGCGGCGGTCACCACGCCCAGCGCGGCCGACGCCTGGGGCGGCGAACGGCGCGGCACCGAGCCGACCCTGTCGGACCGGGTGGTCGACTACGACATCGCCGCCACCCTCGATCCGATCAGGCACACCATCGACGGCAAGCAGAAACTACGCTGGCGAAACCGCAGCGCCCGCGAGGTGAAGAGCGTCTATCTGCACCTGTACATGAACGCGTTTGAAAGCGCCGGCAGCACCTATCACACCGAATCGCGCGCGCACGGCCTGGGCGGCTTGCCGGGCGACGGCGAGTGGGGCCATATCGCGCTGCGCCGCGTCGCGCAGGACGGCGCCACTGTGCCGTGGACCTTCGTCCATCCCGACGGCGGACCCGCGCTCGATCACACGGTGGTGCGCTTCGATCTGCCCGCCCCGGTCGGCGCCGGCGCCAGCACGACGCTCGATATTGACTTTCATACCCAGCTGCCGCGCGTGATCAACCGCACCGGCTACTTCGGCAGCTTCCACCTGGCGGGCCAGTGGTTTCCGAAGATCGGCGTGCTCGAATTACCGGGCGAGCGCGGCGCCACGGAAGTGCGCTGGAACGTCCACGAGTTCCATCCGGAGTCGGAGTTCTATGCCGACTTCGGCCATTTCGACGTGCGCCTCTCCGTCCCGGCGGACTACATCGTCGGCGCCACCGGCGAGCGGCAGGGCGCGCCGCAGGTGCATGGCCGCATGCTGACCCACCATTTCGTCCAGGGCGACGTGCACGACTTTGCCTTCACCGCCGACAATCGCAGCGCGCCACCGATGGAGGACAGCTGGAGCGGGCCTGGAAGTCCGACGGTGAACATCCGGGTGATCTATCCGCCCGAATACCGCGCCAGCGCGGCGCCCGCGTTGAAAGCCGCCAAGGACTCGCTCGACTATTTTTCGCGCACGCTCGGGCCTTATCCGTACCGCAGCCTGACCATCGTAATCCCGCCCTACAACGCCGAGCAGGCCGGCGGCATGGAGTACCCGACCTTCTTCACCGCCGCCGGCTACCGATCGGTCACGCCGCGCACCATGGACGCTTACGATCTCGATTTCGTCACCATCCACGAATTCGGCCACGGCTATTTCTACGGCATTCTCGCTTC
>JBDSTZ010000277.1:0-6937 GCA_039927975.1 Massilia sp. | reverse complement strand
GGCGCCGAATGACTGCCCGGGATGTTGCCGTCCCATCATCTCGGCCAGTTTGTTGCCTGTTTTGCCGGATGATTTAAGTGCCGCCAGATATTCTTGGCGGCGCATGTTTTCGCGGATGGCGACGTATTCCATTTCCGGCGTGATGATGCCGCGCCTGGCGTAGTGCATCTGGCTGACGTTCTTGCCATCAAGCGCGCGGCGCGGCTTGCGCGTGAGGTTGAAGCGCAGCGCGGTCAGCTTGGGATCGTTGAGCCGTTCGACGCCGTAGGTCGAGCTCGGGCCCGGCAATTCCTCGGTGTCGGCGCGCTCGATAATCCACGGCAGGCGCGGGCACGGCAGGCCGGAGCGGATGTCGATCGCCACATCGGGATCGGTGTAGGGACCGGAAGTGTCGTAGACGTAGATCGGCGGATTCTGCTCGCCGCCGAACGAGGCTTCGGTGGCGGACTGGCGGATTTCGCGCATCGGCACCTGGATGTCGGGACGGCTGCCCTGCACGTAGATCTTGCGCGAATTGGGCAAGGGGGCGATGGCGGCCGCGTCGACCGTGGCGGTCGCGGACAGGAATTTTGGATCGGCGTTCATGTGTCACTCCAGTGTGCGTCGCTGCGAAAACAGCGGGCCAGCAAGGGAGTGTCGAGGTGGCGCCTTCGCGCCTGCTCTGTAGCTTCCCTTCGCTGGCATTATCCAGATCAGGTTCGAAGGGTATGTCTCACCCGCGCGCCGCTGTTGCGACTTGCAGGACCCCTAGCGTGTTGTCACTTTTCAGTAACGGGAGCGAGTCTACTCCGCTTGTTCCTTGTTTGACAAGCCCTTAATTTTTCCTGCAGGCGAACGCATACGAGCAGTCGGCAAGCCCGCGTACTGCGCTTCGTCGGGCGCCCGCCCGCGCGCAAGCCGCCACTTTCGTTACGCCGATCGCTGCCGTCACTGGGCGATCGACCGGTAAATGGCTTCACAGATGACCGCTCACACCAATCAGCAGCGCGCGCTGCGCCGTCAGTTGCACACCGCTCACGTGGCGATACAGCGGATGCTGGTAGTAGGCATATGCTTGCAAATTGCCCGGCAGCGCGACGCTCAAACCGGGGCTGAAAAACACGAAGCGACCGCCGCTGTCTTGCGGTTCAGCTTCGCCGCCGCGGTCCGGACGCTTGTGCAAAAAGTTTAGCTGCGCCAGCAGGCCGATGCGTTCGCCGACGCCGGCGCGAAAGCCGAGGTCGGCGCTCAGGACGGCGCCTGGCTTGTAGCCGCGCCGGCTGTTGAGGGCATGCTGCCACTGGGCCTGGACGAACCACGACGTATCCTGAACCGGGTCTTGTTCGTGGTGGTAGCCGCCGAGAATCAGGTCGGTGGTGCCGGTGCCCGGCTGCAGGCTGCGTTCGGCTTCGGCGCCCTGCCCGTTGCGCACATTGAAGCTACCGGTCGGCAGCTTGAGACCAAACAGCAGACCGCCGCTGGCCGGCTTGAGCGGATTGTCGGCCGCCGAAAGCTGATAGCGGGCGAGCGCCCGCACGTCGCCCCATTCGGTGAAGCGCCACGCTTCGTCGAGCCGCGCGCCCTGGTGATTGTGCACGTGCAGATGGTCGCGCTGGCCGAGGGGCGCGGAGACACTCAGCCCCCAGCCGCCGCCGAAGTTCTGGCTGAAGCTCGTCACCAGGTTGCGGTTGAGTGTGCGGACTTCGTCGTGGTGGCGCGGCATCTGGCCGACCGCGATGCGCTCGCTGCCGGCGAAGGGCTGGTCCTGCTTGATGAATTCGTAGCGCATGTCGAACGAGGACGACGCTTCTGCCAGCGCGCGTTCGGTGGTCCAGTTGGTGTTGACGGTACAAAAGGCCGAGCCGCAACTGGCCATGGCGAAGGCGGGCAGCAAGCTGCCGGCGCCGGCGAGGAGAAGCGCGCGTGGATGCATGATGATGGGCCCCGTGACGATACCGTAGTTGAAGGAAGCGGCGCCCAACTGCAAGCGATTCAGGCACACCGCCGACAATTCATCATACGAACTCGTCGGACGCTCAATGCTTGAGAAAGCTCAAACGGACCTGCCGCGTTGGCGACAGGCCAGTGAAGGCGGCCCCCGGGGCTTGGCGGCGACGGCGCCGCACCTTAGCCCGCCAGGTGCCGGTAAGAGGCCGGGCGGTGGGTGTACAGCTTGGCCAGGTCGGCCGCGCTGGCGATGCATTCGAATTCGTCGAGCTTGATCGCGAGGAATTCGACCTCCTGGCCGTTCAAGCGCTTGACGCCGACCTCGATCACCTTGAGCGAATTGATCCAGTACCACGGGCTGTCCTCGCGCTCGCAATTGCGGAAGGCGTACCACAGCGGCATGCGGAACAAGCGCTCGAAGGCGATCGCGCGCGCCAACTCGGTCGACACGGTCAGCGTGAATTCGTTATGCGCCGACAGGGTCTTGTTCTTGGCGTCGATGGCGATCAGCCCGATGCCGTCGATCAGCATCAGGAAATCGGGACGCTTGACGCTGTCGCGAAACAGCGGCGCAAAACTGGCCAGGTCCTGGCAAATCGCAACATACGACAGTTGCTGGGCCTTGAACCAGTCGTTGAGCTTTTGCTCGCCGAGGCGGCCCTTGGCGATGCGCGCTCCGCGTGCGGCCGGCGTGGCGCCCTCGGCCGCGTCATCTTGTTCATCGAGAATCGGTTTGGACATCGCGGCAGCCGTGGGTCAATAAAGTTCCCGATCATAGCGATCAAGCTCATCGATTGTTTGCGCGAGATCAAGCGAACGACACAAGCCGGTGCCGATTGCCGACGCCGCCCATCAGCGTTCGATCGACAACACGCCGGTGAGTGGCGACATCGTTGACCTCCGCAATGGCGGCGTGATCAATACCGGCGAGTGCCAGTTCATGTCGGGACCGGGATCGACCGCCTTCGGCGTCGGCATCCGCGCCGACCATTGCACGGCGTGGAACATGCGCGCAACGGCGAGGATGTTTCCTTCATGGCCAGCCACGTCATCTCGTGGCGGCTCGGACTGATGTTCATGCTTGCCGGGGCCGGCGGGGAGATCTCCCGCTGTTTCACCGTTAAGTGTGGATGAGTTCGCGGACGAGGCGCCCCTTACCAGGCGCCGGCAGACGCACCGTGTGTCAGCCATGGTCCCTATTCCGCTGGGCAAAGGCGACCTCGCCCAACGCCCGCCAACATGATGCCGCGCAAATCTTGATTTTCGGAATCCTTCTAACCTTGTAAATCGGCAACAGCTGGGAAGCTGGTGGCGCACACAAGGAGCGATGCGATGGCAGAAGCAGGCGATTCCCCCGTATCGGCGGCCGGCCTCAAGGCACTGTTTGGCAGTCCCACGCAAGACACCCGCCTGCTGCGGCTGACCACGCCGTTCGGTGCGACCCAATTGCTGGCCGAGTGCGTGCGCGCCGAGGAAGGGCTGAGCCAGGACTTCAGCCTGCACATCGCCGCCCTCTCGACCGATGCCCGGATTGAACTGAAAACCCTGATCGGCCAGCCGGTCCTGCTCGAGCTGCACACCACCGCCGGCAGCCGGCCCTTCCACGGCCACGTCACGCGCATCGTCAACAGCGGCGCCAACGGCGGCCTGGCGCGCTATCACCTGGTGGTCGAGCCGTGGACGGCTTTTCTCGCCAAGACCCAGGACAGCCGGGTTTTCCAGGACATGGACGTGATCGACATTCTCGACTGCGTATTCGCGCGCTGGCAGGGTCAAGGGCGGCTGGCGCCGGAGTGGCGCTTCGACACCCTGGGCCGTTCGCAATTTCCGCGTCGCAGTTTGTGCACGCAATACCTGGAAAGCGACCTCGCCTTCGCCCAGCGGCTGATGCTGGAAGAAGGCTTGTTCTACTTCTTTGAACACACCGCCGATCGCGGCAGCGCCAGCCTGGGCAGCCACCGCTTGGTGATTGCCGACCATAACGGCGTGTTCAAGCACAACCAGCAGGTCGCGATGCGCTTCACCCAACCGGGCGCGGTGATGAAGGAGGACAGTATCGACATATGGCGCAGCGAATCGCGCCTGCAGACCAATGGCGTTGAACTGGGCAGCTGGGATTACCGCACGCGCGGCAACCGGCCGGTCAGTATGGCCAGCGCCGAACGCGGCGCGATCGAACTAACGGCGCGCGACGTCTGCGGGGCCTATGGCTACCAGACGCCGCAGCAAGGCGAACGGCAGGCGACCCATCGCTTGCAGGCGCTCGAGGCCAGCCGCGAAGTGCATACCTGCGCCGGCACGGTCCGCACAATGGCGGCGGGCACGCGCTTCAAATTGCTGGACCATCATGACGTCAAGTTGGACAGCAGCGGCTTTCTGATCGTTCGGGTGACGCACCTGATGCATAACAATCTGCGCGCCGAACTGCGTGCCCATATCGGGAAAGCGATCGGCCCGAGCGTGCTGTCGGGCCTGATCGATCAGGAGCAGACGCAAGCCCAGCCGATCCTGCATGGCGAGCGGCCGCTGTACCGCAACCGGGTGGAAGCGATCGACAGCGCTGTGCCCTATCGCACCAGCGACGTGGGGCCGGACGGCCGCCAGCGTTTTCCGAAGGCGCGGGTGCATGGGCAACAAACTGCCCTCGTGGTCGGACCGGAGGGCGCAGCCGTGCACACCGACCGCGACCACCGGATCAAGGTGCAATTTCACTGGCAGCGTGGCGAGAAAAGCCAGAGCCGCCGCCTGCATCCGGCGCCCGGCGGCCATATCGGCGCGCCTGCCGATGAGACAAGCGGAACCTGGGTGCGCGTCGCCTCCACGTTGGCGCCTATCGCGGGCGCGAACTGGGGCGGCAACGCGCTGCCCCGGGTGGGGCAAGAAGTGCTGGTCGATTTTCTCGACGGCGACATCGACCGGCCAGTGGTCATCGGTGCGCTGTACAACGGCAAGGGCGCTCGCGATGCGCAGCATAATCAGTTCGCGGTGGGCGCCGGCAATGCAACCGGGAATGCGCCGGCGTGGTTTCCGGGGGAGTCGGGCGCGCATGCGCATCCCGCCGCGTTGTCTGGCATCAAGTCGCAGGCGATGGGCGCGAGCAAGCAAGGCGCGGGAGCGTACAGCCAGTTGGTGTTTGACGATAGTCCCGGCCATGGACGCGCGGCCCTGCAACAGCATGCCAGTGCGCACAGGGGATCATCGGAACTCAACCTGGGCGCGCTGCGGCATCAGAGCGACAACCGGCGGCTCGACGCCGTGGGCTTTGGCGCCGAATTGAAGACGGAGTTTGGCGCGGCGCTGCGTGCTGGTAAAGGCATGCTGCTGTCGACCGACATGCGCGATGGCGCGGCTGGCGGGCAGCTCGATGCGCAGGAGGCCACAGGGCAGATCGAACAGAGTCATCAGATGATGCTGCAACTGGCGACGACGGCGCAGACGCACAATGCCAGGTTGCCCAAGGAAGCTGAGGCCAAGGCCTTGCCGGCGATTGCCGCGCATGCGCATGGGGTTGAGGTGCTGCGCGCCGCGACCACTGACGAGGGCGTGAATGGCGGCGGACAGGGCAAAGCGACGGCGTACAGCGAGCCGCGATTGCAATTGTCGGCGCAGTCGGGAATCGCCGCGACATCGGCGGTGGACGTGTTGATTTGCGCGGGGAAGACGAGCAGCCTGAGCGCGGGGCAGGATATCAATCTGGCCAACCAGGGCGGGAGCTTTCATGCGGTCAGGGCGGGGATTAGCCTGTTCACGTATGGCAAGGCCAGTGATCAACAGCGCACTGGACAAGAGACCGGGATCAGCTTGCATGCGGCTAGTGGGAAAGTCAGTTGCCAGAGCCAGTCGGATCAGACCCGCATCACGGCCGATAAGGCGATCACGTTTGCCAGCGTGACCAAAACCGTTGGCGTGAGCGCGAAAGCGCACGTGCTGATGACGGCACAAGGGGCGTTTATCAAGCTCGAAGGCGGCGACATCATGATTCACGCGCCGGGGCAGGTGGAGTTCAAGGCGACGGCGAAGGAGTTGGCCGGGCCGAAGGTAAGCCACTTCGACATGCCCCTTTTTCCAAAGCACGAAGGCGACGCCGGCGACCAGCACTTCATTTTAAGAACGCACGAAGGTGCACCAGTTAAGCGGCGCCGATATCGCGCCCTGACGGGAAACCAATCCATCGAAGGATTCACCGACGAAAACGGCTGCACCAAACGATTGGACGGGTATATCGGCCAACCGGCCAGATTTGAACTGATGAATGAAAGTCACGATGAGCACTTCGTGGTCAGAGATCCAATGGGAACCCCGATGGCCAACATGCGCTACAAAATTCTAGCAGCGGACGGCACAGAAATGGAAGGGACTACAGATGAGTCCGGCAGGACAGACTTGTTCACCAGCGAACGGATAGAAAGCGTAAAGCTAATATATGTTCCCGAAGACTTTCCTGCCGATCAAGGAGCAAACTAATGACTCATCACCAGATTATTTTAGGAGAATCAATCACTAGCGATAAAACAAATTCGATTGGCAAGCAATGCGATTTTGGAGATTTCCTGAGTGAAGCGGCTGGATGGAAGATCATCGAAGCGACTGCCAAATGGAAAGGCACTCCTTACGGGATGGTGGGCTCCGGATCAGTTAAAGGAGTAATCGGCGATTGCTCGGGCATAACCAATAAAAGTTATATCGACGCTGGATTCCCATACCCTTACCAAAGCACGGCGAATTTTGCAAACTATGCACGGTTAAGCAATCGCTTCAGAAAAATAGACCTCACACACATCGCCTTACAAGTCGGAGACATACTACTGTGGCCTGGCCACATGGCAATATATGCTCCTTTCCCCGAAGGCCACCCAGACCGGGATACAAATGTGATTCTAAGGGGCAAGCCTCAGATGAATGATATGTACACAGCATTTAATACCCACACCGGCGTACCCTACTCTCCATACAATATTGCAACCTTTCGGAGCGACCCTTATACAGCGTATCGCCATCTGCTCTTGAAGTG
>JBDSTZ010000276.1:0-4584 GCA_039927975.1 Massilia sp. | reverse complement strand
CCAGATCCTCGGCGTAAGGCGCGAAGATCATCGGCACCAGCAATGTGTCGTACAGCTTCGGGATGGACCCGGTAAAACCATGGTCGTTCATCTTGCCTCCAGCGGTAAAAGGCGCCGTTACTGCTCGTCCTTCTTCTTGATCAGCCCGGCGAGTGCGGCGAAGGGATTGTGCGTGGCCGGCTGCACGCTGGCCGACAGCAGACCGGCGCCGCGGTCGGCTTCGAGATAGCGCGAGTGCTCGTTGTCATGGCAGTACAGGCACAGCAGCTCCCAGTTGCTGCCGTCGGGCGGATTGTTGTCGTGGTTGTGATCGCGGTGGTGCACGGTCAGCTGGGACACGTTGGCGCGCGTGAACTCGCGCATGCAGCGTCCGCAAATCCACGGATACATCTTGAGCGAACGTTCGCGGTAGCCCTGCTCGCGCGTCTCGGCGGCGCGGCGGGCGTCGGCGACAATCTTGTCGAGCCGGGCGGCATCAGGTTTCTTGGGAATCATGATCATCGTTTTTCTGTTTATGCAAACGACAATCTAGAACGCCTGACCGGAAACTGCAAGCGGCATTTTTCTTGTTAGGGCTGGCCGGCCTGCGCCCTGGCCTGGCCCGGCGTGATGCCGTAGCGTAGCTTGTAGGCCTTGATGAAGCGCGAGGTGTTCTCGTAACCGACTTCGGCCGCCGCATCGGTGACCGAATAATTCTTCGACACCAGCAACTGGTGGGCGATGGCGACTTTGCGCTCCTGTAGCCAGCGCATCGGCGTGGTGCCGTAATTGCGCTTGAAGTCACGCTGGAAGCTCGACGCGCTGCGGCCGCTGAGGGCGGCGTAATCGTCGATTTTCAGTTTATGCGAATAATACTGCTCCATGAAATCGCCGATCGGCCGACGCCTGGCGCCGCCAGCGCCGGCCAGGACGCCGACGAAACGGCTCGACTTGTCCTGCAGGGCGATCAGGTGCAGCAGTTCGAGCAGTTTCAATTCGAGCAGGGCATGGCTGCCTTGCGCGTCGCCATAGACGTGGTTCAGCGAATCCATGTAGTGCTGGATCTGGGCGTCGGCTTTCAGCAGATAGGTGCCAGGCGCGCTTGGAGGCGGCGCTGGCGCATCGTCGCCGGCGAAACGGGCGCAATAGCGGGCGATCAGGGCGTCGTCGAAGAACAGCAGGAGCGCCTCGAATGCGCCGCCAACGGTGACATAGTCGGAAACGGTATAAACGCCTTTGTTCAGGAAAATCAGGTGATGCTCGTCGACGCAATGGGCGCTGCCGTCACTGTCGCGAATAAGCTGCTTGCCTTGCCGGATGCAGACGATCAGCGGCGTGGTGACATAGATCGCCTTGTTTTCGAGGTCGGCCGTCAGCGTCTTGTGGAGGATGGACGAATTGCCGTCGGCGAGAATCGCCTTCACGTTACTGAGCGAATAAAGCGCCGAAGGTACGACCTCGAGTGTCATGAAACAGGTCCTGGAGAAGTGGAGATAGCGGCGCTAAGTTATCAGATTTCGCTGAAGTAGGCGCTGGCGGGATCGGCGGCGAGATGGCCGGCGATGAACTCCCATTGTCCGTTCGCGGCGAGCTTGCCGATATGGACGCCATGCAGTTCGCGCGAATCCCAGGATTCGACCAGCGTGAATGCGAGCGGATCTTCAATCTGCGCGAGAACGGTCACGGACCGGCAACCGTCGACCTTCGGCAGATTGACTTTCACATCGTCCAGGATATTTTTGAAGGACTGCAGTTTTTGTTCTTTGACTTAAAAGCTGATGACGACATTGATGGACACGCTGAGCTCCGGTAAAGGCCCGCGTGCATTGCATCGGCGGGCAAGGAAAGGAGGTGCCACTGTACCGAACGCCCGCATGCGGAATTAGCCGAAAAAAATCATCAATGCCCGTTTCCGGTCACGACCAGGATCTTTTTTATCGTCACAGAAAAGTTCAGGGAAAGCATACATCGGTTGCCAGCTAATTATTTCTTTCTGATATTATTTCATCTTTGATAATCAGGTCTGGGGGCCGATGGCGCACTCCATTCACACATGCTTTCAAGGAATGTCGCATGACGCTGTCCCGTTTAATCTACAAAATATTCCTGCGATCGGTCGGCAGATCGCGCAAGCAGCTGGACATTGCCATTATCGAAAAAGAACGCGCGCTGACTGTGAAGGCGCTCAGTGAAGCGAGTGCAGTTCGCATGGAAAAGCTTCGCAAGAACGGCGCCGCCTTCGGTTTTGGCTACGGCCTGCTCGTCGTTTTTTGCTACTGTTTTTTTGATTTGAAGTTCTTCCCATCGGGACTCTCGACCGGCGACGTGCTGTTCTTTTTGTTCGCCGCACTCGGTCTCGGCTTGATGAGCATGTTCTGCACGGCGGTGGGAACGACCTTGTTTTTGCCTGCGGTGTTTTATGAGGCTTGTCTTCCCCTCGCACCAGCTAGTGCAGCGAAGCCCCATGACAAGATGGGAGATATGCTTTGGTACATCAGTCCGGCAACGATCGTTCTGACTTCCTGGATAGTGAGTCTCTGGTCGGCAAATTGGTACTTAGGAAGAACAACCGTGTATTGCATCGCCGTCGTTCTCGACCTGGCCCTCTTCCTGGCAATCGCCCGCATCGGATTGAAGAGAAATCGCGCCAGCGGCGGCAATCTCGGTTGGGACGACGCAATCGTGCATGGCGTCGGGTTTGCGTTTCTTGCTCCACTTATCTGCGCGGTACTGATTCCGTTAAAAGCGGCCGGCTGGTACCTCCTGATGGCGCTCGGCTTTGCCGGACTCGCCGCCGCGCTGGCGATCAGCTTGCTGGACATGCGAGTGATGATGGCGACGACCAGCACTGCCGACGAGCGACAAAGGCGCGCGCGGCGCGTGACAACCGTGCTGGTCCTGCTTGGCTTTGCGATGATACCGAGCGTCGTCAGCCCCATCGTCAGACAAGCCGTGTTCAGTCAGATGGGAGTACGCACCGAAGACACCGCGATCAGCATGGACAAGCCCAATCTGGCGCTGATTCAGTCGGCCGCCGACGCCGCCGGTATCGCACTGAGCGTGTGCAGGGGCGAAGATGGAAGTGCGATCGTCGGCCCGGTAAACGTCCTGTGGCACGCGACAGGTTCCCGCAGCCTGGTGCAATTGAAGGGCAATGCAGGCGTCGACCTCGAACTCAATGCCGCCGGCCTCAAGCTGGTGCGCGGCCCGGTGGAACGCTGCGTGGAAATCAAGGAAGCGTTGCTGTTCGCGTCGGCCACGGCCACGGTGATTGGCGACTCACAGAAAATCACGAATGCCCTCGAGGCAGAACTCGCACCGCTGATCGAAGAGCTGCAAGGAAAATGGATCATCAAATCGGTGAAGGTGATTGGTCACGCCGATCCCATGCCTTTGCCTGATCAGGGGAACATCATCCTCGCCAAGCAGCGCGCCGATGAAGTCAAGCGGATGCTCATCGCCAGTCCGAGCCTGAAAAAAATTGCTGGATTCCCTGAACCTGAATCGAGCTCGGTTGGCTCCCGCAATCCCATCAAACAATGCGATACGAAAGAAACGGCAGCCTATCAACGCGACTGCAACGAAGTAAATCGCCGAGTCGAGGTGCGCTTCCGTCTTGAACCAAAACCGCCCGAAAAAACCACCGGAGCCGGGACAGCGGCGCCAGCGGCGCCGGCGACGATTGCCGCCCCGGTGAAAGCCGCCGAATCGCGCTGATTCGACAGATGCCGGCGCTTGAACGCGCGAGCCGGGCCGCCGGGTCAGGACTCGGGGTCAACTCAGCCTGACCCCGTGCCTTTGGTGGCGCGGCCCTCGCGCATCAGGCGCTTGATGTGCGCGATCAGCACGTCCTCGGCGTAGGGCTTGCCGAGCACGATGTCGACGCCGGCCTCAATCGCCTTCGATGCGTGGTCCTCGCCGGCGGTGATCATGATCACCGGGATGTGGGCAGTAGTGGCGCCGTCGCGCAGATGCCGGGTCAACGCGAAGCCGTCCATGCCCGGCATTTCCACGTCCGTGATGACGATGTCGGGCATGCGCTCGGCGATCTGGCGCACCGCGTCCAGACCATCGTCGGCCTGCTGCACCTGGTACTGGTTGTTGCCCAGCAGACGGTTGGTCTTGACGCGCACGACTTTCGAATCATCGGCGATCATGACGACGGTGTCGGCCGCGCTCTTTTGAATGTGCGGCCTCGATGGCGACGCTGCCTTGGCGGGTAGGTCGCCCGGCGCCGACGCCGGGGCGACGGGCTGGGTCGGCACGGCCTTCGAGGCCAGCGCGGCGGAACGGCGCGCCGCCGCCTGCTCGGCCTTCTCAAGCACCACGCGGTCCTTCTCGGCGGCCACGCGGCGCCCCGCCGCCGCCGCTATCCATTTCAGTTCGACCGCTGCCAGCCGCTCCGCTTCGATCCGCGCCGCTTCGGCCGCGATAGCACGCTCGGCATCCAATTTGGTCTGACGCGCCGCTTCCGCGCGCGCGTTCTCTTCGGCCAGCAGCGCCGCCGCTTTCAGTCGGATCGCTTCTTCGGCAGCCAGACGCATCGCTTCCTCGTGCGCTTCCTGCTCCGCCTTGATGCGCGCCGCGTCGCGCCGGGCCGCCTCG
>JBDSTZ010000275.1:0-4165 GCA_039927975.1 Massilia sp. | reverse complement strand
AAATGACGATTGGCGCAGCGCGACACCGCACACCCTTGTGTTTACGGCAAATTATTTTGCTTTTAGGACGCTGTAAAGCTGTGTTATTTTCTCGCTTCGATATTGATAGGGGCGGGCCGATATGGCGATCATCGCGGCGGGACCATGGGCGGCAGGCGCGGCCTTGTGTTGGGGGCTGGGCGCCATGCTGGCCGCGCCGACTTGCGCAGCACAGCAGGCGGCGCCGGAAAGCAGCCGCGCGAGCCTGGTGCGCTATCTGGATGCGCAGGCCGGCGCCTCGCTGGCGGCACGGCGCGGCCAGCTCGCCGCCATCGCCACACCGGCCCAGGCGCAGGCCCGCCAGAGCATGGTGCGCGCCAGGCTGCTGGCGCTGGTCGGCACGCCCGCGCATGGCGTGCCGCTGGCGGCCAAAGTCACGGGCGGCTCGCGCGGCGACGACTACCGGGTCGAGAACGTCCTGTACGACGCCCAACGCGGACGCCACGTGACCGCCAATCTATTCCTGCCCGCGACCGGGCAAGGGCCGTTCCCGGCCGTGATCATGGCGCCCGGCCACGGCCTGAACGGCAAGCTGGGCAACTATAGTTTCGCGGCGAATTTCGCGCGCAACGGCTTCGTCGTGCTGTCCTATGACATCGTGGGTGAAGGCGAACGCCTCGAGCACATCGACGCGCCGAGCGGCAAGTCGCTGGGCGAGCGGCCGACGGGCGAGCATAGCCTCGCCGCCTATCCGGCCATGCTCAACGGCGAGCATGTGGCCCGCTATTTCATCGAAGACGCCATGCAGGGCGTCGACTACCTGGCGACCCGCCCCGAGGTCGACGCGCGGCGCATCGGCGCCTTCGGCTGTTCGGGCGGCGGCACCATCACCGCCTACCTGGCGGCCCTGGATCCGCGCGTGCAGGCGACCGCCAACGCCTGCTACGTCAACGACTTCGCCCACCTGCTCGCCGGTATCGGTCCGCAGGATGCCGAGCAAAGCATCCCCGATTTCATCGCCGACGGCTTCGACATCGCCGACTGGATCGAGCTGGCCGCGCCCAAGCCCTACGCCGTCATCTCGACCACAGGGGACATGTTCCCCTACGCCGGGGCGCAGGCCGCCGTCGAGGAGATCGGCCATTTCTGGTCGGCCTTTGGCGCCGCCGAACGCGTGGAGTGGCTGGTCGGCCCCGGCGGGCACGGCGCGATTGCACCGATGGGCGACCGTATCGTCGATTTCTTCCGCCGCGCGCTCACAGCTGCCGCGCCGGCGCTGCCGTTCGCCAACCTCAAACCGGCGCGCGACGAGGACGTGCGCGTCACGCCCAGCGGGCAGTTGGCGACCTCGGTGGGCAGCGTGACGCTGGCCGATCTCGCGCGCGCCCGCGCACAGGCGATCGCGCCTTCACGGGCGCTGGCGACGGCGCCGCTGCGCGCGGCCATCACCAGACTGGCCAGGGTGCGCGCGCAGCCTGGCGCGGCGGTGAAGACGGACGCGCCAACGGAGTCCACGCTGGACGGCTTGACGACAGTCGCCACGGCGCTGCAGTCCGAGATCGGACCGCTCACGTTGACCGCGCACGTCGCCGCCGGCGCTCCACCCCGGCGCGTCCTGCTGCTGCTCGACCCGGCCCCGCTGGATACGCAGGCGGCGCCCGGCGGCCGGCTGCGCCAGCTGGCTGCGGACGGCTGGGCCGTCGTCAACTTGCAGGCGCGCGGCGCGGACGGTGGCGGCGAAGTCAAACACTCCCTCGTCGGCGACCAGGACCTGCTCGCGCTGCGCGCCATGCTGGTGGGCCGCACGCTGCCCGGTATCCG
Organism: Massilia sp.; assembly: GCA_039927975.1. Lineage (GTDB taxonomy): Bacteria > Pseudomonadota > Gammaproteobacteria > Burkholderiales > Burkholderiaceae_D > JBDSTZ01. Next base: position 2,365 of record JBDSTZ010000275.1, on the reverse strand, counting down.
CATCGACGACACCATGGCCGCCGTGGATTGGATCGCGCGGCGCTTCCCCTCCCTGCCGATCACGCTCGACGGCGTCGGCACCATGGGCCCGATCGCCTTGCAAGCCGCGCTGCTGGACGCACGCGTCAGCGCCGTGCGGACCGACGCCGCGCCCGTCTCCTGGCGCGCCGCCGTCTCGCAGCCGCGCGCGCGTCAGCTGCCGGCCAATGCCATCCCTGGCGTGCTCGCCGTGTACGACCTGCCCGACGTGATCGCGGCCCTGGCGCCGCGCCGCGTCGACATCGTCGCGCCGCAGGACCCGCAAGGCGCCAGCTTGTCGGAGCAGGACTTCCACAAACTCGTGCCGACGCAGGCGCACGTTCACTACCATTCCGCCGCAACGCCATGACAAGGACAACCATGAACAAGCCAGCACCGAAGTCCCCACGCCGCAGCTTTCTGAAAGCCGCCGGCGTGGGATTAGCCGCATTGCCATTGGCGCCGGCGCTGCCCGCGATGGCCAGCGATGCCGCCGCGCCGGGTGCGACCACTGCCGCCTCGCCCGGCGTGCGGCCCGGGGTGCAGGCCGGGGTACAACTTAACGTGCGCGACTTCGGCGCCATCGGCGATGGCAAGGCGAAGGACACGCTGGCGATCCAGCAGGCGCTCGACCGCTGCACCTTGCTCGGCGGCGGCGAGGTCTTGGTGCCGGCCGGCACCTACCTGACGGGGACCATCGCGATCGGCTCGAACACGCTGCTGCGCCTGCACGAGCAGGCCACCTTGCAGGGCTCGCCCGACCTGGCCGACTACACCTTGACCCAAGTGCGCTGGGAGGGCCGCTGGATCAAGGGTTACGCCGGTCTCGTCGTGGCGATGCGCGCCGAAAACATCGGCATCGCCGGCGCCGGCAAGATCCTTGGCAACACGGCCATCAAGGGCCGCGTGGACCGCGCGACCCAGTTGCGCCATCCGGCTCTGCTGGAGTTCACCAGTTGCCGCAACGTGCAGGTGCGCGACTGCTACACCCAGCAAAACGATATGTGGTCGATCCACCCCGTGTATTGCGACAACGTGAGCTTCCAGAACATGACCGTCAATGGCGCCGCGGACGGCATCGACGTCGACTCCTGCCGCCAGGTGGTGATCGAGCACTGCGCCTTCGACACCGCCGACGACTGCATCTCGCTCAAGTCCGGTCGTGGCCTGGAAGGCAACACGCTGGCGCGGCCGACCGAGGACGTCCGTATCGCCCACTGCAGCTTTCGCGACCACAACTGGGCCTGCATTGGCATCGGCAGCGAAACCTCGGGCGGCATCCGGCGCGTGCGCGTCGAGCACTGCCAGTGCTTGAGCGCGAAGACCTTCGCGATCTACATCAAGAGCCGTCCCGGGCGCGGCGCCTTCATCGAGGACATCGTCATGGACGACATCGACGTGGCCGGCGCGCAGGGCGGTTTCCTTCGCTTCAATATTCTCAACAGCGGCAAGCAGGACGAGTTCCCGGTGCCGGGCGAGGACGGCATTCCGAGCATCCGCAACTTCCATTTCAGTAACATCCGCGTCAAGGACGTGCCGGTGCTGGTGGACGGCGTCAGCATCCATCCGTCCAAACCGCTGGTCGGATTTTCGCTGACCAATATCAGCGGCACTTGTGGCAAGGGCATCGCGCTGGCCAACATCAAGAACGCGGTCTTGCGCGGCATCGACGTGCGCGGCTTCAGCGGCCCGCTACTGAGCACGAGCAATGTGTCGGGGACTGGGCTGGACGGAGCCGTCGCCCTGGCGCCTCCGGTGCTTGAGCCGATGCTGCAGCCGGTCGCGCCCTACGTCTTGCGCTGACGGGGGGGCCGCAACAGCGGGCCCGGGACGGCGTGCATCCGCCGCCGTCGCAGCGTTTTCTCGTGAACCATCGGCCGCCTGAGCGCGGCGATCAACGCTGCCCAAACTGCTCGTTGTGGTTGTGCGAAGCCCGATCGCACTCCCATTTTCCGCGCACGTCCACCGCGTCCACCACAGCAATGATCGAGAAGCACTATGGTCAATTACCTGGCGATGGCGCCACCGTCGCGCCGGTGCTGCGTGAAGACGACATGTCCTCAAACAGACTATTCTGCTTACATATTGAAACTATAATTACAGGGTGTACAACAGCTTTCGCCGGCGATTGCTGACAGACTGTAGGCGTGTGTTGCAAGGTCGCCGAGGCCGCGCGACAGTACGTATTTTTCATTGAATCGGGAGGACGAAATGCAAACCCTTAAGCTACAGATCTTGCGCGTCGGCGCCCTGCTGGCATTGACTGCCGCCGCCACTTCCGCCTTTGCTCAAAGTGCCGAGTATCGTCGTGGTTATGACGACGGTTTTGCCGCTGGCCAGCGCGCCA
>JBDSTZ010000274.1:0-43923 GCA_039927975.1 Massilia sp. | reverse complement strand
TGCTTGAGAAGGCCATTTTCGCCGATCAGGTCCTCGGGCTTCTGGTAGTTGGCCAGCAGGCTATCGGCCAGTTTGAGCAGTTCCGGATCGGGCTTGGCACGCTTGTTACGCTTTACAACGGTCATTGTTTCTCCTTGATGGCGGCAGTGTCCTGCCAAATGACCGTTTACACAAAATTATTTACACCCTCGAGACATCGGGGTTTATTCATGTACCGGACGAATGTTTCTCTGTCCCGAACTCTTCCGATATTCCATTTGCAGACGAGTGGCCGTCCCCACGTCGAGCGTTTGAAGCATCCGAAACGCAACCGCCTCCAATCCGTCTGCGATCCATTCAAAGTCCGACTCGCTAATTCAGCCCACGACTTGGCTAACGTCCGTGATCGCAACGCACGCGTTCCAAATCGGGAGCGCTCGGTTGCCCTTAGCTGATTAGGTACGCAATTAGCGTGCAACAGTCAGGCCCCCCTGGCGGCCGGGCCTCTTTCCTGGGCTTGACGCCAAGCAACGCCGCATCGGTTCCAAAGTGCAACAATTGCTCGCGCTTCCAACCACTACGGAGATGACTAAATGGCAATCGACGTATATCTGCAAATCGACGGCATCAAAGGCGAATCCCAAGACGACAAACACAAGGATTGGATCGAAGTTACAACTGTCCAATGGGGCATCCACCAACCCAGAAGCGCCACGGCTTCCACCGGCGGCGGTCACACTTCCGAGCGCGCCGAGTTATCTGACTTGTCGTTCTCCAAGATCACTGATCTGTCCTCGCCAATCCTTTTGCAGACCTGTGCAATGGGCAAGACAATCCCCAAGGCCAAGGTCGAATTCTTCCGTGCCGACGGCAACGGGTCGCGGGTGAAGTATTTTGAGGTTGAGATGGAAAACGTTTTGATCGGCATGGTCAAGCCCCGCCTCGGCGGCAATACTCAATACCTGAGCGAGACTGTCAACCTGAAGTTTTCCAAGATCAAGTGGAAGTACTCGCAGCAGAAGATCGGCGGCGGCAGCGGTGGCGCCACCGTGGGCGGTTGGGACTTGGCGACCAACAAAATCGTGTAGGAGGTGCCACTATGCCAGTCGATATCGAAAAGTTCGTCAAGCACTTGCTTGCCGCTGCCGACGCTAAACCGCCCGGACACGGCAAGTGCGGCGAATACGTGAGAAGGGCGCTGCAGGCCGGCGGCGCCCATTTTAACGAATACGTCCCACCGCATTTTGGAAAAGAATACGGCTTGACGTTGGAGCGGCTCGGCTTCCACGAAATAACGGTGGACGAGCCCGACCAGTTCCAGTTCATGCGCGGCGATGTGATGGTGATGCAGCCGCACAAGGGAGGCTTGCAGGCAGGCCACGTCGCGGGATATGACGGTCGCCACTGGATATCGGACTTTGTCCAAAACGATTTTTGGGCGGGTCCTGCTTACCGTAATCAAAACCCGAGGCCATCCTATGCCGTCTACCGTTACTAGCCGAATTGCTGCAGTGATTTTATTCGCGCTCAGCGCGACAGCCGCCGCTGCCGGCAGCGACAAACCGCCGCGTTTCTTGACGGTTCCTGTCTTGGGGCTTCGTTTGCCACTGGAGCGGATCAACGTTGAAACGTTCCCGGAAGAGATACGCGTAAAGTGCGGCCAGATTGAGGACGAATATCGAACAAGCCGCTTGTGGATATTCGGGCGCGCAAAAGATGCCGCGAAAACCTATTACGTCCTGACAGGATATACATCCCGACGGAACCCTGAACCGGGCCAACGTCCTTATGAGTATTGGAGTGACGGCGTAGTATTCGCTGTGCAGGGCGACAAGTGTGGCGGCGACGGTGCGGAAGAGACTTTCGATGTACGTGACGCCGACGCCGACAGCAACGGCAACGTACCAATCCCCATCCTGAAGATGCTTGCAGTTGACCTTGCCGCCAGGACCGTCAAAGCATTCGGCGGTGCAGATCGTCTACGCGTTGAAATCAAGAAGCAGCACATCGACTTCAACAAACTCTCGCCGGAGCTTCAAGAAGCGTTTGCCCCCTACTTCGGTAAGTGAACACTCTTGACCCAACAGGCTGGTAAGTCGCCCTGGCTTACCGGCCTAAATTTTTTTTGGTAGCGATTTTTCCGACGTCAACTCCCCAGTTTGCGAGCGGCCTGTGGACGCCGAGCGTTTCCCGCTGTCGTGTCAACTTTCGTTGTCGGCGCCACCGATTCGTGGAATGCAGCGCCCTCATTGCCGGCCCTAGCGACAATGTAATTTTCACAGGGGGCCGACGATGGTCAACAAGGTGACGCAATCGCTGACCACCGGTCAGCGTCCGGATGCGGGCGAGCCCGCACATTCAGATGCACCGGCGCCGCGCAGGCGTTCGCTTTCCCGCGATCCCGGAATGCCCGGGCCGCGCGTGCGCCCAGGCCGTGCCTTGACCGCCGGGCAACGGGCCGGCTCTGCAACGGCGACGTCGCGCTCGCCGGAAGCGGGCGAGTCCGCGCGTTCCGCCAGCGCCGTGCCCACATCACGTGCGCCACGCAGGCGTTCGCTGTCGCACGATTCCGTTCAGGACGGCGCCAGTGCGCCTCCGGCTGAAGCGGCCGCGCCCCTGAGCCTGTCGGACCATCTCCGCTTTGCAGGCAACCTCGCCCTGAAGTCGTTCGTCGGCGCGCTGGCGCTGTCCGCCGGCTATCGGACGCTTCGCAATCCGGGAGATCTGGTGTCTCATCCAGTGTCGACCTTGAAGGGGATAGTCAACTTCAATGCGCGTATGCACGACGGCGCTCCGCGTGAGGCCATGCAGGATGTATTGCAAAGCCACGGTCAGTACATTCCGGCAGACAGCCCTTGCTACGGCGTGGAGCCGAGGATTGTGTTCGATCGGCTGAACGACGACGGCAGCGTCGGCCTTTTATACCGCGATCCGGAAACAAACGAACCCACTGATATGGCCCTGCACGCCTATGGGGGAATTCTCTCGGGGCTGCATATAGCCCAGCATGAATACCTGCACTGTTTCACCCACAAAGGGTTTGTCCAGGCGCTCCACAATAGTCCGCAGAAGACAGAGATCTCGGAGGGAATCACCGAGTTCTACGCCGACCGGTTCCCCGGCAATCCGTTGAGCAAGCGCTTCCTTTATGACGGGTTGCGGCTGGCGAACGGGAAGATGTGGACCGCAGCGGCGGCCGAACTCGAGGCCGCTGTCGGCAAAGACGTGCTGGAGCGCGCCTATTTCGGGGGCGAGCGCGATGCCATCCGGGAAGTTGCCACGGCCGCCGTCGAGATTTGGCCAAAGGCGCCGGTGGCCAAGACATGGCAAACCATCAGCTCCGGGCCAAACCAGCAGCGCCACGCGCTGGCGGAGTGCTTCGTCGGCGTCTCGCTGCTTTACGCGAAAAAACAGCCCGACATTGCCGGTTTGGGATTCGCATCCGAATGCCTCCCGGTAAAAAGTTTCACAGATATCAAGCAGAACGAGGCAAAAAAAATGATCGAGCAGGCCCGCGCCGCGCGCGAGCGCCTGGGCCCCGTGTTCGACCAGGCATTCTGCAATTTCGACGGCGTTGCACGAGACGAGGCAATGCAGCAGATCAGGGCCGATATCCACCAGCATTGGGGGCAAGTGTTGCAGCACTCCGCGTTCGCACGGGCGCTCAAGGGTAGTCCGCAGAAGCCCGCGATCGAAAAGGCACTCTCCGAGTACTTTAGCAATCCGTTGCGCAAGTCCAGAGCGGCCGCCGAACTCGAGGCGGCGGTCGGCAAGGAGGTGCTGGCGCGCGCCTATTTTGGGGGCGAGCCCAAAGCCATCAGCGAAGTTGGCACGGCCGCCGTCGACATCCTGCCAAAGGCGCCGGTGGGCAAGGCATGGCAAACCATCCGCTTCGGGCCATACGAGCAGCGGCAAGCGCTGGCGGAGTGCTTTGTCGGAGTCTCGCTGCTATACACGAAAAAACTACCCGACATTTCGGGCTTCGGATCCTCGTTTGAGTTCCTGCCGGTGGATGATTTCACGGCGATCAAACCGCGTGATGCGGCCGAGATGGGCAAGCAGGCCCAGGCTGCTCGCCAGCGCCTGGGCCCGGTGTTCGACCAGGCATTCTGCAATTTCGACCTGCAGCCCCAACGTGAGGCAATGGACGTCATCCGGGCCGATATTCACAAGCATTGGAAGCCCTTGTTGTCCAAATCGTGATCCTGTCATCGCGCTCGCGGCCGGCGGCGGCGTCACGCATCGGGGGCGCGGACGTCGGCCCGCGCTCGGTATCGTCGACGCGATCCTGATTCTTCGGGCAGGCGCCCCCGCCACCGCTTCGCGCACCCCATGACGCCATCTGGCCATCCTGCTATCATCCCCGCTCACCTGCTGCCGCTTTACCCAGCGGCAGCTTTCTCCTAGCAACCGTGAAAGATGCCATGAAACGTCCACACATGCTGCTCGTCGCCGCCAGTCTCGCTATCTCGCAAGCTGTAGTCGCCGCCCCTGCCGCTCCCGCCGCCGCCCCGGCCACCCTCGACGCCAGCAACCCGTTCGCCAAGATCAGCAAGCTGCCCTTCCGCTATCCCGACTTCAAGGCCATCAAGGACGAGCATTTCAGGCCCGCCTACGCGGCCGGCATGCGTGAGCAACTGCGCGAGATCGCCGGCATCGCCAACAACCCGCGCCCGCCCACCTTCGAGAACACGATCGTGGCGATGGAGCGTTCGGGCCAGATGCTGGCGCGCACTGCCGCGGTGTTTTCGAGTCTGCAAACGGCCAACACCAACGACACGCTCGACGCGATCGACCGCGAAATGTCGCCCAAGATGGCGGCCCACAACGACACGATCTTCCTCAACGCCAAGCTGTACCAGCGCGTCAAGACGCTGTGGGACAAGAAGGACAAGCTGGGCCTCGATGCCGAATCGGCCTATCTGCTGTACCGCTACAACAAGGACTTCGAGCGCGCCGGCGCCAAGCTGTCGGACGCCGACAAGGACAAGCTGAAAGCCTACAACGGCGAGATCGCCACCCTGCAATCGAATTTCTCGCAGAATGTGCTCAAGGAATTGAATGCCGACGCGCTGGTGGTCAACACGCGCGCCGAACTGGCCGGTATGGACGAGGCGGCAATCGATGCCGCCGCCGCCGAAGCGAAGACGCGCGGCATGGCGGGCAAGTTCGTTCTGCCGCTGGTCAACACCACCGGCCAGCCGGCCCTGGCGCGCCTGACCAACCGCGCCGTGCGCGAACGCCTGATGGCCGCCTCGATGGCGCGCGGTATCCACGGCAGCGCCTTCGACAACCGCGCCCTGGTGCTCAAGCTGGTGCGCCTGCGCGCCGAACGCGCCGTCTTGCTCGGCTATCCCAACTACGCCGCCTATTCGCTCGACGACCAGACCGCCAAGACCACCACGGTCGTCAACAAGCTGCTGGGCGAACTGTCCAAGCCGGCCGTGTCGAACGCGCGCAAGGAAGGCGCCGACATGCAGAAGATTATCGACGCCGACAAGGGCGGCTTCCAGCTCGGCGCGGCCGACTGGGCCTACTACACCGAGAAGGTGCGGGCGGCCAAGTTCAGCTTCGACGAAACCCAGCTCAAGCCTTACTTTGAATTGAACAACGTGCTGCAGAATGGCGTGTTCTTCGCCGCCAACAAGCTGTACGGCATCTCCTTCAAGGAGCGCCACGACCTGCCGGTCTACAACCCGGACGTGCGGGTGTTCGACGTGACCGACGCCAACGGCAAGCCGCTCGCCATCTTCATCGCCGACATGTACGCGCGCAGCAACAAGAAGGGTGGCGCCTGGATGAACGAGTACGTCTCGCAATCGGCGCTGCTGGGCACGCATTCGGTGGTGGCCAATCACCTCAACATTCCGAAGCCGCCGCCCGGCCAGCCGACCCTGCTGACCTATGACGAAGTGCGCACCGCCTTCCACGAGTTCGGCCACGCGCTGCACGGCATGTTCTCCAACGTGAAGTATCCGCGCTTCTCGGGCACCAACGTGCCGCGCGACTTTGTCGAGTATCCATCGCAGGTCAACGAGATGTGGGCAGTGTGGCCCGAGGTGCTGGCCAATTACGCCAAGCACTACAAGACCGGCGCGCCGATGCCGAAGGAGTTGCTCGACAAGGTGATCGCGACCAAGAAGTTCAACCAGGGCTTCCTGACCACCGAATACCTGGCCGCCTCGCTGCTTGACCAGCGCTGGCACCAGTTGAGCGCGGCGCAAGTGCCGACCGACCTGGTGGCCTTCGAAACGTCCGCCCTGAAAGAAGCCGGGGTCGACTACGCGCCGGTGCCGCCGCGTTACCGCACCGCCTACTTCTCGCACAGCATGAACGGCGATTACTCGGCCGGCTATTACTCCTACCTGTGGAGTGAAAAACTCGACGCCGACACGGTCGAATGGTTCAAGGAAAACGGTGGCCTGCTGCGCAAGAACGGCGACCACTTCCGCAAAACCCTGCTCTCGCGCGGCGGCACAACCGAGGCGCTTGACCTGTTCCGCAATTTCCGTGGCCGCGATCCTGTGATCGAACCGCTGCTCGAGCGGCGCGGGCTGGTGGGTAACTAGCCGCGGGCCGACGACCGGGCGGAGCGGGCCTTTTGGCGCCCGCTTCCGCGCCGGGCGCCGGCAATCGCCCTGTTCGTCCGATTCACGCCCCAGGGTATATACTTCATCGCAACAGCTTCCCCGAATGGCATTGGAATGAGTCAGGATTTACACGGCATTACCCTGGAAGCGATTCTGACCCGGCTGGTCGCGCATTACGGTTGGGACCAGCTAGGCAAGCGGATCGAGATTAACTGTTTCATCAGCGATCCCAGCATCAAGTCGAGCCTGAAATTTCTGCGCAAGACGCCGTGGGCGCGCAGCAAGGTCGAAGACTTGTACCGGGACACGCGATTTTCTGAAGGCGAGGACGATCATGCTCAACGATAAAGCGGCGCAACTGAAAGAGCATCTGAAAAACCTGCACGCGGATCTGTCCGCGACGGGCGAGGTCGACGCCGAACTGCAAGAGTTGCTGCGTCAGCTGGACGGCGATATCAAGAACCTGCTCGACAAGCCGGCGGTCGACGACGAGGAAGGTAGCATCAGCTACGGCCTGGCCGAACGCTCGCAGGAATTGACCGCGAGGTTTGCGGCCCAGCATCCGCGCCTCGAACCGGCGCTGCGCCAACTCGGCAACATGTTGTCGAACATGGGTATCTGAGGCGCGGCCGGCACTTGATGCAGACACCCCCAGCGGCAGCCGCCTCCACGCCAATCCTGCGGATGGCCTTGGCGGCATTGCTCGCGTTTGGCCTCGACCAGTTCTCCAAAGTCGCCATGTTGCATTGGCTCGACCTGGGGTCGGTGCTGAAAATCCCCGTGTGGCCTGCCTATCTTAATTTCTTGATGGCTTGGAATCGGGGTGTCAACTTCGGTTTCCTGAGCCACTTCGACGGTCGCTGGCTGCTCGTTGTGTTCAGCATCGCCGTCTCGCTCTGGCTGACCGCGTGGGTGCGCCACCAGCGCGGCTGGGTCCTGCCGCTGGCGACCGGCGCCGTGGTCGGCGGTGCGCTTGGCAACGCGCTTGACCGTGTCATCTACGGCGCGGTGGTCGATTTTCTCAATATGAGCTGCTGCGGTTTTAACAACCCATACTCCTTCAATATTGCCGACGTGCTGATCGTGGTTGGCATGCTTGTCATCGCGTTTGGCCACGAGCGCAAGCCCGTGCGCGCCCAATAATCGACCCGAATCGTCATCCGAAGCGCCCCTGACCGCCGCCCTGAAACACGCCGCAGCGCTAACATTCTGTCCTGCGTACAATTGAATTTAAAACAAGATTGTCATATAATCTTGCATTGAACTCAACTATTCGCGACGCATTCTTGCTTCGCATCGACCGTGCCCAGCCCAGGAAGCCCCTCGATGACACACATTAAGCACCTCCTGCGAGACCTCGCGCTCGCAGGCGCCCTCATTTGGTCCCTCAGCGCTTGCGGTGGAGGCGGCAGCGACAGCGCTGGCGGCGATGCGGCCCCGATCACCAGCACCAGACTGGCCGGCCACATCGCCGACGCCCAGACCGGCGAAGCGCTGGCCGGCGTCGCCGTGCAGGTCGGCACGCTGAAAACCACCAGTGACGCCAACGGCGACTACACGATCGACGGCGTCAGCGCCGCCGACAACACGGTGGTGCAATTTTCCAAGCCCTTGTACGCGGCCAATTTCGCCACCGTCGATGTCGCCAGCGGCAAGCTCAGCGTCGCCAACCGCCGCCTGGCCAAGGTCGGCGTGACTCAAACCATTGCCGCCCAGACCGGCGGCACGGTCACGCTGGCCGGCTCGGCTGCTCAAGTGCAGCTGGCCGCCTCCAGCCTGGTCGACGCCGCCAGCGGCGCGGCCGCCACCGGCAACGTGTCGGTCGAGATGACGCCGATCGATCCGGGCGTCGATCCGCTCAACATGCCGGGCAACTACCGCGCCCAAGGCGAGGCGGTGCCGATCGAGAGCATGGGCGCCTTGCAGGTTGAACTGCGCGACGGCGCCGGCAAGGCGCTCAACCTGGCGCCCGGCAAGCAGGCGACGATCCGCATTCCGGTGCCGGCCGGCGCCAAGAGCCCGCCGCTCTCGATGCCGCTGTACTACTTCAAGGAATCGACCGGCCTGTGGGTGCGCGAGGGCGCCGCCACGCTGGCCGGCGTCGCGCCGAACCAGTATTACGAAGGCACGGTCAGCCACTTCACGGTGTGGAACGCCGACCAGCCGCTCGACACCATCTATATCAACGGCTGCGTGGTCGACGCCGCCGGCAAGCCGGCCGACGCCAGTGTGACGTCCTCCGGCCTCGACTATTACGGTAGCGCGACCGTGTCGACCGGCATGCCGAGCGGCCAGTTCAAGGTGCCGGCGCGGCGCAACAGCCGCGCGCTCGTCACCGCCCAGGCCGGCACCGCCATCGACGCGGTCGAAGCCGTCACCGGCTCGGGCGACCTGACCCTGCCGAGCTGTCTGCAACTGGCGGTCAAGGGGCCGACCATCCTGACCCAGCCGACCAGCCTGACCGTCGCGCCGGGTTCCTACGCGATGCTGGACGTGTCGGCCGCGCGCGGCCTGACCTACCAGTGGTTCCGCAACGGCGTGGCGCTGGCGGAAAAAACCCGCAGCCTGTTCATCCAGGGTAACGGGGCCGCCGCCGGCGATTATTACGTCGTCATCAGCAACGCCGGCGGCTCGGTCACCAGCGCCACGGTCAAGGTCACGGTGGCCAGTCCGGCTGCCGCGCCTGCCATCGTGTCGCAGCCGGCCGACCTTACCGTGGTCGACGGCGCCAGCGCCAGCTTCGCCGTCACGGCGCAAGGCGACGGGCTCAGCTATCAATGGCTGCGCAACGGCGTTGAGATCGGCGGCGCGACCGGACCGACGCTGTCGCTCGGCACTGTCGGCCTGGCGCAGTCGGGCGGGCAGTACACCTGCCGCGTCAGCAACAACGCCGGCAATCTGCTGAGCCGCGCCGCGCTGCTGACGGTGGCCACGCAGACGGTGGCGCCGAGCATCGCCGCGCAGCCGGCCAACGTGTCGGTCGGTGTCGGCCAACGCGCCACTTTCACGGTAACGGCGGGCGGCACCGCGCCGTTCAGCTATCAATGGCTGCTCGGCGGCGTAGCGATCGCCAACGCCACCGGCGCCAGTTACCAGACCGCCGTCACCACGCTGGCCGACAATGGCGCGCGTTATTCAGTGCAGGTGACCAACGCCAAGGGCACGGTGCTCAGCACCCAGGCGACCCTGACGGTGAGCGCGTCGAGCAGTGTGTCGGGCCAACACCTGTGGTTCCCGCAGGGACCGGTGCTGAACCAGAACGTTGGCTATGGCGCGATCCCGGTTGGCGGCGGCAGCGCGGTGTCGCTGTTTGCCGCCGGCGACGGCACGCTGTCCGACATCCTGGTGCAGGGTACCCTGAGCAACGGCCTGGTGAGCGAGGTGCAAACGCGCGCCCTGCTGTTCTGGCGCAGCGGCCGTCTGATGCGTCAGGATCTGACCGGCGCCAGCGGCTTGCCGGCGCCGGCCGTCCTGTCGACCTTGAGCAACACCGGCTTGTGCAACGGCGGCGCGCTGGGCGACGACCAGAGCTTCGCGCATTCGGGCGGCAGTTTCTCCGACGGCTCGGGCACCTGGCACATCTTCAATCGCGCCGGCGCCGACGCCATCTGCGGCACGCTCGACGACACTTTCGTTGCCGTACGCGCCAGCCAGGCCACCACCGACGCGCCCCGCACCATCCTGCGGCCGCTCGCGCCGATCAACAACAGCACCACTGGCGGGCTGACCGGCTGGCTGCAACGCGACGGCCAGAAGATCGTGCGGGTCGACGCCGAGTTCGCCAATCCGGTGACCCTGTTCACCTTGCCGGCGAGCGACCTGACGCTGGCAGAGCCGTCCGGCGGCTTGCTGTCGAACACCTGGCTGTTTGTGTCCGGCCGCAAGGTGTACGCCATCGATATCACGGCCAATGCGCCGGCGCCGCTGGTGGTGGCCGACCTCGCGAACACCGAAACGCTGAACGAAGTCCTGCATCCCGACGGCCAGAGCGTGATCCTCGCCATCGGCAACAGCAGCGCGACCCGCTTCGTGCGCTACACCATCGCCGGCGGCGCCGTCAGCGCGCTGGGCACGCTGCCGATGGCCGGATTCACACCGCAGCTGACCGCGACCCGCATCGTGATGAGCAACTTCTCGGGCAGCATCGCCACCTTGCCGCTGAGCGGCGGCAGCGCGCAGACCATCTACACGCCGGCCACCCCGGGTTTCGTGCTGCGCACCCAGATCGCCGGCGAGCGGATCTGGATGCAGGCGGGTAGCGCGGTGGTGTCGGTCAACAGCGACGGCAGCGGCGTGCAGACCCTCGCCGGCGCCAAGCTGGCCGGCTGCCTGTACCGCCAGAACGCCTCGGCCTGGACCGACCAGCCGTGCGACGCCATGCTGGTGGTGGCCGATGTGACGGTGCGCGCTTATGACGGTGTGACCGGCGCCTTGCGCGTCAGCTATGGCAGTGTGCCAAGCGCGCCGCAAAGCCTGACCGCCAGCTTCGGCGTGTCGCCGTTCGCCTACTGGGGCCAGGGCGCGGTGCTGACCGAATACCTGACCGACATGGCGACCGGCGCCAGCACCGCCTACAACTTCTACTTCAAGAGCGACGCGGCGGGCCTGACCCTGGTGACCTTGCCTTAAACGGCGGGTGGCCCCGGCGGCCGCTGTCTTTTGCTACAAGTTATTGAAATATAAGGCAAAAGACGGCGGCCATTTGTTGTTCGATCGCCCCTCGGGCAGCGGCGGGAGCCGGTTTTCCGGTACAATACCGCCCAATGAGCTCCCCAACCAATCTCTTTGCGACCGTTCCCAAGCGGTCCAGCCGCGCCCCTGCGGCGCCCTTCCTGCCGATGTCGCGCGCCGAAATGGACGCGCTCGGCTGGGATAGCTGCGACGTCATCCTGGTGACCGGCGACGCCTACATCGACCATCCGAGCTTCGGCATGGCGCTGGTCGGCCGCCTGCTCGAGGCGCAGGGATTCAAGGTGGGCATCATCAGCCAGCCGGACTGGCTGTCGGCCGACGCCTTCCGCGCGCTCGGCAAGCCGAACCTGTATTTTGGCGTCACCGCCGGCAATATGGATTCCATGGTCAACCGCTACACGGCCGACCGCAAGATCCGCTCCGACGACGCCTACACGCCGGGCGGCGAGCCGAACAAGCGGCCCGACCGCACCGTCACGGTGTACGCCCAGCGCGCGCGCGAAGCCTATCCGGACGTGCCGGTCATCATCGGCTCGATCGAAGCCTCGCTGCGCCGCATCGCCCACTACGATTACTGGTCCGACAAGGTGCGCCGCTCGGTGCTGCCCGACTCGAAGGCCGACATGCTCCTGTTCGGCAACGCCGAGCGCGCGCTGGTCGACCTGACCCACCGCCTGGCCAAGGGCGAGAACATCCGCGACATCCGCGACCTGCGCGGCACCGCCTTCATGGTGCCGGCCGGCTGGCTGCCGGGCGAGGACTGGGGCGTGCACAATTCGAGCCGGGTCGACGTGCCCGGCAAAGTCGACGCCCATCCCGATCCCTACGCCATGGCGCAGGAAGACAAGAGCGCCTGCGCGACCGACAACGCCGCCACGGCGCCGGAAGTGGTCAAGCCGATCCGCATCATGTCGCGCGAGGAACGCCTGGCGATGGCCAAGGAAAAGCACGACAAGACCGTGGTGCGGCTGCCCGCCTACGACGTGGTCAAGGACGACCCGGTAATGTACGCGCACGCCTCGCGCGTGTTCCACCTCGAATCGAATCCCGGCAACGCGCGCGCACTAGTGCAGGCGCACGGCGAGCGCGACGTCTGGCTCAATCCGCCGCCGCTGCCGCTGGCGATGGACGAGATGGACGGCGTCTACGACATGAACTACGCGCGCGCACCGCATCCGAGCTACGGCAAGGCCAAGATTCCGGCCTGGGACATGATCCGCTTCTCGGTCAACATCATGCGCGGCTGCTTCGGCGGCTGCACCTTCTGCTCGATCACCGAGCACGAGGGCCGCATCATCCAGAGCCGTTCGGAGCCGTCGATCCTGCGCGAGATCGAGCACATCCGCGACAAGACCAAGGGCTTCACCGGCACGATTTCCGACATGGGCGGGCCGACCGCCAATATGTACCGGCTCGCCTGCAAGGACAAGAAGATCGAGGAATCGTGCCGCCGCCTGTCGTGCGTCTACCCGACCATTTGCGTCAACCTGGGCACCGACCACAGCAAGCTGATCTCGCTGTACCGCAAGGCCCGGGCGATCCCCGGCATCAAGAAAGTGCTGATCAGCTCGGGCTTGCGCTACGACCTGGCGGTGCGCTCGCCCGAGTACGTCAAGGAACTGGTGACCCACCACGTCGGCGGTCTGCTCAAGATCGCCCCCGAGCACACCGAGGAAGGCACGCTGTCGAAGATGATGAAGCCGGGCATCGGCGCCTACGACGAGTTCAAGGCGATGTTCGACAAGTATTCGCTCGAAGCCGGCAAGAAGCAGTACCTGAGTCCCTCCTTCATCGCGGCCCACCCGGGCACCACCGACGAGGACATGCTGAACCTGGCGCTGTGGCTCAAGAAGAACAACTTCAAGCTCGACCAGGTGCAGACCTTCATGCCGACCCCGATGGCGATGGCGACCACGATGTACCACTCGCGCAAGAATCCGCTGCACAAGGTGACGGCCGATTCCGAAGTGGTCGAGACCGCGCGCAGCGGCAAGGTCCGGCGCTCGCACAAGGCGTTCCTGCGCTATCAGGATCCGGCCAACTGGCCGATCCTGCGCGAGACCCTGGTCAAGATGGGCCGCGGCGACCTGATCGGCAATGGCGACCGGCACCTGGTGCCGAGCTGGCAAGCGTCGGAAGATGGCGGCTTGGCTGCAGGCGAGCGCAAGCGCCAGACGTCGGGCGCCGGCACGCTCGACAAGTTTGCCGCCGCGCCCAAGCGCAAGACCGAGCGGGCGATCGCCCCGACGCCGTTCATCGCGCCGGAATCGAAGGTGCGGCCGTCGATCCTGGCCACCATCAAGACGCGGGCCAAGCCGGCGGCTGCGCCGGCCAAAGCGGGGCGGGGCGGGCGCAAGTAAAAGACGGAGCCTTACAAAGGGGACCTTCGGCGGACAGCGGTCCGCACGTCGCGACGGCGACGTCGGTCCAGCCTTTTACATTCAGTTGGGGCCCTCGACGAAATACACGCTCGGCACCGCCCCCCAGCTGGGCAGCGTCGCACAGGTTAGTCCGGTCTCGTGGTAATACACCACCATGGTTTTACCAGCGAGACGCGCCGCAAGGAAAGCCGCATAGGTCGCCTTGCAGCTTGGCACCGACATCGTAAAAGTTCCCTGCTGCTCGATACTGCAAATTAAATGAACCGGAGTGACATTCGTCAGGGCGACCGTCACTCTGCCGTCCGAGGAGATTCCGAGATAGCCGACGGTCCCTGTGCAGCCGTAGTCAGCGAAACTGTACGGCGACGCCAGCAGCATAGCCGCGCCACTCAAAACTGCTATTAAACTTCGATTCAGATTACGCATCGATTTCCTGACTTTCATGATTATTAAAATAGTGATGATTGAAATAGTCCGCATCGCCGGAGGACCGGAGCGCAGCTCTAAATTACTGACCTATTTTGGTCCAACGCCGATGGCGAATATCGACTGAACGATGTTTATTCTTCAATCTATTTCGCAGCGATCAGGCCTTTCTGGCCACCGGAATTTGCGGCGATGGATTTGGGCGACTTCAAGGCAGGGCTGCAGATCGATGAATTGCAGAGCAGTCTGATGTATTGCGGGTCGAATGAAATTGACAATCGAGCAATAGGATAATGCAGGGCCGTCCATTTCGTCCAGATAAATACATTGCCTACCGGTCTATTGACGAAATTAAGACAACTGTGAATTCCATGTTGAGCCGTTTTTTGACGTTCGCGGTGTCTACGGGCGGACCTTGGTGGCGCCGCCCCAGGATGCAGAGCGGCGCGTCTCGGAAAACGACCGAACGGAGCCGCTGTCAGACGACCGCATCAGCGGCGCGATGCTGCCCAAAAGTGTAAAAAAACCGGGTTTTCCCGGTTTTTTTTCGCCTATCGGCGCCAGGAAACCGATTTTCATAATTTTCACCCGGACACGGAATTCGTGTATTATAGTTCCCTTGGGCAATATCAATTGCCACGTTGATAGCATGATTTGGTGGTTTTTACCTGTGACCACCTCATCCTTGACGGCCACCATGTTGTCAACTTAACGCTCACAGGTCGGGCGCATCCCCAAGGAATGGGCAGTGATCGACATTCGAACCTTCATGCTGGTGCTTGCAATAGGCAACATCGGTTTTGCCATGCTGATGGCCGGCTACGCGCGCAACGCGGCCGGCAATCCCGCGCTGCGCGCCTGGAAATGGGCCAAGCTGGTACAGGGCGTGGCCCACCTGTGCGGCTGGCTGCGGCCAGACTTTCCGTCCTTCGGCATCGCCGTCGCCGCCAACCTGCTGATCATCGTCGGCGTCGCGCTCGAAGTGGCGGCCTACTGCACCTTCTTCGGCTTCCAGAGCTGGAAGCGCTTCCTGTATCCCTTTACCGCGCTGGCGCTGCTGATCATGTACAGCGCGCGCCTGTTCGGCGCCACGGGCGCCGAGCTGACCATCATGATGTCGGTGATCATCGCCATGTTCACCGGCGCGATGTCGGCCATCCTGCTCGGGCCCAGCCGCCATTCGTCGCTGCTGCGCCGGCTTATCGGCGTCAACGACCTGATCTTCTTCGTCGCCATGAGCCTGCGCGCCTACACGGGCTTTACCTGCAGCGGCTTCAGCCTGTTCACGCCGTCGGCGGTGCAGAGCTTCAGCTATCTGACCGGCTACTTGCTGCTGATCGTCAACGGCTTCGGCTTCCTGTTGCTGTGCAAGGAAAAGGATGACCGCAAGATGCAGCGCCTGGCCACCATCGACAGCCTGACCGGGCTGGTGAACCGGCGCGCCTTTTTCGAACGCACCGACAGCGCGCGCGCGCACAGCGCCCGGATCAACCGGCCGATCGCGCTGATGATGATCGACATCGACCACTTCAAGCGCCTCAACGACCGCTTCGGCCACGCTTCCGGCGACGAGGCGCTATGTGTGTTCGCCGCGACCACCCAGACCATCCTGCGCGAACACGACGTGATGGGCCGGCTGGGCGGCGAGGAGTTCGGCCTGGTCATGCCGGGCACCGACCTGAAGGGCGCGCTGCTGGTGGCCGAACGGCTGCGCGCGGCGGTCGAGCAGGCCCCCTTGCCGACCAGCGGCTACGCCTACAACATGACGGTCAGCATCGGCCTCGTGGTGATCGACAAAGATGAGCATATCAATGCCGCGATGGCGCGCGCCGACCACGCGCTGTACGCGGCCAAGAGCGCGGGACGCAACCGGATCGAGGTGGGGGATTTGCGACTGCGCTCGGCTTGAAGCGCGGGCAGGGGCAGGCGGGAAGGAGAAGTGCGCATGAGGCAACGCGCGCACATCGACACGCGGGAATCGACGCGCAATCAGAGCCGCGCGTGAGGCGACGGCAGGAGGCGACGCAATGAAGCGACGCGCTGGAAGAGTCAGCGCAAGAACCTCCGCCTGAAAATGCCAACGCAAAGAAAGCGCGGCACAAATACAAAAAGGGCCCGACGAATCGGGCCCTTCTCTTGATGCTGGCGGAGCGGACGGGACTCGAACCCGCGACCTCCGACGTGACAGGCCGGCATTCTAACCAACTGAACTACCACTCCGTGTTACTCTGATCGGTACTGCTGATCAAGATGCTGTTCCCCATTATGGTGGGCGCTGAGAGGCTCGAACTCCCGACCTAAGCCTTGTAAGGGCTCCGCTCTACCAACTGAGCTAAGCGCCCTGTTTCCAGGAACACATCCGACGTTTGTCACCACGTCCGAAGAGGCCGAATCATATAACATCCGTTTGAAAGTGCGCAAGGGTTTTTTGCGAAGGCCGAAAAATCGCGCCTGCTTGCGGCTGTCTTGCGCCCGACTTGCGGCAAATGGAAATTCGGATAATACTGTACACATTTACAGTGTTTTGTCTGCCGTGTGATTCCGCCTGCCCGAAAAATCATCCACTGCGATTGCGACTGTTTTTACGCCGCCGTCGAAATGCGCGACAATCCCGCGCTGCGCGATTTGCCCGTCGCCGTGGGCGGCCGTCCCGACCAGCGCGGCGTGATCGCCACCTGCAATTACGAGGCGCGCCGCTACGGCATTCATTCCGCGATGGCCACCGCGCAAGCGATGCAGCGCTGTCCCGACCTGATCGTGCTGCCGCCGGCGATGGAAAAATACCGCATCGCCTCGCGCCAGATCCTTGCCATCTACAGCGACTACACCGAGCTGGTCGAACCGCTCTCGCTCGACGAAGCCTATCTCGACGTGTCCGACTCGCCGCATTGCAAGGGCAGCGCCACCCTGATCGCGCAGGAAATCCGCGCGCGCATTTTCGCCACCGTCGGCATCACCGCGTCGGCCGGCGTGGCGCCGAACAAATTTGTCGCCAAGATCGCCAGCGACTGGAACAAGCCCGACGGCCTGTGCCTGGTGCGGCCCGATGAAGTCGACGCCTTTGTCGCCGCGCTGCCGGTGAAAAAACTGTTCGGCGTCGGCAAGGTCACGGCGGCCAAGCTGCACAAGCTGGGCGCGGAAACCTGTGGCGACCTGCGCAGCTGGACGCTGCTCGAACTCGAACATCATTTCGGCAGTTTCGGCGCGCGCTTGCACCAGTTGTGCCGCGGTGTCGACGAGCGCGCCGTGTCCAATGCGCGCGAGCGCAAGTCGGTCAGCGTGGAAGAAACCTACACTCCCGATATTCCGGACCTGGCGGCCTGCCTGGCGCTGGTGCCCGAGCTCATGGACAGTTTGCAGGGGCGCATCAAGCGCTGCGGTGCGGAGAGCAAGATCCAGAAACTGTTCGTCAAGCTCAAGTTCAAGGACTTCCAGCAGACCACGGTGGAGTGCGTGGGCAGCGTGCCGCTCAGGATGCAGTTCGAAAAATTGATGGAGACCGGCTACCTGCGCCGCAATCTGCCGGTGCGTCTGCTCGGTCTTGGCGTGCGGTTGGGGGAGGTCGATCAGGTTGAGCAACTGACGCTGTTCGCCGACGCGCTCGATTAAAGCGTCGTGAGTCGTCTCGGCTCCGGTACTGGCGGTGAAACTGGACCACACCAGCGGCTCGTGGTCGGGCCTGACGATTGCCCGGCACGCTGGCCGGGGGACGGTCGAATAGAATTCGCGCTGACACCCGGCGGATTAACCACAGGCATGCAGATTCGCCCGAATCGCGCGGCCGCGAGCGTGTAAAATGTCGTTCCTCTGGAAATACCGACACAAACGGGAAAGACAATATGTGGTTCAAGAATCTTCAGATTTACCGCCTGCCGGCCCCGTGGGCCTTCACGCCTGAACAACTCGAAGCGGCGCTGGCGCCCGCGAGTTTCGTGCCCGCCACGAGCAACGAACTGCTGCGCCAAGGCTGGGACTCGCCGCGCGGCAACGGCATGCTGGTGCATACCGTGAACAAGCAGATGCTGATCCTGCTGGGCACCGAGAAAAAACTGCTGCCCAATTCGGTCATCAACCAGGTGGCCAAGGCCAAGGCGGCCGAGCTGGAAGAGGCGCAAGGTTTCGCCCCCGGCAAGAAGGCGATGAAGGAACTCAAGGAGCTCGTGGCCGACGAACTGCTGCCGCGCGCCTTCAGCATCCGCAGCAACACCTTCTGCTGGATCGATCCGATCAACGGCTGGCTGGTGATCGACGCGGCCAGCCCGGCCAAGGCCGACGATGTCATCAAGCTGCTGCTCAAGGCGGTCGACAAGTTGCCGCTCGAAAGCCTGCGCGTGCAGCGCTCGCCGGTAGCGGTGATGACCGCCTGGCTGGAAACGGACGAGGCGCCGGTCGGCTTCACGGTCGACCAGGACACCGAGCTGCGCGCCACCGGCGAGAGCAAGGCCGCCGTGCGTTACGTGAAGCACGCGCTGGAGGTGGACGACATCCGCCGCCACATCGCCGCCGGCAAGCAGTGCACGCGCCTGGCGATGACGTGGAACGACAAGATTTCCTTCGTGCTGACCGAGCAACTGGCGATCAAGAGCATCAAGCCGCTCGACATGATCAAGGAAAACGACGCCAGCACCCGCAATGACGAAGAGCGTTTCGACAACGACATGATGCTGATGACCGGCGAGCTGTCGAAGATGATGGCCGATGTCGTCGAAGCCCTGGGCGGCGAAGCCGAAGCCTGATTCCGCGTCGGCGGGCCTTGGCCGCGTGGCCATCCCGCTCGCCGTCGCCATCGGGCATCAGCCCGCGCCTTGTCCCCTGCGGCAGGGCGCCCCTCAAGAAATCCGCCAGGCCGGCGGTCCTTACGCCGGCTTGGCGTGCCCACCCAACAACGCCTCGAACACCCCCGCGCCGCGATTCTTGGTAACATTATCCCAGGCGAAGACCCGGCCGTTCATGGCCACGTACACGCCGGCCGTAAGGGTTTGCGCGACACCGCTCGCAAAGCCAAGGTTGAAGAGCGCGTCCGAATTCTCGATTTCGTAAGGGATCATCGCGCCGGTCAGCACGATGGTTTTATCGAGATTGGCGTGTCCGAGCACTTGCGCGGTCTCGCCCATCGTGTCGGTGCCGTGAATGATGACCAGCGCGTCCTCGGTGGCCGCCTCGCAGGCCGCCAGTACGCGCGCGCGGTCGGCGTCCTGCATGTCGAGCGAATCGAGCAGCGGCAACAGTTCCAGCGCGACGGCGACCGTCATGCGGCTGCGCGCGATCGCTTGCGGCAAGTGGCTGTCGGCAAAACCCAGCGTGCCATCGAGCTCGTTGTAATGCTTATCGAAAGTGCCACCGGTGGCGATGATGCGCAGGCTCATAATGTTCTGGAAAGTCGTCGAAAAAAGGTGCTTAATGATAGCGGTAATTCGTGTGTGAGCGCGGCTGCCTGCGCTAGAATCCAGGGCCTCGGCTGAGTCCCATGGCTTATTTTGCACTGTGAACAGAATGAAAACCCTTGCTCCAGGAACCGTCATTTTTCATCGACACCGCGGCTACGGTGTGATCACCCACGTCAACCTGCTGACCGGCTGGATCTCGGCCCGTTTCGGCAGCGAAGCGCGCACGCTCGACCTGAACCTGTCGACCGATGCGGTGCAGCACGCCGACGGCGAGGCCATCCTGTTCCGCCGCGCGCCGCCTGACCGCATGCCGCACGCGCGCCTGATGGCGATGGTGCGCGCGCTGCACCAGGCCGGTTATGAAAAGCTGTATCTGTATTCCTGGCCCAAGCCGTCCGGCCTGCACTGGCGCTGGCATCTGTTTACCGGTCAACGCGACTGGATGCAGCGGCCGTGGCGCGAAGGCTGGTATGGCTCGGGCGCCGATTACAACGTCAATCCCGTGATGGGCTGGGGCGATACGCCGGGTGCCAGCACCGATGAACTGATCACCGCGCTGGCCAAGTTCGACCCGCAGGGACTGGCCCAGGCGCTGGGCCGCGACGAGGATCACAGCAACTGGTTCGCCGCCGTATGCGACGCGCTGCTGCCGGGCTACATGTACAGCCTGGATATGGAAAGCGCGACGGCGGGCGGCTTGCGCGATGCTCCGCCGGTCCCGGTGGTGCCGGTGCGAGCGAGCCTGGCGCCGTATAGCGGACCGGATATCGGTTGGCCGCCGGGCTGGGCGGGGCTGTGGACGCGCGCGCTTGTGATGCCGACTCCGCGCATCAATCTGACCGGGATCCCGGCCGAAGCCGAAACCGAGAGCGGCGATATCTGGACCGGGCGCGGCGGCAAGGCGGCGCCATAAGCGCGCAGGGCTCTCTTGATCTATTGGCTGGGGGCGCGACGCCCTTTGGCAGTATCGCGGTTGCCGAGGCCTTTGCCGCTTTTCCCGACGACGTACGCGAGCGATTGCTGGCGCTGCGCGCCTTGGTGCTGTCCACTGCGCATTTGACGGCCGGCGTGGGGCGGCTGGAAGAGACCCTGAAATGGGGAGAGCCCGCCTACCTGACTTCTTCCACCAACAGCGGCAGCACGGTGCGGCTGGGCTGGAAAAAATCCGCGCCAGCTCAATACGTCATCTACTTCAACTGCAAGACCGATCTGGTCGACACCTTCCGCTCCTTGTTCCCTGGCGAGTTCAAGTTCGAGGGCAATCGCGCGATTGTCTTCGCGCTGGACGATGTGGTGCCGCTTGATGCGTTGGCGTTCTGCATTAGTGCCGCGCTGACCTACCACCGCCGCAAGTCGCGGCGCGATTCTGAAGGCAATTCATGATCAATGTTTTATTCGTATGCAGCCGTAATCAATGGCGCAGTCCGACGGCCGAACAGGTGTGGCGACGCCATCCGGAGCTCAATGTGCGCTCAGCCGGCACGAGCACGAACGCGCGCCATCCGGTGACCGAGAACGACTTGGCGTGGGCCGATGTCGTGTTCGCGATGGAAGACAAGCACAAGTCGCGTCTGATGGCCGCGCATCGCGCTGTGTTGGCGGGCAAGGTGATCCATGTGCTTGATATTCCGGATGAGTTCAGGTACATGGATGCCGAGCTGGTGGCGCAGCTACGGCATGCGGTGGGCGATATTCTTGGTCTGGAACAGGACTGACGGCCTTGCATTTCGCTCACCGGGGGAAAGGGTTCTCCGCCGCCCCTTTTGCGCGGGCAGAAATCGTGCATCCAAATCCGGTTGGCCAGGTTAAAAACCGGTCACGTTTAGCCTAGCACGTTTGTGCGTAAAAGCAACTTTCGAACAAAAATTTCCTCAAAGATATTTACTATTAATCAATATTGAACTAGACTGGCCGCACGAATTTCGCCGCGCCAGTTGGCCGCAGTTGAGATTTCATACTTCAACATCTCATCGGCCCGTCCATGTTCAAGTCGTTATACAAATTTTTTCTAGTGACGTCCGCGTTCGTTTTTCTGGAAAACGCTAACGCGCAAGCATTCTGGGTATCGCACGCCCTAATTGACGATCTGACCGTGATTCCGTTGCAATCCGGTGGACACCTTGCTGGAAACATGGAGATCAAGATAAACGGAGGATTCACTCTTCCGTCGGGTGTCATGTTGCACTGACATCACCAACATCACCACATTGAAGACTTCCGATCGCGACAAGCGTATGTTCGCGCTGCTCACGGCTGCGCAGATGAACAAGCAAAAAGTAAATCTTTTGACTAGCGACGCCCCATCCCTCGCCGGATTCAACGGGCGATGCAGCCTGCTTGGCGTCTCGTTGACGCAGTGATCGGGTTCTCCTCACTAAAATCCCGCAGGTCAAAGTGAAGAAATTGTAGCCACTTTGTTGACTAAGGCGGCAACGAGCACGCTACATGCCGCCGGATGGATTGACGCGAGCCAGTGCAATTTGCAGGCCAAAACCCGGCTGAAATTTCTGGGCACTCGATCAATTGGCAACGCATACGCCATAGAATTGCACTTATGATATTACCTTGTTAACTGCGGCATGAATCCAAAGATTCGGCTTTACCGGTAAGACCGAATAGTGCAAAAAGTTTCGACACTAAGGGTCTATAGCCCGCGTATGTTTATAAATCGAAGGGAAGTTTTCAATGTTTAGTCGCAATAGCGAGGCAATTTTTCTCTGCGGTATCGCTCTCTTCACCTATTTGAGCGGCGCGGTTGCCGGCCCCATGTCGACCGCCATTCCATTTCAGGTAAGCGAAATGGGCGCCGCAAGTTTTTCAATTCCGATACAAGTGCCTCCAGGGGCCGGTGGCTTGGTACCCGCGATTGGCCTTACCTACAACAGTCAGGGCAATGACGGATTGCTTGGTGTTGGGGGAGGGATTGGTGGGCTCTCGCTCATATCTCGCTGCTCTCGCAACATGGCCCAGGACTATGTGGCTGGAGGGGTCAACTTAAACACTGAAGATGCTTTTTGCATGGATGGTAAACGCTTGTTTCCGATTAAAGGCGGCGTGGCTGGCGCCTCGGGGACTGAATATCGCACCGAAATTGCCGACTTCTCAAGGATCGTCTCATACGAATCAACGCAAGCATGCACCCGCAAGGAAGTGAAGGTTCCCTTAACCCGATCACTTGCGCGGACGTGTCGCCGGGCTGGTTCAAGGTCTGGACCAAGGCAGGAAAGATCATAGAGTTTGGACATTCCGCCGACTCGGCACTTAGCGCAACAGGGGCGGAAAATGTGATTGTCAAGCGAATGTGGGGCATTAATAAGGTTCAAGACATTAGCGGAAATTACTACACCGTCTCATACGCGAACGATTCCTCGAACGGAATTTTCTATCCTACTCAAATTGATTATTCGGGCAACGTTGTAGTTGGTCAGAGTGCAGCGAACTCAATCCGGTTCGTTTACGAAGACCGACCCGACCCGATCGTGATCTACCAAGGCGGGGCGATTAACAAGACATTAAAACGCTTGATCAATGTGGTTACGTATGTCGAGTCGCGGCCTGTCAAGTCCTATAGCCTTTCATACGAACAAAGCCCGTCCACGGGACGCTCGCTGTGGAAATATTTTACTGAATCCACAGACACCTCATTGCCGTCCACAATTTTTGACTGGGTAAGACAGACCTCCGGATCAACGCGGACAAGATTGGCCACGAACGCTGTTTATTCGGCCCCTGCATTGGCGATCGATGTGAACAATGATGGACGGGTTGATTTCGTGAGCTCTCAGGCGTTTCTTACGGGTACGTACAACAGTACCTTAATTTACTTCGAGTTGGCAATGAGTAACGGTACCGATCTGATTCCTCAAGAAGTGACAAGTAACCAGTACCCGCAACAGATAGGAGTAGGAACGACCTTGGCTTGGTTTGCAATGAGCCTAGACAGATATGCTCCGCAAAAAATGGCTCGAATATACGACGACGGGACAAATTTAAAAATTGACTATTACGAGACCATCGGCCCGGATTCAAGTGGAAAATGGGCATTTCAGCGAATGTCAGGCGGTACTCTAGGTACCAATGCCAACGCCGCGACCAAGAAGTTTTTCGCTGCGGATGTCGACGGCGATGGACGGCAGGATATTTTGAGTGTCTACAATTCAGGCGGCAAAGTTGCGATCGACCGATTCGGCGCCAGCGTCAATGTATCCGCTCGGTTTACACAACTCTCGCATACGGTTATTGATGGATCTGTATTCAGCACTGGTGACCGCTGGTTTGCCGGCGATGTCGATGGTGATGGAAAGGCGGAATTAATTCGTGTTCGAAGCGAGTCGAATAGCGCATCGGCCGATGTGTATTTCAGTTTGCTCCCGATAAATCCAAGCGTGGGACGGCCGATAACCGCGCCAAATGTGCAACCTGTGGATTTTGGTGTGCCGCTCGCGGAGTTTGTTCCACGGGTATGGGAAACCCGGGCCGGCGGGATTTGGGATTCGCAGAAATGGTTTTTGGCTGACGTCAACGGAGACGGCCTCGCCGACCTTATCAATGTATTTGATGATAATGGCAGGGCGAGTATTGACGTTCATATCAGCACCGGCACGAAGTTCCAGAGCAGCCGCTGGATAACAGGGCAAGGACCGTTCGCAGACGTCCAAAGGTGGTATGTAGGAGATATTAACGGGGATGGGCGAGCTGATTTGATAAACGTTTTTAACGATAATCAATCCGCCACCACCGAAGTGCGCATTAGCACGGGAACCGCATTTCAATATCTCGAAAAATGGGAAGAGAAATCAGGGGGCTACTCGGACGCACAAAAGTGGTATTTAACGGATGTCGCCGGCCAAGGCAATTCTAGTTTGGTAAATGTATTTGTTGACAGTGGCGGAAAGATGTCGTTCGATGCGCACACTCCATCGCCATATGGTGACCGAATTGCGCGCTGGACGACCGGACTCGGGGCGGCAAATGATATTAAATACTCAAATTTAATTACCCAGCCTTCTCGTTCATCTCAAGTCTCATCTATTTCGCTGCCCATCTACGTTGTCAGTGCTCTCACTGCGCCTGATGGGATCGGCGGCCAGACGAAAAAGAGCTACATGTTTGAAGGCTTAGGCCTCGGTTACGGCGGTAGAATGGTGGGATTCGAACGCATGCACGAAATTGATAGCGATAAAAAAATCTGGACGACGACAAAATTTCGCCAGGATTGGCCATATACCGGAATGCCGATGGAAATCAGGGTCGATAGTTTTGAGGTCGGACAAAAATTACTCAAGCTGGTAACTAATCAGTTTGATTGCAAAAGATACTTTATGCCGGGATATCAATGCGGCCAGTCGGGCACGGAGAGCAGTTTTCCATACATTAGCGAGAGCGTTGTGAAAACTTATGATGTAAACGGCACTCCACTTGCTCCCACTAACAAAACAACTGTTCAATATGATGACTGGGGTAATCCGACTGTAACAACGAGCACCACACCAACAGCAATCGGCGATCACGTCACGACTGTTACCAATACATACCTGAATGACGAATCAAATTGGTTTATTGGTCGGGTAAAACGCTCGACAGTAACCAAGACAGCGCCCTGATTCGTTGAGAGTGAATAATTGCCCGCCGGGTATGGCGGGAACAAGAACATCAGAATTGACAGAGGATTAAATGAAGTCTTTCTATAACCGAACGGTGACTGTGTTGCTCGCTCAAGGTATTGTGGGCGCGATTTGTCGATCGCTTCGAATGTCGATAGGGTTGACAATCAAGATGTGCTTGGCAATGTTTCTTGTGCTGACATCCTTTTCAGTTAAATCGCAAACTTCATCGACGACGCCGCCGAAAATCGTGTTTGTCGCGCTCGACGACGACCTGTTAATCCCGATCGTCGTGCCGCAGGAAGCCCCGCTGCCGCCGGACCCGGGACCGACGCCGACGCCGACGCCAGCTCCAACGCCAACGCCAACGCCAACGCCAACGCCAACGCCAACGCCAACGCCAACGCCAACGCCAACGCCGCCACCCCCACTTGCTACGCCTCCGGCATGGTCAGCGGCGGTGACGCCGTTGCCGTTGCCCGCAAAGTCAATTAGTCAGACAACCGACTTCGAATACGACCTCGCGACTGGCTTGCTCATCACAGTCATTACAGAGCCGGATAATCCGCAGTTAAGGGTGGAAAAGAGCATCCCGATCAGTAGTTACGATTTGTACGGAAACGCCAAGACCATTTCCCTGACGTCCCCGGCCACAGGCACCGCCGCCATTTTGCCGCGCAATGCGGGCTTTACGTACGAGGCAAAGGGAAGATTTATCGCTTCGGCTACGAATCCCTTGGGGCATATTCAAACAACTGAATGGGATGATCGTTTTGGTTTGCCGACAGTCGTGGGACGACCATATACTCAGGCGGATAATCAGGTAAATCCGACAATCTATCAATACGACAATTTTGGGCGCAAGATAAACGAAAAGCGTGCGGATGGGACGGAAACGAAGTGGGAATATGGCTATTGCAGCGGTGTCAATGGTGCGACGACTACGTGTCCTAACTTTGCCAAGTATTTCGTACTTTCGACGCCGATGGCGCCTGGCGGAACCATCGCAAATGGCGCTTGGGTCAAGACTTTTTACGATGTCTATGACCGGGAGGTCGAAGCCGACACAGTGGGATTTGATCAGGTCTCGATAGTAAAGCGTACTACTAGCTACGACAAGTATGGGAACGTCTACCAGGTATCTCGTCCGTATTTCTCAAATCAGGCGCCAGCTCTGACGACGTTCACCTACGATGTACTCGGCCGTATAAAAACGGCCACGGAACCAAATAATCCATCAACACAAATTACCTATGACGGGTTGACGACGATTACAACGGATCCGCTCGGACGAACCCGCACTAAAGTGAAAGACATGCTGGGCCGGATCCTCTCGGTGAAGGACTCAGACTCGCCCCAAAACTCGGTTACATACGAATACGATTCGTTCGGCAATCTTGTCCGCACCACTGATGCGAAGGGCAATATTGTAAGTGTTAGCTACAACAGTCGCGGTCACAAGCTGCAAATGGTTGACCCCGATTTGGGCGCATGGACCTATGCTAGTGATGCGCTTGGCCAAGTTGTCCAGCAAACCGACGCAAAAAGCCAAACCACTGTTAACGCCTACGATCAACTTGGCCGAATGACTAGTCGTACTGAAAATGATCTTATTAGTGCCTGGACATACGACAATTGCACGAAGGGTACAGGGCTTCTTTGCAAGGCGGTGTCATCAAACGGCTACCAACGCGGACTGGCGTATGATAGCGCCGGGCGCCCGGAAACAATATTGACGGCAATTGATAGCTATTTCGGTGCCACGTATACATACGATAGCAACAACGGCCGGATTAAGACGGAAACTTATCCCGGGAACTTTAAGCTAAGATACGAGTACACTGCTCTTGGCGACTTGCAGCAGGTTCAAAACGATGCCACGAACGCGCTTTACTGGGTTAAGAATTCAGCGGATGCCGAAGGGAATGTGACGCTTCAAACCTACGGGAATGGCGTCGCTACCGAGCAACAGTATTATGCCGACTCCGGCCGCCTTAATCATGTTTACTCCGGGTCTGGATACAAAGTTCAGAACATGACCTACGTCTATGACGAGGTCGGGAATCTTAAATCTCGCAGCTACGGCGCTGGTAACCTCACCGCGCTGAGCGATTCGAGCCAGAACCAGATTGAGACATTTGTATATGATTCTCTAAATCGCTTGAAATCGTCGACCGTTAACTCGAATGGGAGTGTTTCTTCCCAAAGCTACGATTACGACAGCATCGGCAATATTTCGTTCCGGTCCGATGTCGGTGCGTATGTTCCGGGAACGGTAAATGCGCGCCCGCACGGTGTCGATAACATTATCTTGACGAATGGCGGAAAGCGCTATTATCGTTACGACGCAAATGGCAATTTGGAGCACGAAACGGAATACGATTCGTCGAACAACTATATCGCAAGCAAATGGCGCGAAATCAGCAGCACGAGTTTCAATATGCCACAGTCGATCAGTTCGCCACGTGGACTGCTCAATTTCACTTATGGGCCAGAGCACCAGCGTATCAAGCTCGTAAAACCCGGTTCTACAACAGTCTATGTGCATCCAGACAATAGCGGCGGCTTGTCTTACGAAAAGGAAATTAATTCCGACGGTTCGATTGCGGAAAAGTTTTATATTACGGCCGAGGGGAAACTTGTTGCTATTGCGGAACAAGGATCTAATGGATTATCGGTAGTGTATGCTCATCAAGACCAAATTAGTTCGGTTACCACTATTACAGATGTTTTTGGTAATGTTGTTGAGCGGCTTTCCTACGAACCCTTCGGCAAGCGCCGCACACCTGACGGCCAAATCGACCCAAGCAATACTATCAAAGGACAAATGACGAGCCGTGGATTCACCACGCATGAGCATCTCGACGATATGGGGCTCATTCACATGAACGGCCGTGTGTACGATCCTGTCATAGGCCGATTCCTATCTGCGGACCCGTCTATCCCATATCCTGATGACGCTCAGTCTTTTAATCGATATTCATACACCCGTAATAATCCGCTTGTGTCTGTTGATCTTGACGGCTATACGGATTTTTTTTCTGGCATAGGGTCCGACGATTGGTCCGCCGGCGCGGCAACTGCAGCTAATTTCTTTATCTCGCTCACTTGGGGTTTTGGATATGGAACTTATTTAAATTCGGTGGCAATCACAGCACCAAGGGTCAGTGCTGTTGACAGGGTCACCGTTGCTGCGGAGAGTGGCACGATGGCTAGAATGAGCAGATTCGCTACGGCAAAGGAGATGCTCGCTCCTCCGTGCACTGCCCCCACTAACGCATGTAGCTATAACAATACGCGAATTGCGAATTCGAAAGCGGATAGACTACGGATGCAGGAAGGCGTAGATCCGTTTTATGGCGTAGAGGAAACGGCATTTTCCGTGATAAGTGGGAATGCAGCCCTCAAAATTCTTAAGTGGGGCGCGGAGTCAATTTTTGCGGGCGAAACAATAATTGAAGTTAGCGGCGCTCTGCCGTACGGTTTCGCAAGCGCAGAAGAATACGCCCTGTTTGGAAGCAAAATGCGGTCAGGATTAGCTCGTGCTGGCTACCAAGATGCAGAGCCGATTCTTCAAGGAAGCGCTGTAACTGGCCGAAGCTACAAAACCGGAAAGGCTTTTGACTCTGGCCGGGTGAGTGATTTTGACGTTGCACTTGCAGATCCGGCACTATTGGCGAAAGCTAAAAATCTTGGAATTGGCTTGCGTTCGGGGAAATCGCGAACTGGCCCGCTTTCGGCACGTGATTTGCGTATTCTGGGTTTGCGCAACTTGTCAAAGGAAATGGGCGACGAGGCAGGTCGAGATGTCAACTTCATGATCTTTAAAGATACGGCTACTGCCGCTAAGAGAGCGCCTAGCATGGAACTTCCAGGAAGGAATTAGAATTATGGCGATATATGATTTATACGGCAGCAGCTCTAATGAGCTTGAAAGCGCAAGAGCTTCTTTGGAATCTGCGTTCGGCATTAATTTTTCGGCCCATGATAGCGAATATTACGGTGGAGATTATTTTCGCTGGGGTAAAAGTAGCGAGGAACATCTGGTGTTGAAGCGCAATATCGATCCAATTGATGGGGATCCAGCGGAGCAATCGTTTCCAGATTATCGTATCTTGCTTTACGTAAACGAATCTCCGCGTTGGCAATTTTTCCGTGAAAGAATTATAGAGAAGGCGACGTGCTTTGTCCTTTTGCGGCACGAAGACTTAGAATAGGATCGTGTGAAACGGCGGGTTTGTCATGTCTCGCCCGCTCCAAAATTAACTAGTAATCACCAGGTGCTGCCAGTCGTTAACGGTATGGATAGGCATTTGACCGTTGGTGGCGCTTGGCTGCAGTTGGTGTTGAATAGCTTGAGGTAGTTCATCAATGTTGTCTCCATGTCGGCTCAGCGTTCGAAGCGCATTTGTTGCGGCAGCTCGGCGATTCGGCCATTGAAGCGCTCAACCTGCAATTGGTTTGTGGGTTGCGTGGCGGCGCCAGCGATGTTCGATTTCGGCGGGACTGCGGGCGCGATCGAACACATGGCGGCCGCTAGGTTTCAGAACAGATAGCGTCGTGACGACCCATCCAGCATCTGTGGAAGATACTTGATATCGGCCTCGACGAAGTCAGGTTCGTGGTTCTTTAAGATCTTTTTGGCGCGATGGTCTCGCGCTCGGCCTTGGGAATGATTTCCTCCATCAGCCCCATGGCCTCGCACTTGAGCAGGCGGGCAATGCCGGAACGCGATACGTCGGGATTGATGTACTGGTGGGCGATTTAGCGCAGGTCGTCCAGCGGCAAATCCGAACTGAGCGTCCTGTGCAACGCGTGAGCGCGGCGAGAACGGTCCTGAACGTCGTCCCGTTTTAGCCATTTCGCGGCAGTGGTGTGCGTGATGCTGAAAACCTTGGCCACGTCGCGATCGGAGAAACCCGAATCTTTGATTTCTTGGCGGATTTCGGAGTGCTGCGGGCTAGGGGTGGATTCGTGAACTCATGCTTTAGCGTGCATAGCGGCGGTGAAGTGGCGGATGCCCGGTGGCCACCCTCATTTCCATCTAGTTTAGGCTTGCCCGAAACAATCGTCAGCTGCGACGAAGAACTTGATCGGACGAAACTAAACATATAGGAACGAAAAGGCGAATGATCACGAACATAAAATTTCCTCTGGCGAAAATTTATTTTTTCCTAGGAAGATCGATTTAACTATAAGGAAAATTTACCGATTATGAAAAAATTTAACCTCAAAGACCTTTTGCTAGGAATCCTGTTGATAGTTTCTGCGCCAATCGCGTCTGCGTGGGATGGGGTTCAAACCGGGAAGTTAATTAGGGTGGACGTTACCGCAGGGGATAATTTTGGATTGCGAATCTTTCTTGCCGACGTGGGCACGATGTGCAGCGGCGGACCCAGTTGGGCCTTTTTAAATGACACAGATAGCAATTATAAAACCTACTTAGCTATTTTGATGCTGGCTAAAATGCAAGGAAACTCTGTCACGGTTTTCAGCACCCAAGAAAATGGTTTTTGTCGCCTTGGTTACATTTCTGTTAGTGGATAGAGTGCAAAATGATGGAAATGAGATTATCTGCGGTTAAGCGGAATTTGACATCGGGCAGCTGTTAGGTAATATGCGAACAAGTAATTTACTACGAATGTTTCTACTTCCTGGCAGTCTTTTTTTCAAAGGAAATTAATGGAATTAAATATGTTTAAGAGCTGGCGTGGGAATTTTCATTTATTGTCTCCATTGAAATTGGTTTTCGTATTGCTTTTTTCTTCCTTTACATCACATGCGTTTGCGCTCCAGATGGCTACCGGTAAAGTTACCTCTATTGAGGCGACTTACCTGCCATATGTGTTCATGTTCAAACTCGATGCTGGTACGTCCCTATGCGCGGCTGGTTCTACGATGGAATGGAGGAACGAAGACCTTTCAAATAACAGATCCGTCTACGCAACCGTCATGGCTGCTTTAATTGCTGGGAAGTCGATTATGGTTTACTTCGATGATGCCGCACCTTGCCGCGCCCAGTTCATATACATTGTCGCTTAGGGCCGGTCAGAGTGGGATTGTAAAAGGACGCGGCGATGCTGAAACTAAGCTGGGCGTTCTTGGATTGGGCCTGCCCCATTGTCCGCTCCAAGGTGGTTTTGAATTTTGCGAGCGGATCCAGCGCTTAAGTCATATGTACCGTACGTTATTTTTTATTGAAGTGTTAGTTTACGTTTTATCACCAGATAGCCCACGGAAAGCTAGCGCCACTAAACGCTGGTTGCTGCGAGCACGCTGTGGTTCCATCATTGTACTGGACAGTAATTGAAGCTCCGGTCGTTTTTGCAACAAGCAGCGCAGCTAGCCAGCTTTTGCAAACTGCGGGCTCTACTCCTTTCCAAACTGAGGCCACGTTGCATAACGTCCGTCCGGTCGAGTTTCCGTAAATTTGGACCGACGTGAGATTCACCGAACCGTCATAGGCTTGATTGAGCATATCGACCTTCCCAGAGCAACCAACGTCCGCGCGTGCCGGCATTGCGGAGGCGATGAGCACCGAGGCGCTCAAGAAGTGGATACCCAAGGCGCGTAGCTTAACTATTGACATATGAATTCCGAAATTTGAAGTTGATAATGTGCCGCATACGGTTGGTTGTTTGGGTATATACGTAGCCACGCGGCATTCTGGTATTTTAAAATGCTAACACAAACTCGCGTTTGGCTCGAAAAAATAACAGTGTCGTAGTTCGAAGTCCCGAGATATTCGTTGCGAGTCACCAATAGAGAATATATCCGCTACTGTCCCCGCTTTAACCAGTCACGCTGCGCATATTTAGAATTCCGCTTGGTGCGCCCGCAGCAAAATTCACAATATTCGTGAACGCCGCTTCAAAGTACAACTCATAGCTGTCCATTTCCACGTACCCCAAGTGCGGCGTGGCCAGCACGGTCGGAATCCGCAACAGGGGTGAGTCGGCCGCCGGCGGTTCGCTGGTGAACACGTCGATCGCGGCGCCGCCAGGCCTTCCTTGGAGCAAGGCCGCCTCCAGCGCGCCTTCCTCAACCAATTCCGCCCGGCTCGTGTTCACGAACAGCGCCCCAGGCTTCATACGTCCCAAGTCCCGCGCCGTCACCAAACTGCGGGTGGCGTCGACCAGGCGCAGATGCAGGGTCAGCACATCGGCGCGCTCGAAGAATGCTTCGCGCGTCACGGCTACCTCGAATCCGTCCCCTTCCGCCGCCTGCCGACTCGCCTCGCGTCCCCACACCAGCACATGCATGCCAAACGCCTTGCCATACCCCGCCAGCATCTTGCCGATCTTGCCGTATCCCCAGATCGCCAGTGTCCGCCCGCGCAGCACCGTGCCCAGTCCATTCAGTACCGGATTGATCGACGCCGTCTGCCACAGCCCATCCTTCAAGTTACTCGCATACGGAACGATCTTGCGGGTGGCCGCCATGATCAGCGCCCACGTCAGTTCGGCCGGCGCCACCGGCGAACCAACGCCCTCGGCGATCGCCACACCCCGCTCGGTGCAAGCCTCCACATCAATGTGACCACTCACTTTCCCCGTCTGCGAGATCAACCTGAGATTCGGCAGCCTGGCCAGCAGCGCGCGCGTTATCAGCGTCCGCTCGCGAATCAGCACCAGCGCATCAAACGGCGCCAGCCGTATGGCCAGCTGCCCCAGCCCCCGCGTCGTGCTGTTGAAAACCTTCACCTCATGCCCGTCCAGCAACTTGAAGCAATCGAGGCCGCGCACGGCATCCTGATAGTCATCTAAAACAGCTATTTTCATACGCATTGTCAGACAGTTAATAAAGGTTCGTAAAGGAATAACGTAATTGGCTTTTGGCGTGAATAGCCCACTACATTAGTCAACTTAAATTGCTACATTTTTGTGGTCCAATCGATCAAAATGCTGATTGGCGGGTGTACAATCGTCGCCTGATTTTTGATTTTGACACCGTCAAATTCTTGCATTACGTCCACCAACCTTGTCGTCAATCAAGGTTGTCGACATGACCGCCGTACCGCCGAACCATCTTATTTTTCTAGATCGGATTCTTGAGCGCAAGCTGAACAGCTGACGACGATCCTGCCGTGCCGGGACAAAAAGTTTTCTTATTGGCATTGGAGGTTTTATGAATCAGCCCGTTATGGGGGGCGTCGCAACACTGAGCGTCCCAGCTTACATCAAGCACCAGAAACTTATCAATTGGGTATCCGAAATCGCGGCGCTCACCAAGCCCGCCCGCATCTACTGGTGCGATGGTTCGCAGGAAGAGTACGACCGCCTGCGCACTGAAATGGTCGCCGCCGGCACCATGAAAAAGCTGAACCCCGAGAAGCGCCCCAACTCCTTCCTGGCATGTTCCGATCCGACCGACGTGGCGCGGGTCGAAGACCGCACCTACATCTGCTCGGCCACCAAAGAGCAGGCCGGCCCCACCAACAACTGGATGGCTCCGTCCGAAATGCGCAGCACCCTCAACGGTCTGTTCGACGGTTGCATGGCCGGCCGCACCCTGTACGTGGTGCCGTTCTCGATGGGCCCTCTCGGTTCGCCGATCGCCCATATCGGTGTCGAACTGTCCGATTCGCCTTACGTCGCCGTCAACATGCGCATCATGACGCGCATGGGCAAGGCCGTCTACGACGTGCTGGGCACCGATGGCGAATTCGTGCCCTGCGTGCACACCGTCGGCGCGCCGCTGCGTGCGGGCCAGCAAGACGTGGCATGGCCGTGCAACGCCACCAAATATATCGTGCACTACCCCGAAACCCGCGAAATCTGGTCATTCGGTTCCGGCTACGGCGGCAACGCCTTGCTGGGCAAGAAGTGCTTCGCGCTGCGCATCGCCTCCAATATGGGGCACCAGAAAGCGCAGGCGGGCGGCACCGGCTGGCTGGCTGAGCACATGCTCATCCTTGGTGTCGAATCGCCGGAAGGCAAGAAGCACTATGTCGCGGCGGCTTTCCCTTCGGCCTGCGGCAAGACCAACTTCGCCATGCTGATTCCGCCCGCAAGCTTCAAGGGCTGGAAAGTAACCACCATCGGCGACGACATCGCCTGGATCAAGCCGGGCGCCGACGGCCGCCTGTACGCCATCAATCCGGAAGCTGGCTATTTCGGCGTTGCCCCAGGCACCAACGAAAAGACCAACTTCAACTGCATGGCGTCGATGCGTGAGAACACCATCTTCACCAACGTCGCCCTGACCGACGACGGCGATGTCTGGTGGGAAGGCCTGACCAAGGAAGCGCCGTCGCACCTGATCGACTGGCAAGGCAAGGACTGGACCCCGGCCTCGGGTTCCAAGGCAGCCCATCCGAACGCCCGCTTCACGGTGGCCGCAACGCAGAATCCGGTCATTGATTCGGCCTGGGACGATCCTGCCGGCGTGCCGATCTCGGCCTTCATTTTCGGTGGCCGCCGCTCGACCACCGTGCCGCTGGTCACCGAAGCGCGCAACTGGACCGAAGGCGTCTACATGGCCGCGACCATGGGGTCGGAAACCACCGCTGCCGCCGCCGGCCAGATGGGTGTCGTGCGCCGCGATCCGTTTGCCATGCTGCCGTTCATCGGCTACAACATGAGCGACTACTTCCAGCACTGGCTCAATATCGGCAAGAAGCTCGGCGAGAAAAACGCCGCGCCGCTGCCGAAGATCTATTGCGTCAACTGGTTCCGCACCGACGAAGCGGGCAAGTTCGTCTGGCCTGGCTTTGGCGACAACATGCGCGTGCTGAAGTGGATGCTCGAACGCATCGAGGGCAAGGCCGACGGCGTCGAGAACCTGTTCGGCACCACCCCGAAGTTTGGCGATCTGAACTGGGACGGCCTGGACTTCACGCAGCAGCAGTTCGACACCATTACCTCGATCGACAAGGCGGCGTGGCAAGAAGAAATCAAGCTGCATACCGAGTTGTTCGAAAAGCTGGCGTATCACCTGCCGCAAGAGCTGGCCGACAACAAGGCGGCACTCGAAGCGCGCCTGGCTGATTAAACCACCGGCTGGCGATTGATAAGAACGGCGCGTGTCTCACGCGCCGTTTTTACATTGCGCGCCTTCACGCATTGCCGGCATGCCCTTATCGGGCGCTTCCGATCTCCAGGCTGGGCTATGCTGAGCGCGGGGAGGAATACGCAATGCATTCGCCACATTGGTTTGAGCACCTCGATCAGGTGCGTCGCTTCCAGGGCAACACGCTCGACCGGTTCGGGCTGGGGCCACGTACCAGTCCGTTCGAGGTCATCGCGACCCGGCCCGGCATGCGTGTTCGCTGCTACGGTATCGGCGCGGCGGACAAGGCGCCGCTGCTCATCGTGCCGGCGCCCATCAAGCAGCCTTACATCTGGGACATTTCGCCCGAACGCAGCGTGGTTCGTCATGCCCTCGACGAAGGGCTCAGCGTATTCATGGTCGAGTGGATCGAACCTACCGCCGAAACCTGCGCGCTCGGCCTGGCCGACTACGCCGGCAGCATGCTATACGATTGCTGCGACCTGATTGCCGCGCACACCTCACACGATCAAGTATTCCTCACCGGGCATTCGCTGGGCGGCATCTTCGCCGCCATTTTCAGCGCCTATCGGCCCGATCGGGTCGCAGCCCTGGCGCTGATCGATGCGCCGCTCGACTTCGACGGCCGCGACAAGGGCTTGCGCGATGCCGCCGAGCACGACCAGCCGCTGTCGGCCTCCGGAACAGTGCCCGGCTCCTTGCTCAGTATGCTCAGTGCGCACAGTTCCCCGCAAACCTACTTCCTGAACCGCTACGCCGATTATGTGGCGAGCATGGGGTCGCGTGAACACATCACCACGCATTACCGCGTGGCCCGCTGGACGATGGACGAACAGCCGATGGCACGCAAGTTATTCGACGATGTGATCAATGAGCTGTACCGGCACAATCGCTTCATGCGCGGTGAATTGGACATTGGCGGAAAGGCGCTGGGCGCCGGCGACATCACGGCGCCGCTGGTGAGCGTATTCGAGCCGGCGAGCACGATCAATCCGCGCGCCTCGGCGGAAGCGTTTTATGCGGCCGTTGGCAGCGAGGACAAGCAGATGCTCGCCTACCCCGGCGATGTCGGAGTCGCCTTGCAGCATGTCGGACCGCTGGTGGGCGATAACGCGTTTCTGCACATCTGGCCGCAGATCTTTGCCTGGTTCGCCAGTGTCGGGCACGCCGATGATGAAGTAATGCATACCCGTGCGGTTCACGAGGAAGCACGACAGGCGGAAGGGCGCCCGCACAGCTAATCACCGTGTGGGTCTTAAAAAACCGGAATTACAACAGCGCGCCCAAATACTTCCCGGTCACGCTGTCCGGATTGGCCGCCACTTCTTCCGGCGTGCCGGTCGCGATAATCTTGCCGCCGCCGGCGCCGCCTTCCGGACCCAGGTCGACCAGCCAGTCGGCCGTCTTGATCACGTCCAGATTGTGCTCGATGATCACCAGCGTATTGCCCTGGTCGCGCAGGCGGTGAATCACCTTCAGCAGCAAATCGATATCGTGGAAATGCAAACCGGTGGTCGGCTCGTCGAGGATATACAGCGTGCGCCCGGTATCGCGCTTGGACAATTCGAGCGACAGCTTCACGCGCTGCGCTTCGCCACCCGACAGCGTGGTCGCGCTTTGCCCCAGCCGAATATACCCAAGCCCCACATCGAGCAGCGTTTGCAGCTTGCGCGCAATCACCGGCACCGGCTTGAAGAATTCGTGCGCTTCTTCCACCGTCATACCCAGCACTTCGGTAATGTTCTTGCCCTTGTACTGCACTTCGAGCGTCTCGCGGTTATAGCGCTTGCCGTGGCACACATCGCACGGCACATACACGTCCGGCAGAAAGTGCATCTCGACCTTGATCACGCCATCGCCCTGGCACGCTTCGCAGCGTCCGCCCTTGACGTTGAACGAGAACCGCCCCGCGCTGTATCCGCGTTCCTTGGCCGACGGCACCGTCGCAAACAGATCGCGAATCGGCGTGAACAAACCGGTATAGGTCGCCGGATTCGAGCGCGGCGTGCGGCCGATCGGCGCCTGGTCGACCGAAATCACCTTGTCGAAGTGTTCCAGCCCGCTGATGGCATCGTGCGGCGCCGGCTCGGTCTGCGAGCCATACAAATGGCGCGACAGGGCAGGGTACAGCGTGTCGTTCACCAGCGTCGATTTGCCCGAACCCGACACCCCCGTCACGCAGGTCATTAGCCCGACCGGCAGCTTGAGCGAGACCTTCTTCAGGTTATTCCCGGTCGCGCCGGTAATCACCAGCTGCTTGTCCGGATTGGCCTGATGGCGCTTCTTCGGCACCGCAATTTTCAGCGTGCCATTCAGATACTTCGCCGTCAGCGACTTCTTGTTCTTGAGGATTTGCTCCAACGTGCCCTCGGCGATAATCTCGCCGCCATGCACGCCGGCGCCCGGTCCCATATCGACCACATAATCGGCGGTGCGGATCGCGTCTTCATCGTGCTCCACCACCAGCACGCTGTTGCCGATATCGCGCAGGTGCTTGAGCGTGTCGATCAGGCGATCATTGTCGCGCTGATGCAGACCGATCGACGGTTCATCGAGCACATACATCACGCCAGTCAGGCCGGAGCCAATCTGCGAAGCCAGCCGGATGCGCTGCGCCTCGCCGCCCGACAGCGTATCGGCGCTGCGGTCGAGCGAGAGATAATCGAGGCCGACGTTATTCAGGAATTTCAGGCGCGAGACGATTTCCTTGACCACGCGGTCGGCGATATCCTTCTTGGCGCCTTTCAGTGTGAGCTTTTCAAAGTATTCGAGACATTGGCGCAGCGGCTTGTTGGCGATCTCGTAAATCGCCCGCTGCTGCTTGCCCGTGCCGACCTTCACGTAGCGCGCTTCCACGCGCAGGCGCGCGCCTTCGCACGACGGGCAGCGTTTCTCGTTGATGAACTTCGACAGTTCCTCTTTCACCGCCATCGAATCAGTCTCGCGATAACGCCGCGACAGATTCGTGATCACGCCTTCGAAGGTGTGCTCGCGAATCACCGCGCGCCCGCGCTCATTCACATAGGTGAATGGAATCGTCGTCTTGCCCGAGCCGTACAACACAGCTTTCTGCGCCGATTCGGGCAACTGCTCGAACGGCATGTCGATATCGAATTCGTAGAACGCGGCCAGGTTCGACAGCATCTGGAAGTAGAACTGGTTGCGCCGGTCCCAACCCTTGACCGCGCCGGAAGCGAGCGACAGATTGGGAAACGCGACGATCCGCTTCGGATCGAAAAACTCGATATGGCCGAGACCATCGCATTCGGGGCAGGCGCCCATCGGGTTATTGAACGAGAACAGGCGCGGTTCGAGTTCCTGCAGCGAATAGCCGCAGACATTGCAAGCGAACTTGTTGGAAAAGACGTGTTCCTTTTCGCTGTCCATTTCCAGCGCCACGGCGCGGCCATCGGCCAGGCGCAGCGCGGTCTCGAAGCTTTCGGCCAGCCGCTGCTTGATCTCGCCGTTCACCTTCACGCGGTCGATCACCACGTCGATGGTGTGCTTCTCGGTTTTCTTCAACTTCGGCATGTCGTCGATTTCGTAGATCCGCGCGGCGGCGGTGCCGCTCTGGATACGAAAGCGCACGAATCCCTGCGCCTGCATCGAGGCGAACAGGTCGACATGCTCGCCCTTGCGATTGGCCACCACCGGCGCCAGGATCATCAGCTTGGTCGACTCCGGCATTGCCAGCACGGCGTCGACCATTTGCGACACGGTCTGCGCGGCCAGCGGATGCTCGTCGTGATCGGGGCAATACGGCGTGCCCACGCGCGCATACAGCAGACGCAGATAATCGTGAATCTCGGTGACCGTGCCGACCGTCGAACGCGGGTTGTGCGAAGTCGCTTTCTGCTCGATCGAAATGGCCGGCGACAGCCCTTCGATCAGATCGACGTCTGGCTTTTCCATCAACTGCAGGAACTGGCGCGCATAGGCCGACAGCGATTCGACATAGCGGCGCTGGCCTTCGGCATACAGGGTGTCGAAGGCGAGCGAGGACTTGCCGGAGCCGGACAGGCCGGTGATCACGATCAGCTTGTTGCGCGGCAGGTTGAGATTGATATTCTTGAGATTGTGCGTGCGGGCGCCGCGGATACGAATTTCTTCCATTGATCTTGCCTGGCTTTCAATTAGTTGCGAGGCCGGCGCGCGGATGCGATCGTCGAGCGGGCCAATCGGGGACAACTCACTACTATATCTGGTTTTTTTCTCGCTCGTAATTCGCGCCCCGGTTCACGCGCGGGCGCCGGCAGAGTGTAATGTG
The DNA here is from genome assembly GCA_039927975.1 of Massilia sp. GTDB lineage: Bacteria > Pseudomonadota > Gammaproteobacteria > Burkholderiales > Burkholderiaceae_D > JBDSTZ01. The sequence goes on along the minus strand of JBDSTZ010000274.1, from coordinate 4,587 downwards.
CTGTATATTCATACAGTATAGCATTTGCCGCGCCGGGAGCACCGTCACGGGTGAAATATTGCGCTGCGGGAGTGTGATTATCTTATTCCCAAGGCCGCCAAGACCCGCCATAATGGCGTGTTCACGCGCGCCGGCATCGCTGGCCGCGCAGCGTGGGCACCCGTGCCCACGGTGACACCGGCAGTACGAACGGTCGCAAACACGAACACCGCAGCACGATCACTCGCAGCACGAACACCGCAGCGCGGGCGAATGCCCGCCTTGCTTAAAGCAACACAACTACCCTGGCGCTTAGTCAAGTGCAGAGCCAGGGCCCACAAAACTGAGAGGAGCAACACATGGCATCAGTCAACAAGGTCATCATCGTAGGCAATCTGGGCCGTGACCCGGAAATCCGCTACATGCCGAGCGGCGACGCAATCGCCAACATCGCCGTGGCCACGTCCTACAAGTCGAAAGACCGCAACACCGGCGAGCAAAAAGAGCTCACCGAGTGGCACCGCATTTCCTTCTTCGGCCGCTTGGCTGAAATCGTCGGCCAATACCTGAAAAAAGGTTCCTCGGTCTACGTCGAAGGCCGCCTGCAGACCCGCAAGTACACCGACAAGGACGGCGTCGAGAAATACGCGACCGACATCATCGCCGAGAACATGCAAATGCTGGGCGGACGCCAGGGCATGGGCGGTGATTCCGGCATGGACGACGGCGGCGGCAGCTACGACAGCGCGCCTAGCCGTCCTGCGCCTCAGCGCCAGGCGCCACCGGCCCCGGCCGCGCGTCCTGCACCGAAACCGGCGCCGAACTTCTCGGACATGGACGACGACATTCCGTTCTAAATTAAAAAACTCATTTTTTCGTGGGTAGAGGCCCGCGCCCCACTTTGGGAGCGCGGGCTTTTTATTTTACCGCAGCGAATTATGCGATCTGCCGCGTCGGGCACGGCGCAACGACTGCCGTCCCTTCGATTCAAGCGATCATCGTACACACGGATCGAGGAACCTCGATGGAATAATGACGTTCGCGCTGGCAGCTGCGCCTTGATCCGTGCGCGGTCGAGCATGTCGGCAAGCAGCAGCTCACGCAGCTTCGGGCTAAGGCGTGCACTGGCGCGTACCACCGTCAGCACCCTTGTTGCATCAGGCATAAGCGGGCAGGCGTGCAGGATGTCTGCCCGCTTATACCTGAATCCAATGCACCGGCTTCGCCCCGCCGTGCAAGGATCGGTATGCCAGTCCAGCGCGCGACCGCCACTGCGCGACAATCAACCCTCCTGATTTCCGCCTTGCCGAAGCGCCTTTCCACGTCTCCGTTTTAACAATCCGCCCGATCCGCCGAGCCCAATTGGCGCTTAGCGTACGTTTCCTTTCGCTTTCTCTAATACCTCCCAACCCTCTTCAAAACGGTATAACACGCGCCAGAAATTGAATTTGTATTTACCACTTCACTGACCTACATTGCGGCTTGACGACAGGGAAAACGGGTAAGGGGACCTTGTCGATCGAACGGGAGCTGGCACAAGGCGGGATGCGGCAGCGGCCATCGGGCCGCCGGCATCGCCGTCCTCATAACTAGAAAAGTGGAGATTTGGAAATGCGTTTCAAAGTAAGAAAATTGGTACACGTGCTGGCGTCGGCGAACCTGCTGGCCTGGTCCTTTCCCGTGCTTGCGGCGGACGTCGCGGAAAAAGTGGACGCCACCGCCACCGCGCCGGCCACCGTCGTCGTCACCGGCTTTCGCAAGAGCTACGCTGACGCCCTGCAGATGAAGCGCCAGGCGATCGGCGTGAGCGACAGTATTTCCGCCGAGGGCCTGGAGACCTTCCCCGACATGAACGTCGGCGAGGCCCTGCAACGGATCCCCGGCATCCAGGTCAATCGCGACGAGGAAAGCCGCAACTCCTCGGTCAACCTGCGTGGCCTGCCCGGCGCGTATGCCAAGTCGACCCTCAACGGCATGGACTTCGCCAGCCCGACCCAGGGCGGCGCGCCGCCCCTCGGCGCTTTCGATACCAGCATGTTCAGCGCCTTCACGGTGACCAAGTCGGTCTCCGCCGCCGAACAGTCGGGCGGCATCAGCGGCAACATCGACATGCAGATCGCGCCGGCGCTGTCGCGCAAGGAAGGCACGTCGATCAAGTTCACCGAGCAATATGATGAACTCGGCAACTACAAGACGCCGAAGCTGTCGGGCAGCTTTGCAAAAAAATTCATGAACGGCGATCTCGGCGTGTTCGGCGTGTTCGCCGCCAAACGCGAACACTTCCGCCGCGACTCGATCTATTCGAACCAGTTCACCACGCTCAATCCGGCAAACACGCCGGATTTCCTCAACCGCTACAAGGATTATTACGCCGCCTCGTGCGCCGGCGTGCCGGCGCCTTGCGTGTCCGCGCCCGGCGGCACGGGCGTGCTGTCCAAGGGCGGCGTCTTGATCCCGTCGGAAATCCGCCAGGGGGTCAAGTACAACGATGGCACGCTGGTCACCGGTTCGCTCGGCGTTGAATACAAGGTCATGCCCGGATGGCGGGTCGGCGCCACCTATCTCGATTCCAAGCGCGAGGACCATCACAGCGTCCAGCAACTGCTGATCAACGATACCCGCCCCTCGACGACGATTATCGATCCGACCGCGGCGCCTTTCCTGCACACGGATGGCCGCTACTATGTGATGAAGTACAACTTCACCAATCCGCTGGCATACGGCTCGAACCGTCTCGAACCGTTCGAGCAATCGGTCAACGGCGTCGCCCTCAAGAGCTCGTTCACCAATGACACCTGGCGCGTCGACGTCGGCATGACGCTGTCACAGGCGACCAATCTCTGGTATCAATCCCAGACCGATGTGCGCAATCGCTCCAAGCCGATCACCACCGACGCGCCGTTCGGCAACGGCGTCACCGGCTCCCTGACGATGGGCAGCAGCGCCGCCGATTACTACCAGCATTTCAACCAGACCACGCCGGTGTTGACGCAGGCGAATCTGGGCGGGACCTGGTCGGGCACCGGCGCGGAAGTCGTGAGCACCACCGGCGACAGTCTGGTGATCACCGGCTCGGACAACTACCAGAAAAACAAGGTCAATTCGATGCGCCTCGATTTCGAGCGCTTCATCGACGCGCCCTTGATCGAAAGTATCCAGTTCGGCGGCCAGTTCAACCGCAACACCTCGATTTCGCGCGGGTTCCGCTCGACCTCGGCCGGGGTCGACCTGACCAAGATCACCACCGCCAGCCCGTTCATCCAGAACGGCAATTTTGTCGGCGATTTCTTCGGCGGCAAGGCGCCTGGCTACCAGTCCAACTGGCAAACCGCGAATATTCCGGCGCTGATCAACACCCTGCAACCGACCATCACCGGCGACTATGTGCGCACCGCCTCCGGCTGGACCAACGACGCTAATGACGGTGGCTACATTGGCGGCAACTTCACCATGCGCAATGAGATCAATGCCTTCTACCTGATGGCCAAGATCGACGAGAAGTTCCTGGGCATCCGGGTGCGCGGCCACGTCGGCGTGCGCCACGAGGAAACCAGCCAACGCACCGATTCGCTCGACCGCGCGATCCTCGCCACCGTCAACGGCACCAAGCAAACCACCACCACGACGTTCGCCACCAGCACCCATGAAACCCAGTACCGCAACGACCTGCCGTCGCTGCTGCTGGCGGCCGACCTGACCAAAAAACTGGTGGTGCGTTACGGCTACTACAGCACCTTCCTGCGGCCTGACGCGCGCGCCAACCTGCCGGTCTCGACCCAGGTGAGCCAGGACGCCCTGGCCGGCGGCTACACCGTGACACTCGGTCGTGGCGGCATCAAGCCTTACACCTCCGATTCGCAGGACTTCTCGCTCGAGTACTACAATCGGCCGAACGGGCTGATCGGTTTCGCCGCCTATCAGAAAAAAATCAAGGGCTTGATCGTCGGCGAGGGCCGCGATTCGGTGCTGTGTCCGGCCGACGGCTACGGCCTTGGCCTGGGCAACTGGAGTGTGGTGGGCGACCGCTGCGTCACCGATCTGCCGGCCACCAGCGCGACCGGCACCCGCGCCCTCAACGGCCTTTACACGATCGACGTCAACGGCGCGCTCAATTCGCCCAACGAACTGGTGGTGCAAGGGGCCGAGCTGACCATCCAGCAGACCTTCGACTTCCTGCCCAAGCCGTTCAACGGTCTCGGCGGCGTCGTCAACGTGTCCTTCACGCGGGTCCGGGGCAGCAATGTCGACGGCTCGCCGGCGACCCTGAACAACGTGTCGCCGCGCTCGGCCAACTTCATCCTCTACTACGAGACACCGGTGTGGGGCGTGCGCGGCGTGTACAACCATCGCGACAGCTACGTTCTTCCGGGCGGTAACACCTTCTCGGGTAGCGCACGCTCGGTGCGCGCGCGCGGTCAGTTCGACATCTCGGCTTCCTACAAGCTGAGCGAGAAAGTCAAACTGGCGATGAACGCCTTCAACCTCACCAACTCCTTCTACGAGGAGTACGAGGGCTCGGAGGCGAAGTTCCGGCGCGCCAGCTACGACGGCCGCACCGTGCAGGCGACGGTGCAGTACAACTTCTGATCGCTGACTGCCGGGCGAGCC
>JBDSTZ010000273.1:0-7812 GCA_039927975.1 Massilia sp. | reverse complement strand
CCTTCGCGCGTGAAGTCGAGCTCGGTGCCGTCGATGTAGGGCAGGCTTTTCGGGTCGACGAAGACCTTGACGCCGTGCGACTCGAAGACCTGGTCTTCGGCGGCCGCCTCGTCGACGTACTCAAGCTTGTAGGCGAGCCCGGAACAGCCGGTGGTGCGCACCCCAAAACGCAGGCCGACACCCTTGCCGCGACGTTCGATGTAGCGGTTGATGTGCTTGGCTGCTTTTTCGGTCAGTGTGATTGCCATGTTTTCTCCAGCGTGAAAGCCGCTCTTTATGCGGCGGCCGGGTGCTTGGTCTTGTAATCCAGCACGGCGGCCTTGATGGCATCCTCGGCCAGGATCGAGCAGTGGATCTTGACCGGTGGCAGCGCCAGTTCTTCGGCGATTTCAGTGTTCTTGATCGACAGCGCCTGGTCGAGCGTCTTGCCCTTGACCCATTCGGTCACCAGCGAACTCGACGCGATGGCCGAACCGCAGCCGTAGGTCTTGAACTTGGCGTCCTCGATCAGGCCATCGGCGCCGACCTTGATCTGCAGTTTCATGACGTCGCCGCACGCCGGCGCGCCGACCATGCCGGTGCCGATGGTTTCGTCGCCCTTGTCGAAGGCGCCAACGTTGCGTGGATTTTCGTAGTGGTCCAACACTTTGTCTGAATAAGCCATGATGATGCTCCTTGATTGCTAACTAATTAGTGGGCTGCCCATTGGATCGAGGCGATGTCGATGCCTTCCTTGAACATATCCCACAGGGGCGACAGTTCGCGCAGTTTGTTGACTTTCGATTTGAGCAGGTCGACTGCGAAATCGATGTCCTCTTCGGTCGTGAAGCGGCCGATGGTGAAACGGATCGAGCTGTGCGCCAGTTCGTCGCTGCGGCCGAGCGCGCGCAGCACGTAGGACGGCTCCAGGCTGGCCGAGGTGCAGGCCGAGCCGGACGACACCGCCAGGCCCTTGATGGCCATGATCAGCGATTCGCCCTCGACGTAGTTGAAGCTGACGTTGAGGTTGTGCGGCACACGGTGTTCCATGTCGCCGTTGATGTAGACCTCTTCGATCTCCTGCAGGCCTTTGGCGAGGCGGTCGCGCAGCGCCTTGACGCGGGTGATCTCGCTGTCCATTTCTTCGCGGGCGATGCGGAAGGCTTCGCCCATGCCGACGATCTGGTGGGTCGGCAAGGTGCCCGAGCGCAGGCCGCGCTCGTGGCCGCCGCCGTGCATCTGCGCTTCGAGGCGCACGCGCGGCTTGCGGCGCACGTACAGGGCGCCGATGCCTTTCGGGCCGGAGGTCTTGTGGGCCGTGAAGGTCATCAGGTCGACCTTGCTGTTGGCCAGGTCGATCTTGACCTTGCCGGTCGCCTGGGCGGCGTCGCAATGGAAGATGATGCCCTTGCTGCGGCACAGCGCGGCCAGCTCTTCGACCGGCTGGATGACGCCGATCTCGTTGTTGACCAACATGACCGAGACCAGAATCGTGTCCGGGCGGATCGCCGCCTCGAGCTGGGCGACGGTGATCAGGCCGTTGTCCTGCGGCGCGAGGTAGGTGGCCTCGAAGCCGACGCGTTCAAGCTCGCGCACGGTGTCGAGCACGGCCTTGTGCTCAGTCTTGACCGTGATGATGTGCTTGCCCTTGGTCTTGTAGAACTGGGCGGCGCCCTTGATCGCGAGGTTGTTGCTTTCGGTCGCGCCGGAGGTCCAGATGATTTCGCGCGGATCGGCGCCGACCAGCTTGGCCACTTCGGCGCGCGCTTCCTCGACCGCCGCCTCGGCCGTCCAGCCGTACATGTGGCTGCGCGAGGCGGGATTGCCGAACTGCTCGCGCAGGAAGGGAATCATCTTGTCGGCGACGCGCGGATCGATCGGCGTGGTGGCCGAGTAATCCATGTAGATCGGAAAATGCGGGGCCGTCGCGAAGGTGTGCTCGAGGTTTTTATCCAGTGGCGCGTTCATTCAATTACTCCAGTATGCGTCAAACGTTTCATTCATCAATTGTGTCCGGCGGCGGCGTGGCCACGGTGCAGGACCACCACGCTTTGCTCAGGATGCTTCTGCTTCTGCTGGTCGACCAGGTCTTGCAGCGAGACCGAATCGAGGTAGTCGACCATTTTGGCGTTGAGCGTGGCCCATAGTTCGTGGGTCATGCAACGGGTGCCGCTGGCCGCGTCGGCGCCGTGACAATTTTCTTTGCCGCCACACTGGGTGGCGTCGAGCGGCTCGTCGACCGCGATGATGATGTCGGCCACCGTGACCTGGTCGGCGCGGCGCGCCAGGCTGTAGCCGCCGCCCGGTCCGCGGATCGATTCGACGATCTCGTGGCGGCGCAGCTTGCCGAACAGTTGCTCCAGGTAGGACAGCGAGATGGCCTGGCGCTGGCTGATGCCCGACAGCGTGACGGGACCCTTGCCTTCGCGCAGCGCAAGATCGATCATCGCAGTTACAGCAAAACGGCCTTTGGTGGTCAGACGCATCGGAGCCCCGGGTCAACAGTGGTGTTAAAATATTGCCTCAATTCAAAAACCAGGGCTTGCCACCGCAACGTGAATGCCCTGATTAGTTGAACGATTTAGTCAAGTATAGCAAATTTGACGCGTCTTGTCTTGGACCCGCCGTTTTGCCGGCGCGCTTTCAGGGCGCGCGCAGCAGGCGCATCGGCCGGAAAAAGTCTTGCATGCCCGGGTGGGTGATGAAGGACAGGTTGTAGGGATGCTCCGAGCAGACCTGCGGCAAGCGCGCCGTCTCCGGCAGCCGCGTGAGTTGTTCGGCAATTTTCCCCCACAGTACCAAGGTCGGCGGCGCCGGCAGGTCGGCCAGCGCGGCCAGGACCGTTTGCAGGAAGGGCAGCCAGGCGCGGGCGTCCTGGGCCGGCGCGACTTCCTTGCGGAACACCAGGCTGGCGTTGAGCAGCAGGAAGCCCTGGCCGATCAGGTTGTGTTCCAGGTCGCGCAGGGTCTGGATGGTGCCGTCGGCGCGCGCGGCCTGCGCCACCGGCGCCATGGCCGCGCCGCCGGTATCGTCGGCGCTCAGGCGCCCTTCGGTCACGAGCAGCATTTTCATGAAGTTGCGCAGCGAGGTGGCCTTGTTGACCGGCTTCGACAGACCGGTGTCGCACCACAGGCTGCCCACCGCCCCATCCATGAAACAGACCCCGGTCGCGCTTTCGGCGCGCGGATAGGGGCCCTCGCCGACCAGGACGTGGCGGACTTCGTTGCGCGGCAGGCGGAAGGCGGCGAACAGGCGTTGTTCGGTCGGCAGATAGGCGCTCGCGGCAAGTTGCGCGAGATAGCCTGGCTGGGCGGCGGCAAGCGCCTCCAGGCCACGGGTCAGGATCGGTTGCCAGGAAGGATGGGCGAGGCCGACAGCGTCGGCGATGGGGGAAGGAATCTGTACGGCGGGCATGGCGTGGCGGGCAAAGGCGAGATTGTAACGCAGCGCCCCTGTTGTTCGCTCGTCCACAAAGATGCAAATTCAACCATGCGTCCGAGTTTTCCGAATCGGCGCATGATCTGGGCAGAACCTGGCGCTCCGCGCCACTTCCTGCCCAATCACATCGGAGATATATATGCAAACAATTCAAGAAGTCATGACCCGCGACGTACAGAGCATTTCACCAGAACAAAGCGTACGCCAGGCCGCGCAGTTGATGGACGAACTCAACGTCGGCGCGATTCCCGTGCTCGACGGCCAGAAGCTGGTCGGCATGATCACCGACCGCGACATCACGATTCGCTCGACCGCCGCCGGCCTGGCGCCGGAAAGCACCCGGGTGGGCGATGTGATGAGCACCGACGTGCGCACCTGTTATGCCAGCCAGAGCGTTGACGAGGTGCTCGAGCAGATGGGCGACGTGCAGATCCGCCGGGTGCCGGTGGTCGATCAGCAATCGCATGCGGTGATCGGTATCGTCTCGCTGGGCGACCTTGCGACCAAGCACTCGGCCGGCATCGATATCGCGCTCGACGAAATTTCCTCGCCGTCGGAGCCGGATCGTCCGAGCGCGCACTAAGCACTTTTTGCTGTCTTCAATCTTGTCGCCTTAATTTGCTGCCATAAACCCGGGCGCCGCTACCTGCGGCGCGCGGTCTTCACTGCCCTCCTTCTCGCCTGCCCCGCCCGTTTGGGCCAGCGCAATCGCCCTGGTGCGCGCTGCGGCTATACCTTTACTTCCGTAGACCCGATCACGTCGCACAAGGACACGCATGGGCCTGTTCGCCAGCGCGCATTTTCTCGATGCAAGCAGTGCCGCTGAGCGAGCCGGTGTTGCGCTCGCGCTCGCCGGCGCCGGCATCGATTGCGCCGGGCGCCAGCCTTGCGCCGCGTTGGCCATGATGGCTGGCGTCGACCCGCAGGTGCTGGGGCAATTGCGGGCGCTGTCGGCGCAGACGCGGGTGCTGGCGGTCGTACTCGGCGAGCAGGCGCTGGCGGCGGCCGACATGTGGGCCTTGCTGGGCGCGGGTGCGGCCGACGTGCTGCGCTGGCGCGGCCCGCCGGCCGACCTGGCCGACGTGGCGGCGCGCCTGGCGCGATGGGAGACGGTGCGAACGCTGGTCGACTCGGCGCCGGTGCAGGCGAGCGCGGCGGGCAACAGCCCGATCTGGCGCGAACTGCTCCATTGCGTGGCCGAGATGGCCGCGTTCAGCGATGCGCCGGTGCTCATCACCGGCGAGACCGGCACCGGCAAGGACGTCATCGCGCAGCTGATTCACAAGCTGGGCCGCACGGGCGGCAGCTTTACCGTGCTCGACTGCACCACCTTGTCGCCGGAGCTGGCGGGCAGTGAACTGTTCGGCCATGAACGCGGCGCCTTCACCGGCGCGGCGGCCGCGAGAGATGGCGCGTTTGCGCTGGCCGATGGCGGGGTGCTGTTTCTCGACGAGGTGGGCGAGCTGCCGCTGCCGCTGCAGGCGCAATTGCTGCGGGCGATACAGGAACACAGCTACAAGCGGATCGGCAGCAACAGCTGGCAGCGCAGCAGCTTCCGCCTGCTGTGCGCGACCAACCGCGATCTCGAACAGGAGGTGGCGCAGGGACGCTTTCGGGCCGACCTGTATTACCGCATCGCGGCCTGGCGCTGCCGCCCGCCGCCTTTGCGCGAACGGCGCGAGGATGTGCTGCCGCTGGCAATGCATTTCCTGGCCCAGCTGGCGCCCGGACGGCCGGCGCCGGCGCTCGATCCGGCGGTGCGCGACTATCTGCTCACGCGCGATTATCCGGGCAATGTGCGCGAACTGCGCCAGGTGGTCACGCAATTGTGGCACCGCCATACCGGCTGCGGCGCCCTGACGATCGGCAGCGTGCCGCCCGAGGAAAGGCCGGCGCCGCAGGCGTGCGAGCGCGCCTGGCCCGATCGCAGCCTGGAGGCGGCGGTGCGTCACGCGATCGATCTGGGGGTGCCGCTGGCGCGCATCAGCCAGTGCGCCGGCGACCTGGCGATCCAGATGGTGCTGGCGCAGGAAGGCGATAACAACCAGCGCGCCGCCGCCCGACTCGGCGTCACCGACCGCGCGCTGCAGATCCGCCGCAAGGCCTGGTCGGCGCTGACGAAGTAGCGCGTCGCAGCAAGGCATCAGGGTGAGTCATCAAGGCAATTCACCGCTTGGCGATCAGGCGCAGAAAATTCTCGCCGAGGATGAGGGCCTCGTCGCGCGGCGCCAGTTCGAGCAGGCGCACCTTGGCCAGTTCCAGGCCGGGATGGAGCCAGGGGCCGTCGGAGCCGAACAGCACCTTTTGCGGGCCGGCCCGGCGCACGGCCTGTTGCAGCAGGTCGAAGCGGCGCACGCCGGCGGTGTCGGTGTAGATGTTCGGGTGACGCACAAGATGGTCGATCAGCGCCAGCTGGGCGCTCCAGTCGTCGGCGAAGCTGCCCAGGTGGGGCAGGATGAAATCGACGTCCGGGTATTGCGCAGCCAGCAGCTCGGCCACCGACACTTCGCCCATCGTGTCGTACAGCACCGGCAGGCGCAGGGCGCGCGCGCAATCGCACACCTCACGCGAGATGCGGGCGTCGTGGCGTTGCAGCTTGATGCCGACGAAGCCGTACTGCTCGAGCGCGCTTTGCACCAGGCTGTGTACCCTGCCCTTGTCGCGCGCCGCGTTGACGAATGCGTAGCCGTAGAAGCGGGTGCGGTCGCCGGCGACGATGCGCGCCACGCTCTGGTTGGCCAGGGCGTAATCGGAATGGAAGGCTGCCAGCAGCACGCTGCGATCGATGCCGGCCTTGCGCGCGCGGCGCAGGTATTTGGCGAGGCCGGCGTCACTGTCCCACGGGCCGGTGAAGCCGTCGCCCTGCCCCGCGTGACAGTGGCTGTCGATGATCATTGTTGACCCTGGGCCCAGGCCGCGCGGCGCTGGCGCCAGCGGCCGGTGACCGGTTCGGGCATCGCCGGCAGATGGCTGCGCATGGCGTCGGCGAGGGCCTGGCGCACCACTTCGTGCGGGTCGCGGCCGGGCGCCGCCTGCGCCGCCTGCTGCGCCGCGCTGGAGGCGATGCGGACGAAACGACGGGCCATTTCAAACTCCTGCTGTTCACCGTCCATGCCCTCGAACTCGAGCTCCATCGCCTTGCTCAGGGCGCCGCCCAGGGCGGTGCCGAGCGCGGTGCAGACGCCGGGAATCGGAATGAAGGAACCGAGCGCGCCACCGACAAACGGCATCGCCACCTTGGCCAGGCCCTTGAGCGCACCGCCCAGGGGCGCCGCGATCTTGCCGACCGCCGAACCGACCTTCTTGATGCCGCGCCAGGCGCTCTTGAACATCTTGCCGAGGAACTGGTCGAGTTCTTCCTCGCTCGATACCGACAGCAGTTCCATCGCCAGCTCGGTTTCCTCGGCCTTTGAGATCGACGCCATCGATGGAAAGGGCAGCACTTCAAACAGGGATGCGGACGATCCTTTGGCGCCGGACTGGCAATTCGCGCAATAGCAGCTTTTGTGGTGCATTTCGTTCTCCTTAGGTTAGCCAGGCTTCGCCCAGCAATTCTGCTTCGAGTTCGCGGCGCTGGTTGGTCAGCACGCCGCGATGGGAGGCGAACATCTCGGTGTGAATGCGCAGCTCGATCGCGCGGCGCTGAGCGTCGCTCATGCCGGGCGTGCGGGCGATGAAGACTTCGTGCTGGTGCGCCGGCATGTCGAACATCAGCGCGCATAACAGGTGCTGCTGCAGCCGGCGCCGCAGGTTGCCGGACTGGCCGCTGTAGGCGCGGGTGCGGTTGTTCGAATTGAAGACGATCAGGTACAGGCCCTGGTCGGCGGCGCCGAGCTGGCGGACGGCGTCGGGCAAGTAACCGATGCGGACGTAGTTGGGGCGCTGCGACGGCGGCAGCTGGTTGACGCTGCTGAGGAAGGCCGGCGGAATTTCGGTGTCGGCGTCGTCCTGGCCGAAGTTGGGCTCGGTCGCGGGCGCGGGCTCGGGCTCGAACCCGGGCTGCTGGTCGGGCTCGGGATACGGCTCGGGCGGCGGGGGGTACAGCACCGCGCCGGGCCAGCCGCCATACACCGGAAAGCGCGGCCAGGAAGGCGGCAACGGACGTGGCCCGGGCCGTGGAACGGGCCGAGGAGCGGGGCGCGGTTTGGCCAGCGGCCTGGCCAATGGACGCCGGCCGGCCGCGCGCGCGGAAGGACGCGCGAACCCTCGTCCGCGTTCTTCTTCCATTTGCGCTTCGCCGCTTGCCGCGCCAAATGGCATTACTTCGAATGCGTGTTCCATGTCGGTTCCAAAAAAGGTTGGTGGTGCGCGCGGCAGCGCCGCATGCAGTTATCCAGCAAGTGAGCGGCGCGTTCGATGTCGGCGTGGCTGTGGCGCGCCGTCAGCAGGAAGCTG
>JBDSTZ010000272.1:0-4491 GCA_039927975.1 Massilia sp. | reverse complement strand
CGATGGCCTCGGCCGACGCGGTCCTCACCGCCGACGAAAAAGAGCTCGGCGTGGTGTTGATCGACATCGGCGGCGGCACCACCGACATCGCCGTGTTTTCCGACGGCGCGATCCGCCACACGGCGGTGCTGCCGATCGCCGGCGACCAGATCACCAACGACATCGCGATGGCGCTGCGCACGCCGACGTCCGAAGCCGAAGAAATCAAGATCCGCTACGGCGTCGCCAAGCAGGTGCTGGCCGATCCGGGCGAAACGCTCGAAGTGCCGGGCCTGGGCGACCGCGGTCCGCGCAACCTGTCGCGCCAGGCGCTGGCGGCGGTGATCGAGCCGCGCGTCGAAGAACTGTTCGCCATGGTCCACCAGGTGGTGCGCGAGTCGGGCTACGAGGGCGTGCTCTCGTCGGGCATCGTGCTCACCGGCGGCACCGCGATCATGCCGGGCATGGTCGAGATGGCCGAGGACATCTTCCTCAAGCCGGCGCGCCTGGGTACGCCGGACTATCGCGGCCAGCTGGCCGACGTGGTGCGCAGCCCGCGCTACGCCACCGTGCTCGGGCTGCTGCTCGAAGCGAAGAAGCAGTACCTGCGCGGGCACATCGTGACGCGCCAGGATGGTTCCGTGAAGGCGGTCTGGCAGCGCATGAAGGAATGGTTTCTCGGGAATTTTTAAGGGGCGGGGCAGGGCAGTACAGGATTGAGCGGCACAAAGCAGCGGTACAGGGATCGGCAGTACAGGGATTGGCAGTACAGGGATTGGCAGTACAGGGATAAGCGGTACAACGGGTTGTTAAATAATTTTTGAATGTAAAACGCAGTTTTCAACCTCCAGGTTTCATACAGTAAGTGAGCCCTGGCGCTTGAAAACGGCATACTTGATTAGGAGTTCATCATGGAGTTTGATATGGTCGATAACGCAGCACTAGGAACCGTCATCAAGGTCGTCGGCGTCGGCGGAGCAGGTGGCAATGCGGTTCAGCACATGATCAACAAGGGTGTATCGGGCGTCGAGTTCATCGCCGCCAATACCGATGCCCAGGCGCTGGCAGTATCGAGCGCGCACAATATCATCCAGATCGGCGAGTCCGGTCTGGGCGCCGGCATGAAGCCGGCCGTCGGCCGCCAGCTGGCCGAGGAATCGCGCAAGCGCATCGAAGACTCGCTGCGCGGTGCGCACATGGTCTTCATCGCCGCCGGCATGGGCGGCGGCACCGGCACCGGCGCCGCACCGATTGTCGCTGAAATCGCCAAGTCGATGGGCGCGCTGACGGTGGCGGTGGTGTCCAAGCCGTTCTCGTACGAAGGCCAGCGCTGCATGGACGTGGCCGAAGCCGGCCTCGAAGAGCTGTCGGCCCACGTCGACTCGCTGATCATCATCCTCAACGAAAAGCTCGAGGAGATCTACGAAGACGAATCCATGATCGACTGGATGAAGCACGCCGACGATGTGCTCAACAACGCGGTCGCCGGTATCGCCGAGATCATCAACGTGCCGGGTCACATCAACGTCGACTTCAACGACGTCAAGACCATCATGGGCGAGCAGGGCAAGGCCATGATGGGCACCGCGACCGCCAACGGCGTCGATCGCGCGCGCATCGCCGCCGAGCAAGCCGTGGCCTCGCCGCTGCTCGACGGTATCGACCTGTCCGGCGCGCGCGGCGTGCTGGTCAACGTCACCGCCAGCCGTGGCCTGAAGGGTAAGGAAATCAAGGAGGTCATGGCCGCCGTGCGCGCGTTCGCGGCGCCGGACGCCTCGATCGCCCAGGGTATCGCCTACGACGACAGCATGGGCGACGACATCCGCGTGACCGTTGTCGCGACTGGCCTCGGCAAAGCCAAAAAGGCGATGCAGCTGGTACAGACCCCGATGCTGCGCACCGGCACCCACAACTCGCCGATGATGGCCTCCGGTTCGGCGCAAGCTGGCAGCGGCCTGACCATGGGTTCGGCCTCGAGCGGCGCGCATGGCATGGACAGCATCAAGCAGCCGGCCGTGTGGCGCCGCGAGCAGGCTTCCGAGCAGGTCCAGGCGATGCAGCGCAACGGCGTTGAAACCTACGACATCCCGGCCTTCCTGCGCAAGCAAGCCGACTAAGCGGCTGGGCCGGGCGGCCCTGCCAAGAAGTCAGACGAAAAAACCGGAGAGCTTTGCGGCTCTCCGGTTTTTTTTCGTTCGCACCCATGGGGTCACGCACCCATGGGGTCAGGTCGACTTTCGGACACGGTCTCATCACTCAGCCAGACCATGCCGGCTAATTTTCCTAGGCTGCATCGACCCGCCGAAACCGCTCCGCCGAGCGGGCCTGCGCGCGCCTGGCCTCGATCTCACGGTCGCGCGGATCGGCGCTGGTCACGAGCGAGCCGATCAGTGCCGCAGCCGCAGTCGCCACGTCGTCCACGGCCCGCGCGAACGCCGCTTCGTTGGCCTTCGACGGACTGTTGAATCCACTGAGCTTGCGCACGAATTGCAGCGAAGCCGCACGGATTTCATCCTCGGTCGCCGGCGGCGCAAAGTTAAACAAGGTCTTGATGTTTCTGCACATGATGAGCTCCTGAAAATTGTCGCGACGCGGATGGCCCGCGCCAAATAGCCCTGCATTGGCACAGTGCCGACAGTTCGCGTGTGCCGCGCACCCGGGCGCTATCAGGTGCAGCCTAAAGAGTCGCCAGCAAAATTGTAAAGCGATTTATGAATGCAATCAAAATCCCCGTACCGATGGGCGCAGCGGCAAGCCCCCGTGCAAGCGCTCGCCATCCGGCCCGCCGAGCACCGCCGCCCGCCCAGCCAAGCCATCACCAAGTTCCGACCTTACTTTCATCGCGGCATCACAACCACCCATTTCCGATGCCCTTTCAGCAAAATTCCGGCGCTTCGGGCATACTGCTCGGGCTTATTAGCGCAGGCGCACCTGAGCGCCGCCTTTCAACCAACGACAACAGGAGTCCACATGACCATCAAAATCGGCGATACCCTTCCAGCCGGCAGCCTCTCGGAATTCATCGAAACCGAAACCGAAGGCTGCTCGCTCGGCCCCAACACCTTTAACGTGGCCGACCTGGTCAAGGGCAAGAAGATCGCCATTTTCGGTCTGCCTGGCGCCTACACCCCGACTTGCTCGGCGCAGCACGTGCCAGGCTACGTCGCGCTGGCCGACCAGCTCAAGGCCAAGGGCGTCGATGAAATCTGGTGCATCTCGGTCAACGACGCCTTCGTGATGGGCGCCTGGGGCCGCGACCAGAAAGCCACCGGCGTGATCCGCATGCTCGCCGACGGCAATGCCACCTTCAGCAAGGCGCTCGGCCTCGACGCCGACTTCTCCAAGCATGGCATGGGCACCCGTTCGCAGCGCTATTCGATGCTGGTCGAAGACGGCGTCGTCAAGCAGCTCAACGTCGAAACCGACGGCTTCAAAGTGTCGAACGCGGAAACCCTGCTCGCGCAACTGGGCTGATCGCCTCGGCGCCAGTGCCCTGACGGGTAGCAGCATCAACGGCGCCGATGGCGCCGTTGTTCATTCCGACGCGCCCGCGTGGCGCCGCACAAGCCAGGAGGCCCGCGTGCGTATTCAAATCGAACACCCCGGCCAGGCCGACGTCCTGGCCCTGCTGGTAAAGCTCGACGCCTATCTTGGCGCACTGTATCCGGCCGAGAGCAACCATCTGCTCGACATCGAATCGCTGCTGCGCGAGGACGTCTGCTTCATGGTCGCGCGCGACGATGCCGGCACCGCGCTCGGCTGCGCCGCCATCGTCAGCCATGACGGCTACGCCGAACTCAAACGCATGTTCGTCGACCCGGCCCGCCGTGGCGCGGGCGCCGCCCGGGCGCTGCTGGCCGCGCTGGCCAATCGCGCGCGCGAGGCGGGGCTGGCGTGCCTGCGGCTCGAAACCGGCATTCACCAGCCGCAAGCGATCGCCCTGTATCGCGGCGCCGGTTTCAGCGAATGCGCACCCTGCGGCGGCTACCTGCCGGACCCCCTCAGCGTATTCATGGAAAAGACCCTGTGACACAGCCCGCGCAAGGCAAGGCGCCCGCGCCGCGCCGCTCGCGCGGCAACCTGCGCAGCATCTACGCGATGCTGCTGGCCGTCTTCATGTTCGCCCTGATGGACACCTGCATGAAGGTGCTCTCGGAGCGCTATCCCGCCATGCAGGTGGCGGCCTTGCGCGCACTGACCTCGCTGCCGCTGGTGGCCGGCTATGTCGCCTGGCGCGGCGCCCTCAAGACCATCTTCGCCATCCACTGGTCGCTGCAGCTGCTGCGCGCGGTGCTCGGCATCGCCATGCTGGCGCTGTTCGCCTACGGCCTGCAAAAACTGACGATGGCCGAAACCTACTCAATCTTCTTCATCGCGCCGGCCCTGATCACCGCGCTGTCGGTGCTGATGCTCAAGGAACGCGTCGACAGCGCGCGCTGGACCGCCATCGCGGTCGGCATGCTCGGCGTGCTGGTGGTGCTGCGGCCCGACGGCGCCGGCTTTCTGACCATC
>JBDSTZ010000271.1:0-7543 GCA_039927975.1 Massilia sp. | reverse complement strand
GCGCCGCCCAGCGGTTCGTTGATGATCTTGTCGATCAGGCCCATGGCCTTGAGGCGGTGCGCGGTCAGGCCCAGCGCTTCGGCGGCGTCCGACGCGCGCTCGGCGGTCTTCCACAGGATCGAGGCGCAGCCTTCCGGCGAAATCACCGAATAGGTCGAGTATTGCAGCATCAGCACGGCGTCGCCCACCGCCAGCGCCAGCGCGCCGCCCGAGCCGCCCTCGCCGATGATGGTGGCGATCAGCGGCACTTTCAGTTCGGCCATGACGTACAGGTTGTGGCCGATCGCTTCGGACTGGCCGCGCTCTTCGGCGTCGATGCCGGGCCAGGCGCCGGTGGTGTCGACAAAGGTGAACACCGGCAGGCCGAATTTCTCGGCCAGCTTCATCAGGCGCATGGCCTTGCGGTAGCCTTCCGGCTTGGGCATGCCGAAGTTGCGCATCGCCCGTTCCTTGGTGTCGCGGCCTTTTTGATGGCCGATCACCATGCAGGACTGGCCGTTGAAGCGGGCCAGGCCGCCGACGATCGACAGGTCGTCGGCGAACGAACGGTCGCCATGCAGCTCGTGGAAGTCGGTGAAGATGTCGTTCACGTAGTCCATGGTGTACGGACGTTGCGGGTGGCGCGAGATCTGGGAAACTTGCCACGGCGTGAGCTTGGCGTAGATGTCTTTGGTCAGCTGCTGGCTCTTCTTGGCCAGGCGGTCGATCTCTTCGGAGATGTCGACGGCGGAATCGTCCTGCACGAAACGCAGCTCTTCAATCTTGGAATCGAGCTCGGCGATTGGCTGCTCAAAGTTGAGGAAAGTTGTTTTAGTCATTGTACCTCCGAGTTATTTCCGGCCGCGCAACACCCAGGCGCGGCCGATACAGGCGCTATTCTACCGGAACCGGGTCCAGGCTACGCCATAAGTACCAGGTGGCGACGGTGCGGAACGGTTCCCAATTGGCGGCCACTTCGCGCGCATCGCTGCGCGAAACGGGCTCGCCGGAAAAATAATTCTGGCTGATCCCCTGGATCAGGCCGGCATCGTCAAGCGGCAGCACGTTCGGCCGCAAGAGATTAAATATCAGAAACATCTCGGCTGTCCAGCGCGTGATGCCGCGAATCTGCACCAGCTCGGCGATGACGGCCTCGTCGTCCATCTCGGCCCACAGGCTCGCGTGCACGCGCTTGGCCTTGAAGTGGTCGGCCAGGTCGAGGATGTATTCGGTCTTGCGCTTCGACAGCCCGCAGGTGGCGAGCTGCTCGGCGCCGGCCTTGATGACCTGGGCCGGCGTGATCTTCGGACAGGCCAGCTGCAGCTTGTTCCAGGCCAGGTCGGCCGCCTTGGTGGTGACCTGCTGGCCGACCACCGAGCGCGCCAGCGTGGTAAAGGGATCCGGATGGCCGACCAGGTGCAGGTCGCCGAATTGCGGGATCAATTTCTTCATGATGCGGTCGCGCTTCATGAGTTCGGCCTTCGCCTCTTCCCAGTACGCTGGCACTTCCAGAATCAACGAGGTCGTGCCGCTGGTGTCCTTGCTCAGTGCCATCATGCGCGGCGCCAATTGGTGGTGCCGTCCGGCTTGTCTTCGAGGATGATGCCGGCCGCCTTGAGTTCATCACGCAACGCGTCCGAGGCGGCGAAATTGCGCGCCTTCTTGGCGGCGATGCGCTCGGCGATCCTGGCGTCGATGGTGGCGTCGTCGAGGCCGCCCGCGTCGCCGCCGGCTTGCAGGAAGGCTTGCGGCGCGCGTTCGAGCAGGCCCAGCACGGCGGCCAGGGCTTTCAGCTGGCGCGCTTGGGCCGGCGACTTGCTCTTGTTGATGTCAGTGACGAGGTCGAACAGCACGGCCATCGCGATCGGGGTGTTGAAGTCGTCGTCCATCGCTTCGCGAAAGCGCACGGCGAAGCTATCGTCCCAGTCGACCGCGACCGGGTCGGCGCCCAGCTCGACGTCGGCCAGCGCCGTGTACAGGCGGGTCAGCGCGACCTTGGCGTCGTCCAGGTGGGCGTCCGAATAATTGAGCGGGCTGCGGTAGTGCGCGCGCAGGATGAAGAAGCGCACCACTTCGGCGTCGTACTTTTTCAGCACGTCGCGGATGGTGAAGAAGTTGCCCAGCGACTTGGACATCTTCTCGTTGTCGACCCGCACGAAGCCGTTGTGCACCCAGTAGTTGACGCTGGCGTGGCCGAACGCGTCTTCGGACTGGGCGATCTCGTTCTCGTGATGCGGGAACTGCAGATCGGCGCCGCCGCCGTGGATGTCGAACTGTTCGCCCAGCAAGGCGCACGACATGGCCGAGCATTCGATATGCCAGCCTGGCCGGCCGCTGCCCCACTTCGAATCCCATTTCACTTCGTCGGGCTCGCTCGGCTTGGACGCCTTCCACAGCACGAAGTCGAGCGGATCGCGCTTGCCGGTGTTGACGTCGACGCGCTCGCCGGCGCGCAGATCGTCGAGCGACTTGCCGGACAACTTGCCGTAGTTCGGAAACTCGCGCACCGCGTAATTGACGTCGCCGTCCTCGC
The DNA here is from genome assembly GCA_039927975.1 of Massilia sp. Classification (GTDB taxonomy): domain Bacteria; phylum Pseudomonadota; class Gammaproteobacteria; order Burkholderiales; family Burkholderiaceae_D; genus JBDSTZ01. Next base: position 5,031 of record JBDSTZ010000271.1, on the reverse strand, counting down.
TCTTGTACGCCAGCTGCTTGCCTTCGAGCGTTTCGATCATGGACAGCATCTGCGGCACGTATTCGGTCGCGCGCGGCGTGTGGTCGGGCGCCAGGATGCCGAGCGCGCTGGTGTCTTCATCCATGTAGCGCGCGAAGCGGGTGGTCAGCTGCGACAGCGTTTCGCCGTTTTCCACCGCCCGCTTGATGATCTTGTCGTCGATGTCGGTGATGTTGCGCACGTAGTTGACTTGATAGCCCGAGGTCTTGAGCCAGCGATAAATGACGTCGAACGCCATCATCATGCGCGCGTGGCCGATGTGGCAGTAATCATAGATCGTCATGCCGCACACATACATGCCGGCCTTGCCCGCTTCGATCGGTATGAAAAGCTGTTTGTCACGCGCCAGCGTGTTGTAAATCTTCAATTGGCTCATCGGACTATTCAAAATGGTAGAGCGCCCGACACCCACGGCAATACCGCCACCTGGCGCGTGCGCCGCTGGGGCGCGCACCGGGCAAACCGGTATTTCCACGAGTTGGACGGGACCCTGAGTATTGTTCTTCTTTGATAGAATGGGGCGTTTGTGCGCAAAGTATAGCATTGATAAAATCTCCTCCGGACCCATATGGCCCAGGTTTATTTTTCAGTCAAAGACTTGACAGCACTTTGCGCGATGTCCACCAACCGGAACCCCCCATGAAAAAATCCTCCCCGCTCGGCATGCCGTTCATCACCAAATTCCTCAGCGTATTGTTGGGGCTGACCATGGCCGGCGCGGTGCTGGCGGCCGACGCGCCGCAGGTGTCGATCAAGACCACGGTGGGCGAAATCGTGCTCGAACTCAATCCCGAAAAAGCGCCCAAGAACGTCGCCAACTTTTTGCAGTATGTGAAGAGCGGCTTTTACAAGGGTGTCATTTTCCACCGCGTGATCGACGGCTTCATGATCCAGACTGGCGGCGTGACCCAGAAGATGGTGCAGAAGCCGACCACCTTCAAACCGGTCAAGAATGAATCGAACAACGGCCTGTCGAACGTGGCGTACTCGGTGGCGATGGCGCGCACCGGCGACCCGGATTCGGCCACTTCGCAATTCTTCATCAACGTGGCCGACAACACCGTGCTCGATTATCCCGGCCGCGACGGCTCCGGTTACACCGTGTTCGGCAAGGTCGTCCAGGGCCAGGAAGTGGTCGACAAAATCAAGGGCGTGGTGGTCGACGACACGATGGGCCAGCAGAACGTGCCGGTCGTGCCGATCGTGGTGCAATCGGTAACGGTCGTCAAAGCTGTAAAATAGCGGACTCGCAAGGGCCTGGCCATACGCTCACCTTGAAACGCCGTTCCCGCGCAAGCGTAAAACGTCATTCCAACTGCACGCGCCGGGCCGCGCAACGAACAACCAACAACGCAAACACAAAGGACACATCATGGCCAAGGTACTGATCACCACCAATCTGGGCAACATCACCGCTGAACTCGACGCCGAAAAAGCGCCGAAGACGGTCGCCAACTTCCTCGAGTACGCCGCCAAGGGCCACTACGCCAACACGATTTTCCACCGCGTCATCGCCGACTTCATGATCCAGGGCGGCGGTTTCGAGCCAGGCATGAAGCAAAAGCCGGCTGACCAGACCGTCGAGAACGAAGCCAAGAACGGCCTCAAGAACGACAAGTACACCCTGGCCATGGCCCGCACCTCCGACCCGCATTCGGCCTCGGCGCAGTTCTTCATCAACACCAAGGCCAACGGCTTCCTCGACTATCCAGGCCAGGACGGCTGGGGCTACGCGGTGTTCGGCAAAGTCACCGAAGGCACCGACGTGGTCGACAAGATCAACAAGGTCAAGACCACCCGCAGCGGCATGTTCGCCGATGTGCCGGCTGACGCCGTCATCATCGAAAAAGTCGAAGTTCTGTAATTGAGCATCCTGCCGATCCAGGCGGCGCGGCCATGAACACCGCCGCGCTGTTCATCTCGGATCTGCATCTGCAAGCGGCGCATCCGCGCACGGCCGAGGCGTTCCACCGCTTCCTGGCCGAGCGCGCGCCGCACGCCTCATCCCTCTATCTGCTCGGCGACCTGTTCGAATACTGGGCCGGCGACGACGACCTGGACGATCCCTTTCACCGCACCATCATCGACGCCCTGCGCGCGGTGAGCGAACGCGGCGTGGCGATTTACTGGATCGCCGGCAATCGCGATTTTCTCGTTGGCCAGGGCTTTGCCGATGCCGCCGGCCTGACCCTGCTGGCCGAGCCGCACGTCATCACCATCGCCGGTCGTCGCATCGCGCTCGTGCATGGCGACGCCCAATGTACCGATGACGCCGCCTACATGGCGTTTCGCGCGCAAGTGCGCGATCCCGCCTGGCAGCGGCAATTTCTCGCCATGCCGCTGGCGCAACGCAAGGCCATCATCGCCGGCTTGCGCGAAGGCAGCCGTGAAGCCCACGCCGGCAAGACCATGGCGATCATGGACGTGACGCCCGCCGCCGTCGACGCCCTGCACGCCGAGTCCGGCGCCGACATCATCATCCACGGCCACACCCACCGTCCCGCCCTGCACCAGCACGGCGCCAGGCTGCGCTACGTGCTGCCCGACTGGGAGTGCGATACCGAGCCGCAGCGCGGCGGCTGGATCGCCATCGACCAGGCCGGCGCGATCACCCGCCACGCGCTCGACGGCAGCGTCTTATAAGCCCTTGATGTGAGCCATCGAAAAAATCCGGTTGACACGTTTTGAATCGGTGTTATAGTTCACTACAACACCATTAAAGCAACCACAACCGGAGGATCCATGGCGCACAGCCCACCTTACCCACCTAGGAGAGTCGACCATGACTATCGACTGGAATGACAAGACACCGATCTACCGCCAGCTCAAGGAGCGCATCGTCGTGATGATGCTCGACGGCCTGCTCAAGGCGGGCGACGCCCTGCCCTCCGTGCGCCAGGTGGCGGCGGAATACCAGCTCAATCCGATCACGGTATCGAAAGCCTACCAGGAATTGGTCGACGAAAATCTCGTAGAAAAAAGAAGGGGAATCGGCATGTATGTCACCGAAGGCGCCAGCGAAAAACTCCTGGCCAGCGAACGCGAGCGCTTTGTGCGCGAAGAATGGCCGGCCATGGTCGAGCGCATCCGCCGCCTCGGCCTCGATCCGAAAGACTTGCTCGGCGCCGTGCCCGCACCGGGAAGCGCGCCATGAGCGCGGTGATTTCGGCCAAGGGCTTGAGCAAGCGCTACGGCAAGTCGGTGGCCGTCGACGCCATCAGCTTCGAGATTCCGGCCGGCCGCATTGTCGGCCTGATCGGACCGAACGGCTCGGGCAAGACCACCACCTTGAAAGCCGCGCTCGGCCTGGTGCCCTTCGACGGCGAACTCAATGTGCTGGGGCTCGATCCGCGCACCCATCGCGACGCCCTGATGCAGGATGTCTGCTTCATCGCCGACGTCGCCATCCTGCCGCGCTGGCTGCGGGTCTGCGACGCCATCGATTTCGTCGCCGGCGTGCATCCGCGCTTCAACCGCGCCAAGGCCGAACGCTACCTGGCGGCCACCAAGCTCAAGCCCACCATGCGGGTCAAGGCCATGTCCAAGGGCATGGTGGTGCAGCTGCACCTGGCGCTGGTGATGGCGATCGACGCCAAGCTGCTGGTGCTCGACGAACCGACCCTCGGTCTCGACATTATTTACCGCAAGCAGTTCTACCAGAACCTGCTGGAAGACTATTTTGACGAGCACAAGACCATCGTCATCACCACCCACCAGGTGGAAGAAGTCGAGCACATCCTCACCGACCTGATGTTCATCCGCGACGGCAAGATCATCCTGGCCGCGACGATGGACGAACTCGGCGAACGCTATGTCGAAGTGATGGTCGCGCCCGACAAAGTGGCGGCGGCCCAGGCGCTGCAGCCGATCGACCAGCGCAGCGTGTTCGGCAAATCGGTCATGCTGTTCGACGGCGTGCCGCGCGCCCAGCTCGACGCGCTGGGCGACACCCGCAATCCGAATGTCGCCGACCTGTTCGTCGCAACAATGAAAGGAAGCTACGCATGAACACCATGAAATGGCTATTGCGCCGCGAATTTTGGGAAAACAAGGGTTCGATGTTTTGGGCTCCCGCCATCATCAGCGGCATCATGCTGGCGGTCGTCGGCGCCTCGATGGTGTATGCGGCCGATGCCGGCGGCAAATTCAGCAGATCGTTCAGCAGGATGGCAAGCGTGCCGGTGGCGGAAAAGATGGCGCTGGCCGAGCAGGTCGCCAATGGCTACTTGCTGGCATCGGTGCCGCTGTTTGGCGTCATGTCGTTTGTAATCTTTTTCTATTGCCTGGGCGCGCTTTACGACGATCGGCGCGACCGCAGCATCCTGTTCTGGAAATCACTGCCGATCTCGGACGAAATGACCGTGCTGTCGAAAGTGGTCGCCGCGCTTTGCCTGGCGCCGCTGATCACCATGGCGTTCGCCACCATCCTGTCGCTGACCTTGTTGCTGCTGACTTGCCTGCTGATGTCCGTCAAAGGCATCAACCTGTTCGGCGTGGTCTTCACCACGCCCCAGGTCTACCTGGCGCCGTTTCACATGCTGGCGATGTGGCCCGTGTACATCCTGTGGGCCTTGCCCACTATCGGCTGGCTCTTGATGGTGTCCGCCTGGGCCCGTTCAAAGGTCTTCCTGTGGGCGGTCGGCGTGCCACTGTTCGTTCTCGCGCTGATCAAGTGGATCACCTACCTCGCCGGCGCTGACGCGGACAGTTTTCTCAGCGCAAAATGGGTAGCCCACAATGTGATGCTGCGGGTCTTGCTCGGACTTGAACCGGGTTCCTGGTTCCTGTTCAGCGACACCGCGATGATGGAAGCGCTTGGCTCCGGCCACCATCGCCTCGATCTGAGCACCGTGGTCGCGCACTCCTGGGCATCACTCGGGTCCGCGCATGCAATCGTCGGCGCGGTGGCCGGCGTGGCGATGATGTACGTCGCTGTCCGACTACGCCGCTGGCGCGAAGACGCCTAAGCGCGCCGCGAGTAAAAAAAAACGC
>JBDSTZ010000270.1:0-7436 GCA_039927975.1 Massilia sp. | reverse complement strand
AGGATCACGTTGTAGCTGGCCGCCTGGGCGTAGATGGTCGACACCTGGCGCTCGCCGAAAGTGGTGTAGAGCGCCGTGCGAATGTCGGCGATCTGCACGCCCATCGCGTTGGCCTTGTCGCGGTCGATCTTGAGGCTCGCCTGCAGGCCGCGGTTCTGCGAGTCGCTGGTGACGTCGCGAAAGCGCGCATCGTTACGCATCTGATCCTGGAATTTGGTGGCCCAGTCGCCCAGCGCGTCCGAGCTCACGCTTTGCAGGGTGTACTGGTAGCGGCTCTTGCTGGGCCGTCCGCCCAGCTGCAGGTTCTGGGTCGGACTGAGGTAGACGGCGATGCCGGCGATCTGGCGGGTCGCCTTGCGCAGGCTGTCGAGCACTTTCGGCATCGGCTGGCGTTCGCTGCGCGGTTTGAGGACCAGGAACATGCGGCCGGTGTTGCCGCCATCGGTGAACGAGGTCACGTCCTACACGTTGGGGTCGGCCTTGATGACGGCGGCGGCCTTCTCCTGCAATATCAGCATGGCCGCGCTGGAGGTGTCCTCGGACGCTTCGATGCTCACACGGATCTGGCCCAGGTCTTCCTCGGGGAAGAAGCCCTTGGGGACGGTCACGTACAGGATCACGGTGAGGACGAAGGTGCCCAGCGCGACCAGCAGCACGAGGTTGCGGTGCGCCAGCGCGAGGTCGAGGCTGCGCGCGTAGCCGTTGCGCACCTGCTTGAACCCGCGCTCGAAATGGCGCCCGATGAAGGTCTTTTCCTCTTCCTCGCCGTGCGCGCCGGCCGCGTGCGGCGGCAGCAGGCGGCTGGCCAGCATCGGCACCAGCGTCAGCGACACCAGCGCCGAGACCAGCACCGACAGGCCGACGACGACAGCGAATTCATGGAACAGCAGGCCGATCACGCCCGGCATGAAGAAGATCGGGATGAACACCGCCACCAGCGAGATCGAGATCGAGACGATGGTGAATCCCATCTCCTTCGCGCCGACCAGCGCGGCGTCGATCGGCTTCTTGCCCATCTCGATATGGCGCACGATATTTTCCAGCACCACGATGGCGTCGTCGACCACCAGGCCGACCGCCAGCGTGATGCCGAGCAGCGAGACGTTGTCGAGACTGTAGCCGAGCCAGTTGAGCAGCGCCAGCGCGCCGAGCAGCGAAATCGGCATGGTGATGGCCGGGATGAAGGTGGCGGCGGCGCGGTGCAGGAACAGGAAGATCACCAGCACCACCAGCGCCACCGTCAGCGCCAGCGTCAGGTTGACGTCGTGGATCGCTTCGCGGATCGAGACCGAACGGTCGTTGACCAGGTTGATTTTGATCGACGCCGGCAGCTGGGCCGAAAAGCGCGGCAGCAGCTTGCGCACCGAGTCGACCACCTGCACGGTGTTGGCGTCGGGCTGGCGCTGCACCAGCAGCACGATCGAGCGCTCGCCATTGTAGCTGCCGGCCGCCTTGACCGACTGGTAGCTGTCTTCGACGCTGGCGACGTCCTTGAGGCGCACCGGCTGGCCGTTGCGGTTGGCGACAATCAGTTCGGCGAATTCGGCCGCCTTCATCAGCTGGGCGTTGGCCTGGATCGTCAGGGTCTGGTCGGGGCCGTCGAGAATGCCGAGCGGCGAATTGGCGTTCGCCGCGCGCAGCGCGCTGGCCAGTTCGTCCATCGACAGGTCGCGCGCGTTCATTAGTTCTGGCTTGGCGCGCACCCGCACCGCGAAGCGCTTCTGGCCGTTGACCCGCACCTGCGCCACGCCGGGCAGGATCGACAGGCTCGGGGCGATCAGGTTCTCGGCGTAGTCGTTGAGCTCCGACAGGCTCAGCGAGGGCGAGGTCATGGTCATGAACAGCACCGGCGCGTCGGCCGGGTTGACCTTGCGGTAGGACGGCAACTCGGTCATCTCGACCGGCAGCTGGCGCTGGGCCCCGAGCAGGGCCGACTGGACGTCGATGGCGGCCACGTTGACGTCGATGCTCGAATCGAATTCGAGCGTCAGCGAGGTGGTGCCGAGGGTGCTGGTGGAAGTGATCAGGCTGATGCCGGAAATGGTCGAGAACTGCTTCTCGAGCGGCAGCGCGACCGACGAGGCCATCGTCTCGGGGCTGGCGCCGGACAGGTTGGCGGTGACGTTGATGACCGGGGTGTTATAGCTCGGCAGGGCGGCGACCGGGATGGCGCGGTAGGCCAGCACGCCGACCAGGATCAGGCTGATCGACAGCAGCACCACCATCACGGGGCGCCGGATACACAGTTCGGACAAATTCATGCGGCGTCTTTCTGAGCGGCCTTGACGTCCGGCTTGGCGTCCGGCTTGGCGCCGGTTTTGCGCTCAGGGGTGGTGTCGGCGCCGACCTCGCCCCTCGCATCGCTGGCCGACGCGCCCTTGACAGCACCCTTGGCGCCGCGCGCGCCCTCGCCCTTCGGCTCGGCGGCCAGCTTGACCTTGCCGCCCGGGCGCAGGTTCTGCTTGCCCTCGGTGATCACTTGTTCGCCGCCGGCCAGGCCGCTCACAGCGACGTTCAGGCCAAAGGCGTGCTGGCGCACCACCGGCATTTGCCTGGCGGTCTGGTCTTCTGCCAGCGCGTAGACAAAGGTGCCGCGGGTATTGTTGATCACGGCGGTCTGCGGAATGACGACCGCGCCGGCCAGCGTGCGCACGGTGACGCGGGTGCTGACGTACTGGCCCGGCCACAGGCTGTGGTCGCGGTTGTCGAAGCGCGCCTTGACGCGGATGGTGCCGGCCACCGGGTCGACCGTGTTGTCGATGAAGCTGAGCGTGCCGTTGGCCGGCGCGTGGCCGGCGCCGACGCTGGCCGCGACCGCGACCTTGCCGCGCTGCTGGGCCGCCAGCAGGTCGGCCAGCGCCGATTCGGGCAGGGTGAAGGACACGCTGATCGGGTCGAGCTGGGTGATGGTGGTGAGCGGCGTGGCGATCTGCGCCAGGCTGCCCGGATACACGTTGATGGCGCCGACCCGGCCGGCCATCGGCGCGCGAATGGTGCTGTAGCTGGCGCTCACCGAGCTGCCCTGGACGGCGGCGCGGTCGACCGCCAGCAGCGCGCGGGCGGCGTCGACCTGGCTCTTCTGGGTGTCGAGCGCGCTCTGGGCCATGAACTTCTGCGCCACCAACGCGGCGGTGCGCTGGTACTGGCGTTCGAGGTCGGCCAGGCTGGCCTGGTCGCGCACCAGCTGGGCCTGGGCCTTGTCGACGTCGGCGCGCACACCGCGGTCGTCGAGCGTGAACATCACCTCGCCCGCCTTGACGAACTGGCCCTCCTTGATATGCACCTTGCGAATCAGGCTGGTCGTTTGCGGATGCAATTCAACGCTGCTGTCCGGCGCGACGCTGCCGTTCGCTTCGAGCGTGACCGGCACATCCTGACGCTGCGCGGTGACGACATTGACCACTGTGGGCGCCTGCCCTTCCCCGCCCTTGGCGGCGGCCTGCGCGCCATGGCCGTTACGGCCGTTGAGGTACCAGGCGCTGGCGCCCACAAGTGCGATGACGCCAAGGAGGACGCCGGTGGTGTTCTTGTTCATTCGGTCTCCGCTGCGCGCGCGCTGGCGGCAGCTGTCATTGTCAAGTCAGGTCAAGTCGGGTCAGAGAAGGTCGCGGCCGGCCGGGGGCGGCGCGGCGCTGTTCATGCATCAAACAATGATGCCTCCTGGCATTGTCGCATAGCCATCATGCGCTGACGGCCTCATTTTGCCGCCCCCTGGGCAGGCAACAACAAGGTCGCCTCCAGCCCGCCGTCGGGGTGGTTGGCCAGCGCGATGCTGCCGCCGTGCTGCTCGGCGATATTGCGGGCGATGGTCAAACCCAGGCCGGTGCCGCCGGAGTCGCGCGAGCGCGAGGTTTCGACCCGGTAGAACGGTTCGAACACACGCGCCAGCTCGTCCTCGGCAATGCCGGGACCGGCGTCGCGGATGCGGATGCGGGCCCCTTCGGCGGTGCGCTGGACCGTCACCTCGGCCTGCTGGCCGTACTTGACGGCGTTGTCGATCAGGTTGACCAGGCAGCGCCGCAAGCCCATCGGGCGGCCCAGCAGCGCGACCCCGGACAGGCCGTCGAGCCGAACCTGCTGGCCGGCGTCGGCGGCGTCGGCGCACACGCTGTCGAGCAGCGAGTCGAGGTCGAGCGTCTGCATCGCCTCGCTGCTGTCCATGCTGCGCGCCAGGTCGAGCCCCTCGCGCACCATCGCCTGCATGGCCGACAGGTCGCCGATCAGGCGCTCCTGCAGTTCGCGGTCGGCCACCTTCTCGAGCCGCAGGCGCAGCCGCGTGAGCGGGGTTTGCAGGTCGTGGGTGATGGCCGCCAGCATCTGGGTGCGCTGGGCGATGTGCTTGCGCACGCGCGCCTGCATGGCGTTGAAGGCGGCGCCGGCCTGGCGGATCTCGCTGGCGCCGGCCAGCGCCAGCGGCGCGTGGTTGATGTCGTTGCCGAGGTCGGTGGCGGCCTGCGCCAGGCGCGCCAGCGGCCGCGTCGTCATGCGCGCGACCAGGTAGGCCAGGAAGGCGATGCAGATGACCAGGAAGGCGATGCTGACCACCACGTTCCAGTTGAGGTCGGGCAGGCCGCCGTTCGGGCGGCGCGAGATCACCGTCAGGCGCAACTGCTCGCCGTCGCGCAGGCGCACGTTGAGCAGTTCGCACAGGGTGCGCGGCACGGCCGGCACCCTGCGGCCGAAGAAGTCGGTCTCCTTGGCGCGCGCGACGTCGCATTCCTCCGGCTGCGGGGCGAGCGACTCGATCACGTAGCCGGCGCCCAGACGGGCCGCCAGGGCGACGCCGAATTTGCTCGGCGCCACCGGCGCCAGGTCGTCCTGCACCTGGTCGAGGCGGGCGCCGCGGCGATTCGCCACGCCCAGGTAGGCCATGCGGGCCGAGGCCGGCACCACCTCGGTGGCCATGATCAACTGTTCGGCGCGTTCGAGCGAAAAGGTGCGGTGGAACTGTTCCTCGGAGCGGCGGCCGTCGATGTCGGCCAGCCACTTGGTCAGCAGGGCCGACAGGACGATACCGAGCAGCAGGGTAAGGAACACGCGGCCGGTCATCGAGCCGAAGAATGCCTTCACGCGCTCGGCTCCACCGTGACCTGGCCGGCCAGCACGTAGCCGCCGTTGCGCACCGTCTTGATGATCTGCGGCAGGCGCGCGTCCTCGCCCAGCTTCTGGCGCAGGCGGCTGATCTGGATGTCGATCGAGCGGTCGAAGGGATCGGCGTCGCGGCCCTGGGTCAGGTTGAGCAGCTGGTCGCGGTTGAGGACCCGGTTCGGATGCTCGAGAAAGACCCGCAGCAGGCGGAACTCGGCGCCCGAGAGCATGATGACGACGCCGTCCGGGTTGAGCAGGTGGCGCGCCGTCAGGTCCAGGGTCCAGCCGGAGAAGCGCATGTGCTGGGCGTTCTCGGCCGGGCTGTTGGACGGCATCGCATGGCTGCGGCGCAGCACGCTGCGCACGCGCGCCAGCAGTTCGCGCGGTTCGAACGGCTTGGGCAGGTAATCGTCGGCGCCCATTTCGAGGCCAAGGATGCGGTCGAGCGGCTCGCCGCGCGCGGTCAGCATGATGACCGGCAGGCTCGAATGGGCGCGCAACTTGCGGCACAGGGTCAGGCCGTCGTCGCCCGGCATGTTCAGGTCGAGCACGATCAGGTCGGGGCGCGACTCGTCGAGCGCCTTCCACATGCCGGTGCCGTCGGCCGCGACCAGGGCGCGGTAGCCGTTCGACTCGAGATAATCGGCCAGCAGGGAGCGGATGTCGCGGTCGTCGTCGACGATCAAGATGGTAGAAGGAGTATCCATACAGCAGATTATCGCCAGTTCAGGTGGTCATGAACAGCCCAATTGTATCGACGTGTGTAAACCTTATTAACAGATACAAATTGATACAAACTCGGCAGCAACGGACACTCGGGAAACATATTGGTGCGAGATGATGAACATGTGCAGCGGGCATAGCGCTCATGCCAACCTCCACTCAAAGGGATTAAAAAATGAAAACATCAGCTAAAAAATCATTGCTTGCGCTCTCTCTGATGACCTTGGTCGGCGCCAGCTTCGCGGCCCAGACCGAGACCGCCAACCAGGGCCGCCAGGCCTACGCCGCCAGCCAGCAAGCGCACCAGGCGAACCAGGCCGCGCGCCAGGCCAAGATGGCCGAATTCTTCGCCGCCCGCACCGCCAAGCTGCACGATACGCTGCAACTGACGGCCGCCCAGGAACCGGCATGGACCGCGTTTGTCGCCTCGATCAAGCCGCCCGCCGCGCAGAACCGTCCGGACTTCGGCGCCTTCAAGGGTCTCACCTTGCCCGAGCGCGAGGCCAAGCAGATTGAGCTGGAAAAGCAGCGCATCGCCGCGCGCGAAGCCCGTCTGCCGGCCCTGAACGGCCTGTACGCGGTGCTGAGCCCGGAACAGAAGCTGGTGCTTGAAAAGGCCCAGCGCCACATGGCCGGCGCCATGCACGCCCGCATGGGCCACCGCTGGCAGGGCGGCCACGGCGGTCCCGGCCACCACGGCGACCGCGGCGCCCCAACCAAGCAGGGTTAAGCGAAGCGAGACCGCCGCCGCGCGCTGGTATGTTGGCGGCGGTGCGCGCGATGGCCATCCGGCAGGACGGCCATCGCGCACGTGACGTTTGACCTTGCAGGGAAACAAACTGATACAAACTCGGCGCTGGCCGACACTTGCCGGAAACACGCGGCGTAGATGATAGGCAGCGACCACAGCGCAGTATCCCCTCACCTCTACTGAAGGAAAATAACAATGAAGACACTGTCGAAATTCACCGTCATGGGCCTCATCCTTGCTGCCAGCGCCGCCGCGATGGCACAAACGCCGCCAGCAGGCGGTCGCCAGGGTGGCGGCATGGGCGGCACCCCGGAACAGCGCCAGGCCATGATGGCTGAGCGCCAGGCCAAGCTGCACGACGCGCTGAAACTGACGCCGGAGCAGGAAGGCGCCTGGACCACCTACACCAACGCGATCAAGACCGCGATGGCGTCGCAGGACCGCGCCGCCATGCGCCCGGCGCGCGAGGCGGCCGACAAGGCGCTGGCAGCGGCGCTGACGCCGGAGCAGAACAAGATTCTGGAAGCGCAGCGCGGCCAGCGCGGCGGCCCAGGCGGCCAGGGCCGTCCGGGTGGCCAGGGCGGTCAAGGTATGCCGCCGGCTGGCCAATAAACGGCAGGCAAAGTAACTGGCCGCCGGTTTTTGACCAGCCGCCGGCAAGCACAGGGGCGCTTCGGCGCCCTTTTTCATTTGCTAACGCGATCAGCCCGACATAGTTGCCAGGCGAATGCTCCCCCTCCCCTGACTTGACCGCGCCGCGAAGCAGCCCGGACACCAGCGCCGTACAGGCCAGGACCGGGCCTGGGCGGCGTTGCCAATCGAATAGAAACCCTGCTCCGACCTGAGCATGCCGCGCAATAATCAGGACACCAGC
>JBDSTZ010000269.1:0-10022 GCA_039927975.1 Massilia sp. | reverse complement strand
TCGGCAAACTGGTGCGCGTGAGCGCGGCCGAGACGCGCCACGAGCCGCGCGCCGACGCCGGCGAGAGCGCGTCGCGCCACCTGGTGGCGATCGGCGCCTCGACCGGCGGGCCGATCGCGATCGCCCGCATCCTCGGCGCCTGGACCCCGCCGCCGGCCACCGCGATCGTGGTGGTGCAGCACATCGACGCCAATTTCGCGCCCCACTTCGCCAAGTGGCTCGGCGAGCAGATCAGCATGCCGGTGCGGGTGATCGAGGATGGCGAACCGCTGGCGCCAGGCACGGTGCAGGTGGCCATGACGAACGACCATTTGCTGCTGTCGGCGGGCCACCGGCTGCACTACAACGAGCATCCGCGCGACTACGCCTACCGGCCCTCGGTCGACGTGTTTTTCGATTGCGTGGCGCGCCACTGGGCGGGACCGGCCACCGGGGTGCTGTTGACCGGCATGGGCCGCGACGGCGCCAAGGGGCTGCTGGCGATGCGCGAGGCCGGCAAGCTGACCATCGCCCAGGACCAGGCCAGCAGCGCGGTGTATGGCATGCCGCGCGCGGCGGCCGAGATCGACGCGGCCGAGCTGATCCTGCCGCTGGCCGACATCGGCGAGACCTTGCGGGTGAAGATCAACGGACGCGCAGCGCGCCCCGCCAGGCCCGTCGTCTGAACGAGGGCCGCCTGAACGCGGACTGCTTGAACCAGCGCTGCTTGAAATACAGGCAAGGATCGGCTACCATGCCCGGCATCCAACCTGAGGAATCCCCATGCGCTCTTTTGAAAACGTCACCGTCCAGGCCAAGTCGAACATCTACTTCGACGGCAAATGCGTCTCGCACAACCTGTTGCTGGCCGACGGCAGCAAAAAATCGGTGGGCGTGATCTTCCCGTCGAGCCTGACCTTCAACACCGGCGCGCCGGAAATCATGGACATCGTCGCCGGCACCTGCCGCGTGCGCCTGGCCGGCGCCAGCGAGTGGACCACCTACAGCGGCGGCCAGCAGTTCAGCATCGCCGGCAATTCCTCGTTCGACATCGAAACCATCGAGACGGTCGACTACATCTGCCACTTCGGCTGATCGTTCCCGCCGATCATTCCGGCTGATCGTTCAAGGTCCATGTAAATCCGCGCGCGGGTTCACATGGACGTTCGCACTACACGAACACCGGCTCCGTCTCCAGCGCCACGCCGAAGCGTGCCAGCACATCGGCCTTGATCGCCCGCGCCAGCGCCACCACCTCGGCGCCGCTGGCGCCGCCATAGTTGACCAGCACCAGCGCCTGTTTCGCATACACTCCCGCCGCGCCCATCGTCCTGCCCTTCCAGCCGCACTGGTCGATCAGCCAGCCGGCCGCCAGCTTTTCGCTGCCATCGGCCTGCGCGTGGTGCACCAGTTGCGGGTGGCGCTCCAACATATCGGCGCATTGCGCCGCAGTCACCACCGGGTTCTTGAAAAAACTGCCGGCGTTGCCGATCACCGCCGGATCGGGCAGCTTGCGCTGGCGGATCGCCACCACGATGTCGCTGATCTGGCGCGCGCTGGGCGCGTCCAGTCCGGCGGCGGCCACCGCCTGCGCCAGTTCGGCGTAGCGCAGGTTCGGCTGCCAGCGCTTGGGCAGGGCGAAGGTCACGTCGACGATCACCAGGCCGGCGCCGTCGGCGTGCTTGAACACGCTGTCGCGGTAGCCGAAGCGGCAGTCGGCGGCCGTCATCGTGCGCAACTCGCCGCTGGCGCTGTCGAACGCGGTCAGTGAGTGAAACACGTCCTTGATCTCGGCGCCGTAGGCCCCGATGTTCTGGATCGGCGCCGCGCCCACCGTGCCGGGGATGAGCGACATGTTTTCCAGCCCGCCCAGCCCTTCGGCCAGCGTGTAACCGACAAAGCCGTGCCAGTTCTCGCCGCCCGCCGCGCGCACCAGCACCGCGTCGGCGGTCTCGCCGAGCCGCGCGCAGCCTTCGATCGCCATGTGCAGCACCAGGCCGGGATAGTCGCCGGTCAAGAGGATATTGCTGCCGCCGCCCAGCAGCAGGCGCGGCATGGCGGCCAGCCCGGGATCGGCCAGTGCGGCGGCCAGCATCGGCACGCTCGTCACGCGCAGGTAGCGCCTGGCGCTGGCGGCGATGCCGAAGGTGTTGAGGGACTGGAGCGGAAAATCGTGGGCGATGGCGAGGTCTGGGTGCATGGCGGCGTCGTGTTTTCGACGATTATAGGGGCAAAGACGCGCTGAACCGCTAAAAAACCGGGCCCCGGTGCGGGCCTGACGCCGGATGTCCGTTAAAATATCGGCATTCGAAACTTGCAATACCTCGCCCTACACGGCGAAGCATCGCCACACAAAGCAAAGGAATTATTATGCCGTCGTTTGATGTCGTCTCCGAAGCAGACATGATTGAAGTGAAAAACGCTGTCGAGCAATCGAACAAGGAAATCACCACCCGCTTCGATTTCAAGGGCAGCTCCGCCAAGGTCGAGCAGAAGGAAAATGAATTGACCGCCTTCGCCGACGCCGACTTCCAGCTCTCGCAAGTGCGCGACGTGCTGACCCAGAAGCTGTCCAAGCGCAAGGTCGACGTGCGCTTCCTCGACGCCGGCAAGATCGAAAAGATCGGCGGCGACAAGGTCAAGCAAGTCATCAAGATCAAGAACGGCATCGAGACCGAGGACGCCAAGAAGATCGTCAAGGTCATCAAGGAAAGCAAGATGAAGGTCCAGGCCAGCATCCAGGGCGAGGCGGTGCGCATCACCGGCGCCAAGCGCGACGACCTGCAGGCGGCCATGGCGCTGCTGCGCAAGGACGTGCCCGACATGCCGCTCGAATTCAATAATTTCCGCGATTAAGGTTCCGCGCGAGCAACACTCGGGCGGCGTGCGCTGTCCTGGGCAGGTCCGTTGGAGTAGAATTGAGCTTGCGCAAAAGCGGCCCGCATGGGCGCTGCGAACGAACAAAGTAACCCGGTAGTCTAAGGATAGCAATGAAACGTGTTGATGATTTCCGCCTGCGTCTGGGCAACAAGGAATATGTGCCCATCATGGTGGGCGGCATGGGCGTGGACATTTCCACCTCCGAGCTGGCGCTCGAGGCGGCCCGCCTGGGCGGCATCGGCCACATTTCCGACGCGATGGTGCAGGACGTTTCGGACCGCAAGTTCGACACCAGCTTCGTCAAGGAAAAAACCAAGACCTACAAGTTCAACATCAACAATATGGACAAGGCGGTGGTCCAGTTCGACCTGGCCCGCCTGGCCGAGGCGACCGCCCTGCACGTCGGCAAGACCATGGAAGCGAAGAAAGGCGATGGCCTCATCTTTGTCAATTGCATGGAAAAGCTGACCATGAATTCGCCGAAGGAAACGCTGCGCACCCGCCTGGTCGCCGCGCTCGACGCCGGCATCGACGGCATCACGATGTCGGCCGGCCTGCACCTCGGTTCCTTCGCCCTGATCGCCGACCATCCGCGTTTCCGCGACGCCAAGCTGGGCATCATCGTCTCTTCGGTGCGCGCGCTGCAACTGTTCCTGCGCAAGATCTCGCGCCTGGACCGCCTGCCCGACTACATCATCGTCGAAGGTCCGCTGGCGGGCGGCCACCTCGGCTTCGGCCTCGACTGGGCCGACTACGACCTGCACACCATCATGGACGAGATCCACGCCTACATGCGCGCCGAACAGCTGAACATTCCGCTGATCGCCGCCGGCGGCATCTTCACCGGTTCGGACGCCGTCGGCTTCCTTGAAAAAGGCGCCGGCGGGGTGCAGGTGGCGACCCGCTTCACCATCACCCACGAATGCGGCCTGCCGGAGAAGGTCAAGCAGGAATACGTCCGCGCGACCGAGGACGACATCATCGTCAACGGCGTCTCGCCGACCGGCTATCCGATGCGCATGCTCAAGAACACCCCGGCGATCGGCTCGGGCATC
The DNA here is from genome assembly GCA_039927975.1 of Massilia sp. Lineage (GTDB taxonomy): Bacteria > Pseudomonadota > Gammaproteobacteria > Burkholderiales > Burkholderiaceae_D > JBDSTZ01. Next base: position 6,108 of record JBDSTZ010000269.1, on the reverse strand, counting down.
CGCCCCGGCTGCGAGTCCTACGGCTACCTGCTCGACGCCACCGGCAACTGCTCGTACATCAATTCGTACAACCGCGAAGTGCTGGCCCATCCGGACGCCAAGACGGTGGTGGTGATGGACAAGACCTGCCTGTGCACCCACATGCGCAATTTCAATTGCTGGACCTGCGGGCACTACACCTACCGCCTCAAGGACACCACCCACAAGCGCGAGGACGGCAGCTACCAGATGTTGTCGGCCGAGCACGTGTTCAAGGATTACCAGTTCAGCACCGACAACCAGATCGCCCTGCCGGTGCGCGAGGAAATCGTCGCCGCCTAGCGTGCGTGCGTTTGTCGACGGTCGGAAAGCCACGCTGGTCGTGGCTTTTTTTTCGCCAGGACAATTAAAAGAAGACAAACCAGTCCAGCACGCCGGGCGCGGCGGTTCACGGCTGCGGATTGATCGCCGGTGTTCCGATCGGCGTGACGCTGGCGGAGGAAAAAATGTCCGCCCTTCTGCGCCCCCCAGGCACGGGATAGGTCTTATACGGGCCTTGCCGCCAACAAAGCAATCCGTCCCGGCATCGGCCACTGGCGTGCGCCCAACATTGTGCGAACCGATCGTCCCCGCCGTGGTCAAATCTGTTTCATACGCGGATCACACCGAGGATGCCATGCACCCCAGCGAGTCGACCAAGCACGCCGCGTTTCTCACCGACCGCGACCGGCATGTCCTGACCTGGAATGCCGAATGCGAAGACTTGTTCGGCATTCCAGGGCAGGCCATCATTGGCCAGCCCGCCAGCCGCCTGCTGACGGAAGAATCGGCGATCGCCTGCGCCGAATCCTGGCGCGGCGCCAGCGCTTCGGCCCTGCCGCCGCTGCTGGTGCGCATCGTGCGGGGCGACGGCCGCGTCATGGCGGCCGAGATCGGACCGGTGGCGCAATACGACCAGCACGGCCAGTTCAACGGCTTCATCGTCCGCTTCGTTACCGAGCTGGGCGAAACGGAAAGCGCGGCCATCGGCAGCATGCCGCTGCGCGACATCATTAACCTGCTGCCGGGCACCTTCTATGTGCTGCGCGCCGACGGCACCTTCGTGCTGTGGAACAAGACGCTCGAGGAAGTAGTTGGCCGCGACGCCGCCGAAATGCAGCAAGCCCACTCGGCCGAGATGTTCGACGTCAGCGAGCGGCGCCTGATCGATGCCAAGGTCCGCCAGGTCTTCGAGACCGGCGAGAAAGTCTACGTCGAGGCCAACCTGCTCGACAAGGACGGCCGCGCCACCCCTTACCTGCTGTGCGGCGCGCGCATCGAGCGCATGGGCCAGCTCTACCTGTGCGGCATGGGTTTCGACGTCGCCGCCCGCCGCGCCCAGGAAGAACAGCTGCGGCTGCGCGAGCGCGCCCTGCACGCGGCCAGCAACGGCATCGTCATCACCCGTTGCGCCGGGCCCGACAGTCCGATCGAGTATGTCAACCCGGCCTTCGAGCGCATCACCGGCTACCGCTTCGACGAGGTGGTCGGGCGCGATTCGCGCTTCATGGCCGCGCCCGGCATGGACGAGCGCGAACGCGACGAGCTGCGCCGCGCCGTCGAAGAGCGTCGCGAAGTCAATGTCACGCTGCGCAATGTGCGCAAGAACGGTGAACTGTTCTGGAACGACCTGACCATCACCCCGGTGGCCGACGCCAAGGGACAGATCAGCCACTTCATCGGCGTCATCGTCGACGTCACCGCCAGCAAGCAGCGCACCGCCCACCTCGAGCACGAGGTCAACCACGACGCCCTCACCGGCCTGGCCAACCGCACCCTGATGTGGGACCGGCTCGAACAGGCGCTGCACCTGGCCCAGCGCAACAAGTCGCTGGTGGCCACCGTGCTGATCGACCTGAATGGTTTCAAGCAGATCAACGACACCCACGGCCACGAGGCCGGCGACGAGGTGCTGGTGGTGGTGGCCAAGCGCCTGCAGGCGTCGGTGCGCGAAACCGACACCGTGGCGCGCCTGTCGGGCGACGAATTCGTGCTGGTGCTGGCCAACCAGCCCTCGCTGCGCTACACGGTGCGCATGCTTGAGCGGCTGCGCCAGGGCATGAATAAACCGGTCGCCTTCGACAGCACCGAAATACCGGTCGGCGCGAGCATGGGCGTGAGCATTTATCCGCACGACGGCGACACCGCCTTCGACCTGGTGCGCGCCGCCGACGTCGCCATGTACCACGCCAAAGCCACCAAACGCAACGAGATCCACTTCTTCTCGTCGGACATGAAGTCGTCCACGGAGGCCAAGCAGCAGCTCGAGAACAGCATGCAGACCGCGGTCGAAAAAGGCCAGCTGTTCCTGCTGTACCAGCCGCGCATCTGCCTGCAAACCGGGAACATCAAGGGCTTCGAGGCGCTGCTGCGCTGGCGCCACGCCCAGCAAGGCGTGCTGCTGCCGGCCTCCTTCCTGCCGGAGGCGGAAGAAAACGGCATGATCATCCCCTTCGGCCACCTGGTGCTTGAAGAGGTATGCCAGTTCCTGCACCGCATGCGCGAGCGCGGCTACCCCGACCTGCCCGTCTCGGTCAATGTGTCGCACCGCGAATACGTCGCGCCCCATTATGTCGAGCATGTCGCCGAGGTGCTCCGCCGCAACGAGATCGCGCCGGAATTGCTCGAAATCGAATTGCATGAGGAAGCGCTGGTCCGCAACCATCACCTGGGCCGCGATCTGGTTGCCCAGCTGAGCGAACTGGGCGTGCTGCGCTCGGTCGATGCCTTCGGCGACGGTCTGTCCGACCTGAACTACCTGCAAAAGTTGCCACTCTCGCACATCAAGATGTCGAAGGTCGCGGTCCACCAGATTTCGGCCGAGACGCGTACCGGCCCCATGGCCAAGACCCTGATCGACATCGGCCACAACCTGAACGTGCCCGTCATCGCTGAATGCGTCGAAACGCGGGCCCAGATGGAATTTCTGCGCACCAACGCCTGCGACGAGATGCAGGGCCGCTATTTCAAGGGGCCGCTGGCGGCCGACGCCATCGAAGAACTGCTGACCGCCGGCGCCGATTCGTGAGCGCAGTTTACTGAGCGGACTCTTCGATTCCTGAGCGGGGCCGGCGATTCTGCAATGCTGCGGCCGAACCCGCGCACGGCCCAAGCGGCGGGGGCGCGGCCTGCTCCCGCCATTGTGCAGCCTGTCGCACGGCGCTGGCCGGCGCCGCCGCCAACGATTACAGTGACATCGTTCCAGAAAACCGGTGCGCCTGGCGCGAATTTTCGCGGCCATCGCCCGACAACAGTTACACTCCCGAATCACCCAGCGCGGATTACTCAGCGTTTCATTTCCACGATCGACCATGCAATCACGTCGTCCCGAACAACTCGTCTCCAGCACCCTGAGCGTGCTTCACCGCGGCTTTGACGCGACCGCGACCTGGGTCAGCCAGCTCTCCTGGTGGAAATTCTTCCTGTTTGCCGCCCTGGCGCTGATCGCCGGTTCGATCCTGCAGGCGCAATTGTTTTCGGGCGGAGGCCAGGACCCAGGCGAGCAGGAGCAGCAATCGAAGCGCCGGCCGCGCGACAGCAACATCCTGATCGACGATTCCGGCATCCACTTCACCCCCAAGCCGGGCAGCAAGCGCGCCGAGGCGCCCGAACCGGCCGAGCCGCCCGAGCCGCCGCAAGCGGCGGAAGCCCCGGAGGCGCCCGAACCGCACGAGCCCGCCGAAACCCCGGACACGCCGGCCACCGCCAAGCCTGCCAAGCCTGAGAAGCCTGCCAAGCCTGCGAAGCCGCCGAAGGCCGGCGACGCGGCCAGGCTGGCGTCGGCGACCACCGTGGTGCGCTCGGCCAAGGGCGACGAGGTGCATATCGACTTGCCGCCGCAAATCAGCGAGGAATTGTCGAGCGCGATCGAAAACCTGGTCGACGAAACGGCCGAGGCGAAGGCGTCGCGCTATCACAAGCAAGCCTCGACCTGGTTCACCAGCTTCGTCTGGCTGCTGGTGCTGGCCCTGTTCGGCACCAAGGCGCTGGTCGGCGGCAAGAAGCGCGCCGAGGCCGAGACCGAATACGCCAACGCCGCCGCCGAGCGCGAATCGATGCAGCGCCAGTTGTCGGAAGCGAAGATGCAGATGATGCAAGCCCAGGTCGAGCCCCACTTCCTGTTCAACACCCTGGCCTCGGTCGAGCACCTGATCGAAACCAATCCGCCGCGTGCCTCGGCCATGCAGCGCAGCCTGATCCAATACCTGCGGGCGGTGCTGCCGCAGATGCGCGAAAACGCCGTGGTCACCAATCTCGGGCGCGAAGTGGACATGGTGCGCGCCTACCTGAACCTGCTCAAGATGCGCATGGAGGAAAGGCTCACGGTCGAGATCGACGTGCCCGAGGCGCTGCGCGCGGCCGCCTTTCCGCCGATGATGCTGCAATCGATGGTCGAGAACGCCATCAAGCACGGCCTCGAATGCAAGCCGGCAGGCGGCACCCTGACCGTGCGCGTGCGCGCCGACAACGACAAGCTGCAGGTGAGCGTGATCGACGACGGCGTCGGCTTCGGCGTGGTGCCGAGCGATGGCACCGGCCTCGGCCTGATGACCATCCGCGAACGGCTCAAGCTGCTGCACGGCGAGCGCGCCGGCCTGCACATCGCGCCCAACACGCCGAGCGGCGTGATCGCCACCGTCGAAGTGCCCTTCCAGCGCGCCAAGTAAGGTGCGCACCGGATCGGGGGGCTGCCTGAACCATGCGCGCCACGCCGGCCCGTTGTCAGCGGCGGCGAGGTTTCGATTGATTTGGCCGCGATTTCATTGAATAATTGTCATTCTTCCAGCTCACGAAGCGCACCATGCCCACAGCCATCCTTGCCGACGACGAAAGACTGATGCGCGACCAATTGCGCCTGCGCCTGAACCAGGCCTGGCCCGAGCTCGAGATTGTCGGCGAAGCCAAAAATGGCGAGGAAGCGGTGGCGCTGGCGGGCCAGCTCAAGCCCGACTTCACCTTCCTCGACATTCGCATGCCCGGCAAGAGCGGCATGGAAGCGGCGCGCGAGATCGGCGCCCAGAGCCGCATCGTATTCGTCACCGCCTACGACCAGTACGCGGTCGAAGCGTTTGAACGCGGCGCGCTCGACTACGTGCTCAAGCCGCCCGAGCCGGCGCGCCTGCAACTGACCGTCGACCGCCTCAAAGAGCGGCTGGCCAGGCCGAAGGCGCTCGAGAACGACAGCGTGACGGCCATGCTGTCGCAACTGGCAGAGAAAATCGCCGCGCCCAAGCCGCGCTACCTGCAGTGGATCCAGGCCAGCATCGGGCAGGACTTGCGCATGATCCCGGTCGAAGAGATCCTGTTCTTCCGTTCTGACGAAAAATACACCTGCGTGCAGACCGAGCGTTTCGAGGCGCTGATCCGCAAGCCGGTGCGCGACCTCGCCGAGGAGCTCGATCCGGCGCTGTTCTGGCAGATCCACCGCGCCACCCTGGTCAACGTCAACGCGATCGAAGGCGTCACCCGCGATCTGCGCGGGCGCCATCTCGTGCTCATCAAAGGCAAGCCGGACAAGCTCGAAGTGAGCCGCAGCTTTTTGCACCTGTTCAAGCAGATGTAGGGCGACACAGCGCCTAAGCGCGCGCTCAAACGCGACAAGCCAAAGCACGGGGTCAAGTGCTTTGGTCTTGAGGCCGTGTTCTGAGCGCAGTGCGCTTGCGTGCCCTCAATCGCCGGGCGCCGTCAAGCATTACGGTGATGGATGGGGCTGACCTTTGCCGGCCTGCGCGAGATGCCATGACGCAAGCAAGCACCTACCGTTTTCGCCGCCGCGCGCCGGCCCTGCTGGCGCTCGGCTTCGCCGCCGGCCTGTTTATCGGGCGCGGCAAAGGGCGCGGCCGCGACGAGCAGTACGCGCGCCACCATAGCGGCGAAATCATCTTCAACGCCAGCGAGGCGATCATTTCAACGGACCAGGACAACAACATCGTGCTCGCCAATCCCTCGGCGGCGGCGATGTTTCGCACCAGCGCGGCGGCCATGCGCGGCCGGCCACTAAGCGACTTCATCAACCCGGTGCCGAGCGCGGCCGACGGCGCGCCCGCCAGTTTCGGCGACGCCGGTGGCCGCGCCGGCCGCCGCGCCACC
>JBDSTZ010000268.1:0-1786 GCA_039927975.1 Massilia sp. | reverse complement strand
CTGCTGCGCCCGGCCCTGGTGGCCTCGCTGGTGTACTCCTTCGTGCGCGCCATGACCACCGTGTCGTCGGTGATCTTCCTGGTCAGCGCGGAGAACGAGCTGGCGACGACCTTCATCATCGGCCGCGTCGGCAATGGCGAGTACGGCGTGGCGCTGGCCTACTGCACCGTGCTGACGCTGATGATGCTGGCCGCCACCGGACTGATTCAATGGCTGGTCGGTGAACGCAAGCTTGGCCGCCGCTCGCGCCAGGAGGCAAGCACGCCCGCTGCCGCGCCGATCGCGCAAATGTCGCCAGCAATGGCCAACCAGAGCTAATCAAAGGACCCATCATGAAACCCGGAATCGAGTTCAAGAATATCAAGAAGGCCTACGCCAAGGATGGCCCGCTGGCGGTCAAGGGCATCAATTTCAGCGTGCCGAAAGGGACCCTGACCACCCTGCTCGGCCCCTCCGGCTGCGGCAAGACCACCACCTTGCGCATGATCGCCGGGCTGGAAAGCCCGAGCAGCGGCCAGATCTGGATCGACGGCTTCGACGTCACCACCATGTCTGCGGCCGAGCGCCACGTCAGCCTGGTGTTCCAGAGCTACGCGCTGTTCCCGCACATGAACATCTTCGACAACGTCGCCTACGGCCTGTCGGTGGCCGGGGTCGGACGCGACAGCAAGAAGCAGCGCGTCGCGGCCGCGCTGGCGACGGTCGGGCTGACCGGCTACGACGCGCGCTGGCCGGGCGAACTGTCGGGCGGCCAGCAGCAGCGCGTGGCGCTGGCGCGCGCGCTGGTGCTCGAACCGGCCGTGCTGCTGTTCGACGAGCCGCTGTCGAACCTCGACGCGCGCCTGCGGCGCCAGATGCGCGACGAGATCCGCGCCCTGCAGCAGCGCCTGAACCTGACCGTGGCCTACGTCACCCACGACCAGAGCGAAGCGCTGGCGGTGTCGGACCAGATCATCGTCATGCGCGACGGCTGCATCGCCCAGGCCGGCTCGCCGGCCGATCTGTACGAACGGCCCAACAGCGAATTCGTCGCCGGCTTCATGGGCGAGGCGCTGCTGCTGCCGGTGCAGGTGACGGTCGGCGGCATCGTCAAACTGGGGCCGCTCGAATGGGCGGCGCCAAGCGGCATCCCGGCCGGCCACGCCCAGGTGGCGGTGCGGCCGGAAGCCTGGCGGGTCGGCGAGGCCGAGCAGTTCGGCCTGCCGGCGCGCGTGCTCAAGTCGACCTACCTTGGCGGCTTTTACGAGTACACGTTCGACACGGAAATCGGCGAACTGTTCGTCGTCTGCCCGCATGTCGACCGCCAGCGCCAGCGCGACGAAACGGTCAGCCTGGGCATGCACCGGCGCGGCGTCTCGATCCTGGCGTAACACCGCCCGCCGCCGCGTCGCGCCCGCGCGGCGGCGGCAATCGTCTTCCCTCTCGCGCCGCCTCGCCGACGCCGCGCCGCCGTCATGCACCACCGTTGTGATGTCTCAAGGAGAAAATCATGCTGGTCATTTCACGTCTCAATATTGGCGCCCGCCTGGCGCTCGGTTTCGGCCTGGTGCTGCTGTGCGCCGCCGCCCTGCTCGGCATCGGACTGTGGCGCATGGCCGCGCTGCAGGCCGACACCGAACAGATCGTCGGCGTGCGCCTGGCCAGCTTGAACAGCGCGCTGCAAATGCGCGACCATGGCGCCGAACTGGCGCTGACCTTGCGCCAGCTGGCGGCGCCGACCGACGCGCGCGAAGGCGCGGCGGCGGCCCCGAAGCTGGCCGAACTGCTGGCCGCCTACGCCGGCGCC
>JBDSTZ010000267.1:0-2835 GCA_039927975.1 Massilia sp. | reverse complement strand
CGCGCGCGGCGCTGACCAGGCGCGCGTGGCGGCCGTCGGCTGTGCCCAGGTAGAGCAGGGCGAAGGGCACGTCGTCCGGATTGTCGGCCAGGATGGCGATCGCGCTGGTGCAGGCGGCGTCGACGGTTTTGGCGGTGAGCGAGCGGGTGGCCAGGTCGGACAGGGTGCGCAGGCGGCGCGCGTTGAGGTGCTTGGCGGTGACGTCCAGGTTGGGGCAGAACAGGCCGGCGACGTTGCCCGACTCGTCGCGGATCGGGCTGTAGGAGAAGGAAAAGTAGGTCTCCTCGAGGAAGTCGCCGCGGTTCATGAACAGGCGCACGTCGTCGGTCAGGGTGGCGTCGCCCTGCTCGAACACGACGGCGGCGAGCGGGCCGCAGATGTCCCAGATCTCCGCCCACACCTCGGCCGCCGGGCGGCCCAGCGCCCACGGATGCTTGGTCTGTCCGAGCACGCTGATGTAGGCGTCGTTGTAGAGGAAGGTGGCGTGCGGGCCCCAGCCGATCCACATCGGCTGGCGTGAGCTCAGCATCAGGCTGATGGTGGTCTTGAGGCTTTGCGGCCAGGCGGCGATGGGTCCGAGCGGGGTCGCGGCCCAGTCGTGCGCGAGGATCATCGCGCCCAGGGCGCCGGGGGCGATCAGGAATTTGGTGGTCTGGCCGGTATCGCTCATGTGCGGGGGCGAGGTTGTGAATTGTTTCGGGGGTAGCTTAACAGTTTTGTCGCCTGAGCGTGTTTGTCCAGGACGGCGGGGCGCGTGGAGTGTGGCGTTTCGATTAACTGTTCGTCGCCCACGGTACGTCAGCGCACGGTGGGCCAGGCGGTGCGGGGGCACGATCGTGACAAGCCCACTATTCAGAACGCCGCGCGCTCCGCTTTCGATATGCCTTTCCTTTCGGATTTCGCCAACAAGAAGACGTATGCCTTCCACCGCATGACGGTGGCGCTTGGACGCGCCATCGCGTCCAGCCTGGCCGGCGAAAAGGACCGCGCCGCCCGGTGGGCCAATGCCTGGGGGCTGATGGCGGGGGTGCGCGGGCGCCGGGTGCGGCTGCGCACCTGCGAGGTGACCGGTATCGATCCGACCGAGAGGCGCAAGACGGTGCGGGCGTGACGGCGGGCCGGCAGGTGCGGGCTGCATTCGGAGGCAGGCGTCGATACGCTGCGCGACCAGGCCGACGCTGAGGCGCCAGGCGTCGGCGACCTGCCAGCCGGCCCAGCTTTCGATACCGCGCGAGTGACCTTCGACGCTATCGCACCTCTCCCGTGCCGCCCTGGCGCTGTGACGAACGTGGCGTGGACGACATGCAGGAGACCGCAGTGGCGTCGCCCCGATCGACCGGGCCCTGGTCGACGCTGCGGTTTTTTGCGTACAGCGAGCCACGGTAAGGAGCGGTGGTGAATTCGAGCGGCGCCGTCACCGGCACGTGGCGCTCTTCGTTGGTGCGCAAGAACTGGGCGATCGCCATGCGGCACAGTTCGGAGTTACTCAGTTCGTCGTGCGCGTGCAGCGATATCGAGCGGTTCAGGAAGCGGTAGACCGAGGTGAGCACGGCGTCGCCTTCGCCGGAGCTGATGCGAATGAGTTTGGGCGAGGAGAAGCCGTGCCTGCCGGAGGCGAGCACGTGAACCGTGCAGGGCCCGAGTTTGTTCGAATGGAAGGTGCAGTGCATGGGTGCGTGTGGTTCGGTGTTGGTCAAGTTGAAAGCGCCGGGCGCGGTCGTGGCCACGTGGAATCTTTCGATAGAGAATAATAATTCAAGTATAAAAAATACAACGATTCGATTGAACCATGTGGACTGGACGTGGTGGCCTGGACCTTGGCGGAGGCGGAGGCGAGCCGGACCGTTCTGGCGTTTGTGGGAAGATCACTCTTCCATTGCCAGGTATTTTCTTGCGATGGTTGTAGCCGGATGAATATCCCGGTGGGGCAGGAAGGGGGGGCTGCAGTCCAGGGGCCGGCGCGCAGCCGGACAGGGGTATCAGGGCCGCGCTCGTATAATTTAGCGGGTCTACACTTCTTGCCTTGCCAATGTCAGAACTTCCGCCACCTCCTCAGCCAGTCGATCCTCAGCGCGCCAACGCGGCCGAATTGCCCGACGACGACGGCGACTTCTCGGACATGCTCAGCGAGATGCGCATTCTGTTGCCGGGCGCGCAGGCTGTCGGCCTTTCTCGTGCTGCTGCCGTTCAACGGTGAATTCCGCCAGATCGTGCAGGCCGAAAAAGTCGTCTTCCTGGCCACTTTCCTCCTCGCGCTCACCAGTCTTGTGCTGCTCAGCGCGCCGGCCATCCAGCACCGCCTGATGCGGCCGCTGAACGACCGCGCCCGTTTCAAGCAGGTGGCGACGCGGCAAATCGTGGCCGGATCGCTGGCCCTGGCGATTGCCCTGGTGCTGGCCACCAACCTGGTCATCAGCGAAGTGTTCGGCGGCGCGGTCGGGTTTGCGGTCGCCGGGATCATGGCGCTGCTGGTGCTGTCGATCTGGTGGTTGCTGCCGCTCTACCTGAAACGCAGCAGCGCGATCTAGGCAATTGGCTACGTGTCGTAAATACCACTTGACTATCGGCACTGCGTGTACTTTAGTTACGACCGTCGTCTTTACTGTTATTCTTAGGACACAAAAGTTCTACAATAACCAAGGAGGAGATGATGAGCACACGTCGTACATTCCTGTCGGCGATCGCCGGACTGGCCGCATGCGGCGTGCTGGCGCCGGCGGGCGCGCAAGCGCTCGGCAAACCCTTTGTCGTCTACGACGATGAATTAAAGAATGGCTGGCAGAGCTGGAGCTGGGCCAAGGTGACCCTCTCGGTGCCGACCAGCGGCAGCAAGCC
>JBDSTZ010000266.1:0-7562 GCA_039927975.1 Massilia sp. | reverse complement strand
CGCGTCGACTGAGCAGTGAAGAAAGAGGGGGAGCCGTGTTCCTGTCGAGGACGCTGATGGAAGGCCCGATCGGGTCCAGGAATGTCGGCAAGCCGACGGCACTTCTAGTCCGGCGCTGCTTGCGGCTGCAGACACACCAGCTTGCACTCTTGCTGCGAGGCCACCAGCAAGGTCGTCTGCAGAAAGTGCAGCTCACCACGCTGTGGATGGTGAAAACGCCGCAGGCCGCCTTCGCGGTGCAACACGGCCTGGTCCTTCCAGTGCGCGACAAACTGCGGACTGGCCGCCGACAGATCGTCAATCAGCGCCTGCCTCGCTTCATCGTTCGGGCGCCGGCTGTAATCGGCCCGGAATTCCGCCACCAGCCGCCGCAGGCGCTCGGGCCAGTCGGCAATCAAGGTGCGCGCGCTCGGTTCGCACAACACAAACCACAGCAGGTTGCGATTGCTTGCCCGCGGTCCCAGCCAGGCGGGAAACAAGTCGGCGGCGGCGTCGTTCCAGGCGCGCGCGGTCCAGGTGTGATCCATCAGGTAGGCCGGCACGCTCATCAGCGATGGCAGTGAGAGCAAGCTGGGCAGCAAGTCGTTGTGCGGCTCGGACGGCGCCACCGGATCGCGCCGCCCGGCGAGGTCGAACAGCGAGTCGCGCTCGGCCGGGCTCAAGTGCAAGGCGCGTGCCAGGCGATCGAGCGCCGCCGCCGAGGCCGCTACGGCGCGGCCCTGTTCGAGCCAGGTGATCCAGGTCGCGCTCACCCCGGCGGCCTCGGCCAGTTCCTCCCTGCGCAAGCCCGGCGTGCGGCGTCGCCCTGCCGGCGTGGGCGCCGGCTGGCGTTCACGGTGGGCGCGGATGAATGCGCCAAGAATCGCGGCTTGATCGGCGGCGGCCATAGCATTCCTTATACCAGGATAAATAGTCATCTTGTACCAGTTTAAATGCTGGAACACAATGAGCTTTCATCCAACCCAAGTGGAGCCAGCCATGACCGAAGCGAGCAATCCGTCGACCACCCAGCCGATCAATCAAGCGATCAATCAAGCGATCAACCACAACGGTAACGTTGACAGCCAGTTCGGCCCGCGCGCCCAGGCCTACCTGACGAGCGCGGTGCACGCCGCCGGCGCCGACCTCGACCAGATGGCCGCGCTGGTCGGACAGCGTCCCGACGCCATCGCGCTCGACATGGGCTGCGGCGGCGGCCATGTCGCTTTCCTCCTCGCGCCGCAGGTGCAGAAAGTAGTCGCCTACGATTTGTCCGAATCCATGCTCGCGGTGGTGGCCGGCGAGGCCGAGCGGCGCGGCCTGTCGAACCTGGTGACCAAGTGCGGCGCGGCTGAACAATTGCCTTGCCCGTCCGCCTCGTTCGACCTGGCCGTCACCCGTTACAGCGTCCACCACTGGCGCGACGTGCCGGCCGGCCTCGCGCAAATGCGTCGCGTGCTCAAGCCGGCCGGCGCGGCCTTCTTCATGGATGTCGTGAGCCCCGGCGTGCCGCTGCTCGACACCTGGTTGCAAACCCTCGAATTACTGCGCGATCCCTCGCACGTGCGCAACGCCTCGATCCAGGAATGGCACAGCGCGTTGCAAACAGCCGGGTTCAATGCGGGCGTGACGCAAAGTTTCCGCCTGCGGCTCGATTTTCCCACTTGGATCGCGCGGATGCAGACCCCGCCCGCGCACGTGGAAGCGATCCGTTCCCTGCAGCGCCGCGCGCCGGCCGAGGTCGCCGATTATTTCGCCATCGAGGCCGATGGCAGCTTCACGGTCGACACCATGCTCATCAGCGCGACAGCGCAGGGCAAGGTCGGCGAAGAATCGGCGACGTAGCAACGGCACGGTAGGATCGCGGCGCAAAAGTGGCAAGCTTGAAATCGGCGGCGCAAAATCGGCGCGGCGTTGGCGAACGAACAGCGCTTGCTGCCCGCCCGGTTCTGTTGCACAGTAGTGCCAGGCAAACCAACGGACTGAACACTTCGACCGATGCGGACAACCCAATACGATTTCCCCGGCGCCAACGGCCACAAGCTGGCCGCGCGGCTTGACGCGCCCGACGGGCCCGTCAAGTCCTACGCCCTGTTCGCGCATTGCTTTACCTGCGGAAAAGACGTGCTGGGCGCAAGCCGGATCGCCCACGGCTTGAGCGAGCACGGCATCGGTGTACTGCGTTTCGATTTCACCGGACTGGGCGCGAGCGAGGGCGATTTCGCCGACACCAATTTCAGCTCGAACGTGGCCGACCTGGTGGCGGCGGCCGGCTTCATGCGCGCGCAGTTGCAGGCGCCGAGCTTACTGATCGGACACAGCCTGGGCGGCGCGGCCGTGCTGGCGGCGGCCGGCGATATTCCCGAAGCGCGCGCCGTCGTCACGATCGCCGCACCGAGCGAGCCGGCCAAGGTCAACGCCATGTTTGGCGACAGCCTGGCGGCGATTCATCAAGAGGGGGAGGCCGAGGTGCAGCTGGCCGGCCGGCCATTCACCATCAAGCGGCAGTTCGTGGTCGACGCCGCCGCGCACAAGCTGACCGACAAGATCGCCCACTTGCAGCGCGCGCTGCTGGTCATGCATTCGCCGCTCGACACCACGGTCGATGTGAGCAACGCGGTGGCCATCTTCGGCGCGGCCAAACATCCGAAAAGTTTCGTCTCGCTCGATGACGCCGACCATTTGTTGACCGGCCGCGAGGACGGCAAGTACGTCGCCGGCTTGATCGCGGCCTGGAGCAGCCGTTACGTCAGCCAGCAATAGCCGGCACAGGCATCCAACGCGACGAATTCATTTCAACCGCAATGGGCCGCACGACGAATGACTTCTCACATCATTCGTCGTTGAATCATTCGTCGACAAATCATTCGTCGACAAATCATTCGTCGTCGAATTCTTCGGCCAGGTTCTTCCAGCCTTTCTTCTTCGCAAAGTCGCTGAACTCTTCCGGCGCTTCGAGCACGATCAGCTTGCTGTCCTGCAGGCCCGGATCGCTGTGCGCGAAGTCGGGGCCGACGTAGCCGAGCGTGCGCAGGCGGGCGATCAGTTGGCCGACGAGGGTCTTGTCCTTGTACAGGCCACTCTCGATCGGCTTGGCGAAATCGACGTACACATCGATGATGCCGTAGCCCTCGTCAAAAATGCGGATGGCCTTCACCTCATGGGTGCGGCCGCTGCCGTCGGTCGCCGTGAACGGGCCGGACAGCTGGATGTCGGTATCGGTAGTCATACGGCCAGCATACACCAAACGCGCCGCACGGGGGGGCGAGCGGAATCCCTGCGGCGGCGCGCGCGGACGGCCCGCTGGCGAACGCCGCCGCACCTCTTTCGACAAAATATTTGTCGGCCCATTGGGTTGAAAATCGACTATTTCAAGGCCTTGAAAGCGCCGAACGGGACCCTAGATTGGACGCAGCGGATGCTCAAACAGAGGTCCGCCAACTTATCGCTTAACTTCTAAAAGGATATCTATCATGCGTACTTTTGACCTTGCACCTTTGTATCGTTCCGCAATCGGTTTTGATCGTCTGGCCAACCTGCTCGAATCGCAGCGCGCCGATGCTCAGCCCAGCTATCCTCCCTACAACATCGAACTGGTCGGTGAAGACAAATACCGCATCGTGATGGCGCTGGCCGGTTTCGACCGCTCCGAAGTCGAGATCGTCACCGAGCGTGACGCCCTGCACGTGACGGGCCGCAAGCAGAAGGAAGCGCAACAGCGCACCTATCTGCACCGTGGCATCGCCGCGCGCGATTTCGAGCAGCGTTTCCAGCTGGCCAATCACGTCAAGGTGACCACCGCCTCGTTCGACAACGGCATGCTCACCATCGAGCTGGTGCGTGAAGTGCCGGAAGCACTCAAGCCGCGCAAGATCACCATCAATGGCGGCGACAATGTGCAGACCCTCGAGCAGCGCACGGTGCCTGCCGAGCAGCGCGAAGCCCAGGCCGCTTAAGGGCCGCAGGCCGCCCGCGCGCGGCGTGACGCCGGTCCGCTGAACGGATCGCGCCCGCGCGGTCGTTGAACCAGGCCAGTAAATATAAGGGCGTCCGCTGTTCGGGGCGCCCTTTGTGCGTTCCGCCGCACGCCGGCTGTCGGGCGCGCGCAACGGCCTCAAGACATTAAGCAAGTTCTAAGTCTGCTGACCCAGAATGAAAGCTCACAACAACACTTCAACCCCATCAGATCCCAGGAGGTCGTAATGTCTAACGTCAGTGCCGTTACCGCCATCAGTGCCAAGCGTCTCACGCTCGCGCTGGCCGCCGCCGGAGCCATCGGCGGAGCGGTGGGCGCGATCGCCGTCAATCATAACAACGCCGTGGCCCAGCCCGGCGCATCGAACCCCACTGTGCCGGTGGCCGCCGCCACCGTGGCGCCGCCATCGGTGACGCCGTCGGGCACGCCCGCCTCGGTCGCGTTGCCGGACTTCACCGGCATCGTCTCGCGCATGGGCCCGGCCGTGGTGAACGTCCGCGTGATGGGCACCACCAAGACCTCGATGGGCGCCCAGGGCCCGCGCGGGTTTGACGAGAACGATCCCTTCTTCGAATTTTTCCGTCGCTTCCAGGGGCCGCAAAATCCCCGTGGTCAACGCGATACGCCCGTTTTTGGCGCCGGTTCCGGGTTCCTGGTGAGCCCGGACGGTGTCATCCTGACCAACGCGCACGTGGTGCGCGACGCCAAGGAAGTCACGGTCAAGCTGCAAGACCGGCGCGAATACCGCGCCCGCGTGCTCGGCTCCGACCCCAAGACCGACGTGGCGGTGCTCAAGATCGACGCCAAGAACTTGCCGGTGGTGCCAATCGGCAAATCAACCGATCTGAAAGTCGGCGAATGGGTGCTGGCGATCGGCTCGCCCTTCGGCCTGGAAAGCACCGTGACGGCCGGCGTGGTTAGCGCCAAGGGCCGCTCGCTGCCGGACGAGGGCGGCAATGGCGCCGTGCCTTTCATCCAGACCGACGTCGCCGTCAATCCGGGCAACTCGGGCGGGCCGCTGTTCAACACCCGCGGCGAAGTGATCGGGATTAATTCGCAGATCTACAGCCAGACCGGCGGCTATCAGGGCTTGTCGTTCGCCATCCCGATCGACCTGGCCAACCGCATCAAGGAACAGATCGTCGCCACCGGCAAGGTGCAGCATGCCAAGCTGGGCGTGTCGATCCAGGAAGTGAACCAGGGTTTCGCCGATTCCTTCAAGCTGGAGTCGCCGGAAGGCGCGTTGGTGTCAAACGTCGAGCGTGGCGGAGCAGCGGACAAAGCGGGTATCAAGTCGGGGGACGTGATTCGCAAAGTCAATGGCCAGCCGATAGTCGCATCGGGCGATCTTCCGGCGATGCTCAGCCTGTCAAAGCCGGGCGACAAGGTCAAGCTCGACGTCTGGCGTGACGGCAAGATCATCCAGCTGAACGCCAGCCTGGCCGACGCCAACGACAAGCCCGACCTGGCCGACAACGATGCCGGCAAGGGCGCCGACAGCGGCGGCAGGCTTGGCCTGGCCCTGCGTCCGCTCGAACCGCTCGAACGGCGCCAGTCGGGCCTGGCCAGCGGTCTGGTGATCGAGGACGCGGGCGGCGCGGCGGCCAACGCCGGCGTGCAGCCGGGCGACGTGCTATTGTCGATCAACGGGCGGCCGGTCAGCAGTATCGACCAGGTGCGCACGCTGGTCGGCAAGTCGAGCAAGTCGGTGGCCTTGCTGATTCAGCGCGGCAATGACAAAATCTTCATCCCGGTGCATATCGGCTAATCGTCCGGTCTTTCGCCGGCACTGAACAAACAACGAGGATGTGATGCGCCTGCTGCTGGTGGAAGACGATACGATGATCGGCGAAGTGGTGCTCGACCTGTTGCGGGACGAGCACTACGCGGTCGACTGGGTCAAGGACGGCGAGATGGCCGACACCGCCCTGATGCAATCGCAGAACTACGACCTGGTCCTGCTCGACCTGGGCTTGCCGCGCAAGGATGGCCTGGAAGTGCTGCGCTCGATGCGCGCGCGCAAGGACCGCACCCCGGTGCTGGTGGCCACCGCGCGTGACTCGGTCGAGCAGCGCATCGCCGGGCTCGACGCGGGCGCCGACGATTACGTGCTCAAACCCTACGACCTCGACGAGCTGCTGGCGCGCATCCGCGCCTTGCTGCGGCGCGCCGCCGGACGGGCCGAGCCGGTCTTCGACTACAACAACATCTCCATCAACCCGGCCACCCGCGAAGTGCTGGTCGACGGCGCCTCGGCCAGCCTGTCGGCGCGCGAATGGGCGGTGCTCGAAGCGCTCATCGCGCGGCCCGGGGTCGTGCTCTCGCGCGCCCAGCTCGAAGAAAAACTGTACAGCTGGCGCGACGAGGTGAGCAGCAACGCCGTGGAAGTCTACATCCACGGCCTGCGCAAAAAGCTCGGCAGCGACCTGATCCAGAACGTGCGCGGCGTCGGCTACATGGTGCCCAAACGATGAAGGAAACGCTGCGATGAAAGTGACCCATTCGCTGCGCGGCCGTCTGCTGTGGTTCCTGTTGGCCGCGATCACCATCGCCGCCTTCGCCCAGGCGTCGATCGCCTACAACACCGCGCTCAACGACGCCGACCAGATTTTCGATTACCACATGCGCCAGATGGCGCTGTCGCTGCGCTCGAACGCGCCCTTGTCGAACATGGAGGCGCGCACCGGCGAGGATCCGGTCAGCGAAGACAACGACATGCTGGTGCAGGTCTGGACCCCGGACGGCGTGCAAGTGTTCCGCACCGTCTCGCGCGCCACCTTGCCGCAGCGCGCGGTGCTGGGCTTTTCAAATGTGCGCGCCAACGGCACCATCTATCGCATCTTCTCGATCCAGACCCCGACCCAGACCGTGCAGGTGGCGCAGGACATGGCGGTGCGCCGCAACATGGCCGGCAGCCTGGCCTTGCGCACCGTCGGGCCGATCGCGGTCATGATGCCGATCCTGATGCTGGTGGTGTGGTGGGTCGTCAGCGGCTCGCTGCAACCGGTGGCGCGGGTGCGCTCGCAAGTGGCGGCGCGCCAGGCCGACGACCTGTCGCCGGTGTCGGAGGCCGGCCTGCCCGACGAGGTCAGGCCGCTGGTGCACGAACTGAACCTGCTGTTCGGCCGCGTGAAGACCGCCTTCGAGGCGCAGCAGCATTTCGTCGCCGACGCCGCGCATGAATTGCGCACGCCGCTGGCCGCGCTCAAGCTGCAGGTGCTCAGCCTGGAGCGCGCCGACAATCCCGAGGCGCGCGCGGTGGCGGTGGGGCGCCTGACGGCCGGCATCGAGCGCGCCACGCGGCTGGTGGAGCAATTGCTGGTGCTGGCCCGCCAGGAGGCGAGCGCGGCGGGCGGAGTGAAGGCGGCGCCGGTCGCGCTCGACGAGCTGGCGCGTCGCTGCATCGGCGACCTGGCCGGGGTGGCGCAGAACAAGGGCGTCGACCTCGGTCTGCAGCAAGCCGACGAGGTCAGCGTGGAAGGGCAGGCCGACGCCCTCACCATCCTCATGCGCAACCTGATCGACAACGCGGTCAAGTACACGCCGGTTGGCGGCACGGTGGACGTCTCGGTAAGCGCGGACAAGGATGGCGCGGTGATCAGCGTCG
>JBDSTZ010000265.1:0-4532 GCA_039927975.1 Massilia sp. | reverse complement strand
GCCGCCACGCTGGGCATCATGAACAGCGGCGCGGCCTACATGCCGATCGATCCGGCGCTGCCGGACCAGCGCATCGCCGAATTGCTGGACGACGGCCGCGTCAAGACGATTCTCACCACGCCGGATCTGCAAGCTCGCCTGGCCGGCATCAGCGCGGCGCACGTCGTCGCGCTGACCGAAGACGGCGTGGCGCCGCCCGACCTGCTGGCGCGCTCGCGCGCCAGCGCCGGCGGCATCGCCTATGTGATCTTCACCTCCGGCTCGACCGGCAAGCCGAAGGGCGTGGTGATCGATCATCGGGGCGCCGTCAACACGATCGAGGATGTCAACGACACATTGTCGATCGGCCCTGCCGACCGCGTGCTGTCGGTGTCCTCGCTCTCGTTCGACCTGTCGGTGTACGACTTCTTCGGCATCCTGGCCGCCGGCGGCACGCTGGTGCTGCCGCACCACGAACGAAGGCTCGATCCGGCCCACTGGGCCGAGCTGGTCATCGAGCACAAGGTCACGCTGTGGAATTCGGTGCCGGCCCTGTGCGGCCTGCTGATCGAGCATTGCGAACGCAGCGCGCGCAGCCTGCCGGGCCTGCGCCACACGATGCTCAGCGGCGACTGGATTCCGGTCACCCTGCCGCAACGGATCAAGGCGGCCTGCCCCGGCGCGCGGGTGCGCAGCCTGGGCGGCGCGACCGAAGCGTCGATCTGGTCGATCTGGTATCCGATCGAGCAGGTCGACCCGGCCTGGACCAGCATCCCTTACGGCTACCCGATGCGCAACCAGAGCATCCACGTGCTCGATCACCGGATGGAAGAAGCGCCGGCCTGGGTCACGGGCGCGCTGTACATCGGCGGCGCCGGACTGGCGCTGGCCTACTGGGGCGACCAGGAACTGACCGACAAGGCTTTCGTGCATCACCCGCGTACCGGCGAGCGGCTGTACCGCACCGGCGACCTGGGACGCCGCGGCGCCGACGGCGTGATCGAATTCCTCGGCCGCCAGGACCAGCAGGTCAAGGTGCAGGGCTTCCGCATCGAGCTCGGTGAAATCGAGGCGGCGATCCGCAAGCATCCGGCGATTGCCGACGTGGTGGTGGTCTGCAAGGGCGAGCGGCATGCCGAGAAGCGCCTCGGCGCCTTCTATTGCGTGCAGCCCGGCGAGAGCCTGGACAGCGGCGCACTGCGCAGCTTCCTGCTGGCCCAGCTGCCGCCCTACATGGTGCCGCACACCCTGCGCGCGCTCGAACGGCTGCCCTTGAGCAGCAACGGCAAGGTCGAACGCAAGCTGCTGCCGGACCTCGACAGCGCGCCGTTGCAGGCGACCCTACACGTCGATCCGCGCGACGGGCTCGAAGAGGCGGTCGGCGCGCTGTGGCGCGAGCTGCTCGCGCTGCCGCGCGTGAGCGTGCTGGCCGACTTCTTCCAGGTCGGCGGCGATTCGATGTTCGCCATCAAGATGCTGGGCGCGCTGCGCAGCCGCTTCGACTGCGCGGTCGAGCTCAAACACGTGTTCCAGCATCCGACCATCGCCAGCCAGGCCGAATTGATCCGCGCCATCCAGAACACCAACAGCACCACACCAGAGGAATCACATGCTTGTCGATAAATCAGCCAGCTGGATCGTCCAGCCGACCCAGGTCGCGGCCGCCAACAGCGCGCCGGCCGCGCACGCCGGCATCGAAATCGCCCGCCTGACGGGCATCCACAAGACCTACCGCCAGGGCAGCGTCAGCGTGCACGCGCTGCGCGGGGTCGACATCACGCTCGCCGAACGCGAGATGGTGGCCATTTGCGGGCCGTCCGGCAGCGGCAAGTCGACCCTGCTGAACCTGATCGGCATGCTCGACGAGCCGGACCAGGGCCACGTGATCCTCGGCGCGCAGGACGTGCTGGCGCTGAGCCGCAACGCCAAGGCCGACCTGCGCAGCGCGAAGATCGGCTTCATCTTCCAGAGCTTCAACCTGATCCCGGTGCTGTCGGCGCTGGAGAACGTGCTGCTGCCGCTGCGCCTGCGCGGCAAACTGGCGCCGGGCGCCAAGGAACAGGCCAAGGCGCTGCTGGCGCGGGTGGGCCTGGGCGCACACCTGCAGGCCTACCCCGACAAGATGAGCGGCGGCCAGCGCCAGCGGGTGGCGATCGCGCGCGCGCTGGTGACCCAGCCGCAGCTGGTGATCGCCGACGAGCCGACCGCCAATCTTGACAGCGAAACGAGCCTGATGGTGATGGACCTGATCGTCTCGCTGCGGCGCGAATTCGCCACCACCTTCGTGTTTTCCACCCACGACAGCCGGATCCTCGGCCACATGACCCGCACCGTCCAACTGCGCGACGGCCGCATCGTAGAAGGACAACTGCAATGAACATGTTACTGCTCGCCCTGCGCAATGTGCTGCGCAACCGCCACCGCAGCCTGGCCACGGTGCTGGCGATCGCCGCCGGGCTGACCGCCATCAACCTGTTCGCCGGCTATATCGCCAACGTCTACGACGGCCTGCAATTGCAGGCGGTGGCCGGCGAACGGCTGGGCCACCTCACCATCCTCAAGAAGGGCATGCTCAGCGAAGGCAAGCTGAAACCGAAGAAGTACATGTTCGACGCCGACGAGATGAAGCGGGTGCGCGAGATCGTCGAAGCGAGCGGCGGCGTCAAGCTGGTGTCGCCTCGCATCAGCGTCAACGGCATGGCCTCGAACGGCAATGCCTCGACCATCTTCATCGGTGAGGGCATCGTCGCCTCCGACGCCAAAATCCTGCGCGGCGCGCTGGTCGAAGGCGCCGGCGGCAAGCTCGATCCGAACCAGAAGTACGGCGTGGCGGTGTCGGCCGACCTGGCCAAGCTGCTCAACTACAAAGTGGGCAGCACGGTGACCCTGATGACCGCCACCATCGACGGCCAGGCCAATGCGATGGATGCGCAGATCGTCGACATTTTCAACACCGGCAATGCGAACACCAACGACAAATACATGGTGTTCCCGTTCGGCTTCGTGCAGACCCTGCTCGACACCGAGCGCGCCGAGCGCTTCGTGGTCCTGCTCGACAACGAGGCGCAAACCGAGTCCAAGCGCGTCGAACTGCAAGGCAAGCTGGCGGCGGCCGGCTTCGACGTCGAGATCAAGACCTGGAAGGAGCTGTCGAGCTTCTACACCCAGGTGCGCAACCTGTTCGACATGATCTTCGCCTTCATCGCCAGCATCGTGTTCGTGATCGCCGCGATGAGCATCGCCAACACCATTTCGATGACGGTGATCGAGCGCACCCGCGAGGTGGGCACTCTGCGCGCGCTGGGCATGCGCACCTTCGGCATCCTGCGCCTGTTCTCGTTCGAGGCGGCCTGGCTGGCGCTGTTCGGGATCGGCATCGGGCTGATCGCCACGCTGGCGCTGGCGGCGGCGGTCAATGGCGCCGACATCTCGTACGTGCCGCCCAATTCATCGTATTCGGTGGCGCTGCTGGTCGACCTGGACTGGGGCCGCATCGGCGCCGTGTCGGCGATCGTGCTGCTGCTGTCGCTGGTGGCGGCGCTGCTGCCGTCGCTCAAGGCTGCGCGGCGCGGCATCGTCGACGCCCTTTCGTTCGCCTGACCCCTCATTACGGATAGCGTCATGTTCAATCAATACAGCCTTAAACAACAACTGATCCTGGCCGGCGCGCTGCTGGCCGCCGCCCTGCCGGCGCACGCCGAATCGCTGACCGCGCTGCAGGTGCTCGAAGCGACCGACCGCACGCGCGGCGGCGGCCTGCCCGGCGTGGTGTGGGACCTCAAGATCACCGCCGTCGACCCGGACGCCAACGAGAACGTGCGCATCCTGCGCGTCAAGGCCGACGGCGACAACAGCGTGGCCGAGACTTCCTACCCGGCGCGCGCGACCGGCGGCAAGCTGCTCCAGCTCGGGCGCAACATGTGGTACGGCCGGCCCGACATCCAGAAGGCGGTGTCGATCTCGAGCCGCCAGAAGATGATGGGCCCGGCGTCGAACGGCGACATCGCCTCGACCAACTACATGAAGGAATACGACGGGACCCTGATGCCCGAGGATATGATCAACGGCGAAGCAGTGTACGTGCTCAATTTGGTCGGCAAGAACAAGTGGGTCACTTACGACCGCATCGTCTATTACGTCTCGCGCTCGCGGCTGGTGCCGGTCAAGGCCGACTTCTATTCGGTCTCGGGCAAGCTGTTCAAGTCGGCCACTTTCGAGACCGCCAACACCATCACTTACGAAGGCCGCAAGCAGCCGTTTGTCAGCCGCATGGTGATTCGCGACGCGATCGTGGGGGGCAATGTGTCGGTGCTCGAATACACCGGTATCAAGGTGCAGAAGATCGAGCGCGACGAACTGACCGTCGCCTCGCTGACTCGCTAGATGCGCGCTTCGTTCCACCTTCTGCCGCTGTGCCTGGCGCTGTTCGGTGGCGGCGTCAGTGCCGGCGCCAGCGCCGACGACGGGCCGCCGCTGCGCACCAGCGTGTTCAGCCAGGCGCTGGTCTACGGCACCTGGCTGACGCCGACCGACAGCCGCTTCAATCCCGACAA
>JBDSTZ010000264.1:0-4917 GCA_039927975.1 Massilia sp. | reverse complement strand
GCCCGGAGCCCCGCTGCCACGCCTTGATCTGCTGGCAGGCCGCACGAATGACCCACAGCCCCACTGCGCCAATCAGTCCGGTCTCCTCCAGCACAGGGATGAAGGCGTTCGGCGGCACCATGCCATGCCCGGGCCTGTTCCAGCGCAGCAGCGCTTCGACCCCGGCCACCCGACCGGTGCTCAGCTCAATCTTCGGCTGGTAGTGCAAGACGAATTCTTCCTGTTCGAGCGCGCGCGCCAGATCGCGTTCGAGCGCGAGCCTTGCCTGCACGTCGATATTCATCTGCGTGGTGAAATAGACGAAGGTGTTTCGGCCGGCGTGCTTGGCGCGCTGCATCGCGGTGTCCGCGAAGCGGATCAGGGTATCGGCGTCGGTCGCGTCGGTCGGCTGCACGGCAATGCCGATGCTGGCGCTGATGCGCAGCGTACGCTGCTGCACCGTGACTGGCGCGTGCAGGGCCTCAAGCAGCTTGGTGGCGACCAGGTCGGGCCGTGGCCGGCCTTGCCGAGTCACCAGAATGACGGCGAATTCATCCCCGCCGAGCCGGCCAAGCGTGTCGCGCGCGCGCACGCAGCCGAGCAGCCGTTCGCTCACCTCCACCAGCAGCGCATCGCCAACCGCGTGGCCCATCGTGTCGTTGATGTCCTTGAAATGATCGAGGTCGATCAGCAGAACCGCCACCTGCCAGTCGTTCTCTGCGGCCTGGCTCAAGGTCCTGCTCAGGGTGTCGTAGAACAGCGAGCGGTTGGGCAGGCCGGTCAGCCCATCGTAATGCGCCATGTGGTGCAAACGCCGTTCGGCCAGCTTGCGTTCGCGAATGTCGCGCAGCACGACGACGATCATCCACTTGCCTTCGAACAGGTGCGCCTTGCGCTGGACGTCGACCGGAATCACACTGCCGTCGCTGTGCCGCACTTCCATTTCGCTGAGTGCGTCTCGCGCGGCGTCGGCGATCAGGGCGTCGTAGGCGCTGGTGAGCTGCGCGAGCGGCAGCACGCTCACCTCCGCCGGGCCGAGGCGCAGCAGGGCCGCGCGCGAATAGCCGAGCATTGCGCAGGCGGTGGCATTGACTTCGATGAACAGCATGCTGGCGCGGTCGATCAGCAGAATGGCGTCGGCGGTGGCGTCCATCGCGCTGCGAAAGCGTTGCAGCTCGCCGCTGCGGGCGCTGACTTGCTGCTCGAGGATTTCGCTGTGGCCGAGCAGCAGGTCGCTCAGCGACTTGAGGCGCAGCAGGTTGCGCACCCTGAGCCATAATTCGGTGCGCTCGATCGGCTTGGTCAGCAATTCCTCGGCGCCCGCCGCCAGCCCGGCCAGGCGGGCTTGCTTGTCGGCCAGCGCGGTCAGCATGATGATCGGAATATGCGAGGTCGCCTGCTGGCTCTTGAGGGATGCCGCCACCTGGTAGCCATCCATGCCGGGCATCATGATATCGAGGAGGATCAGGTCGGGCGGGCGCTGCGCCACCATCCTCAGCGCCTCGGCGCCTGACTCGGCCCACTCGACGAGGTAGCCTTCCGGCGTGAGCAGCGCTTGCATCAGGCGCCGGTTGACCAGCTCGTCGTCGACGACCAGGATTGTCGCGCTGGTGGTACGTTCTGTGCCTGCAATGCCCGCAGTCAGCGTCTCGGCCTCGTTGTTCATGATGCGGCCGCCGGCAGCAGACTGTCGATCAACGCATACAGATCCTTGTAGCGCAACGGCTTGGCGATATAGCCGTCGCAGCCGGCGCGAATGCTGCGCTCCTCGTCTTCCTTCATCGCCAACGCGGTCAGGGCGATCACCGGAATGGCGGCCGCGCGCGGGTCGCGCTTGAGCACCGAGGTCGCCGCCAATCCATCCATGCCTGGCAGCTGGATGTCCATCAGGATCAGGTCGGGTGCGGCGGCGCGGGCCAGCGCGATGCCGCTTTCGGCGTCGCCGGCGCAGGCGACCATGTGGCCGGCCTGTTCCAGCAGCAGTACCGCCAGTCGCATGTTCGCCGCGTTGTCTTCTATAACGAGGATGGAAGCCATGGTGTTTCGCTTTGCTTGTCTGGGTTGTCTGGGGTTGTCTGAGGTTGTCTTAACTAACGGTGGTGAAGTGTGGACTCCGGTCGCCGCTAACGGATCGCCAGCGCATGCCGCACGGCGTCGAGGAAGCGGGCCTGGTTGAAGCCGGATTTCTGCACAATATGCAGGATCGCGTCTTCATTGCTGCCCAGGAGAGCGCGGTCCTGCGCGGTGATATGTTTGGCGGTCACCACCAGCACCGGTATGCGGGCGGTATCGGGATAGCGCTGGAGCACCCGCACCACGTCGAATCCGCTCACTTCCGGCATCATCAGGTCGAGCAGGATCAGGTCGGGCCGCAGCCGTTGCGCCAGCGCGATCGCTTCGGCGCCGCCATACGCGCGCACGATCGCGAAGGTGGGGGAAGGCAGGAAGGCGGCCATGATTTCCACCGCGCGCGGGTCGTCGTCGACCACCAGCACGGTGTAGACCCGGGCATCCTGGCGCGCCAGGCCAAGGTCGACCAGGGTGGACCGCAGCTGGCCGCGGCTGACCGGTTTCTGCAGCAGCGCGGCGCCGCCGGCCAGCGCCTGCCCCTCGGCGTCGGCCGCGACCGAGATCACCACCACCGGCACATGCGCCAGGACGGCGTCGGCGCGCAGGCGCAGCAGGAGTTCCCAGCCGTTGATGCCGGGCAGCAGAATATCGAGCGTGATCAAGCTTGGCACTTGCTGGCCCAGCATCTCGAGCGCCTGCTCGGCGCTGGCGGCGCGCCGCACGTTGAAACCTTCCGATTCGAGCAGCAGGCGCATCAGTTCGGACGCCCGGTCGTCGTCCTCCACAATCAGGGCCAGCCGTTCGCGCGAGGCCGGCGGCGGCGGGGCGCCGTCCGCGAGGCCAAACAGCATGGCGTCCTCGCCCAGTCCCTCCGGTTCGCCGTCATGCGCGCCTTCGCGCAGCGGCAACCAGACGGCAAAGCAGGAGCCCAGCCCGGGCGAGCTGGTCAGCGCCACTGTGCCGCCGTGCAGTTCGGCGAGTTGCTTGACCATCGCCAGACCCAGCCCGGTACCTTCGAACTTGCGCGACAAGCTGCTGTCGACCTGGCTGAACGCCTGGAACAACTTCGGCATCTGGTCGACGTCGATGCCGATGCCGCAATCGCCAACGCAAATTTCCAGGAATTCGGCAAAGCCGTTGTCGGCCAGCGGGAATTGCTGCACCGGCCAGGCGCCGCCCATGACGCCCACCGCCTCGCGCGGCACCCGGCGCGCGCGCAGCACCACCCGGCCTTGCCTGGCGCTGAATTTCACCGCGTTCGACAACAGGTTGTAGACAATCTGCTTGGTCTTGCGCATATCGAGCAGCGGGGTGCCCAGCGCATCGCCGGTTTCCAGTTCGAGCGCAATCTGCTGCGCGCCGGCGCGCTCGCGCACGATGCTCATGCTGTTTGCCAGCAGCAGCTTGACGTCGACCGCTTCGAATTCCAGCGACATCATCCCGGCCTCGACCTTCGACAGGTCGAGGATGTCGTTGATCAGCGCCAGCAGGTGCTGGCCGCTGTTGAAAATATCGTCGACATAGGCAAGCTGCACCTCGCTCAGCGAGCCGACCAGGCCATCCTTGAGCGCTTCCGAAAAGCCGATCACCGCGTTGAGCGGCGTGCGCAGTTCGTGCGACATGGTGGCCAGGAACTCGGACTTCATCCGGTTGGCGTGTTCGAGTTCGATATTCTTTTCGTTCAGAATCTGGTCGAGACGGGTGCGCTCGGTAATGTCGCGCGCCGCCGCCAGCACGCCTTGTACCGCGTGATCGCGGTCGCGATACACCGCCGCGGTGTATGAGACCTTGGTTTGCTGGCCATGCTTGGCCTGCACCGTCAGTTCGAAATCGCTGACCCGGCCTTCGGCGATGACGCGCTCGATGGCCTCGTCGGCGCGCGCCGGCTCGGAAAAGAAATCGCGGCAGGGCGCACCGATCAGTTCTTCGCGGCTGCAGCCGGTCAGGGTGACCATTTGCTGGTTCACGTCCGAAATGATGCCGAGCGGCGTGGTCATCATCAGGGCGTCGACATTCGCCTCGATCAGCGAGCGGGTGTAAAAAGCCTGGTCGCTGCGCAGGCGGTCGAGCTGGGCCTGGGCTTCCTCGGCCAGCTTGCGCGCGGTGTTGTCGGTGCCGATCAGCAGGTAGCCGATGATCGGCCCCTCGTCGCTGCGCAGCGCGGTGACCGAGACGATCGCCGGAAAGCGGCTGCCGTCCTTGCGGATATAGGTCAGCTCATAAATGTCTTCGATGCCGCGCGCGGACTTGAAGACCAGCGCCTCGAAGCCGGGCGAAATGGTGGTGCGCAGTTCGGCGCTGAGCGCGTTGGCGCGCGCGATCAATTCGAGGGGGTCGGAAATATCGGCCGGCGTGATCTTGTTGAGCACATCGAGCGCGGCGTAGCCAAGCATGCGTTCGGCGCCCACGTTGAAAATCTGGATGACGCCGTTTTCATCGGTGGCGATGCTGGAAAAATACGCGCTGTTGAAAATCGCTTCCTGCAAGGCGCCGGTTTTGAGCAAGGCCGCCTGACGTTGCATCTCGACAGCGCCCGACGTGCGTTCCTCGGCGATGTCGGCAGCCGGACTTGGATAGCCCATTCTCGATCCTTACAAAGAGTCAACTCTCAATCAGGCTAGCTTCGCGGAGGGCGGAGGGCCGCAGGTCAGTTTATTGCGCGAGGAGGGATACCCGCGCGGGATAAAGTGACGAGAAGTTGATTCATCGTAACATTGATTTTTACGCAGTGAAACTGCGATGACGCGCAATCGTGCGCGCGTCGTTTTCGCGTGGGATGTTACGTGGATGTTACTTTTGGTTCGGCCGCAGCTGCGTCATAGGGAGGTGCTCCGGCGATATTGACGCGCCGTTATGAGTTCCCTGCCG
>JBDSTZ010000263.1:0-4572 GCA_039927975.1 Massilia sp. | reverse complement strand
CCCCGCCCAGGCCGGCGCGGCGGCGGCGATCGAAGACAGCGCCTACTTCGAGGACAAGCGCGCGCAGCTGATGCGCATCCGCGAGCAGCTGGCGGCGCAATTGCGCGCGCTCGATTTCGAGGTGCTCGACTCGGCCACTAACTTCCTGTTCGTGCGCCATGCGCGCCGCCAGGCGGCCGAGCTGGCGCTGGCCCTGCGCGAGCGGGCGATCCTGGTGCGCCACTTCCGCTTGCCGCGCATCGACAATTATCTGCGCATCAGCATCGGCACCGAGGAGGAATGCGGCAAGCTGCACGCCGCCCTCAGCGCGCTGCTGGCCGGCGCCTGAGCCGCACGTGAAACGGGCGCCGCGGCCGGCATCACCGGCGGCGGCGCCCGAGCAGGCGCTACGCGTTCAAAGCCGCACTGGCGCGCTTACTTCGGGTCCTTGTACTGCGGGCCGGTCAGGATGAAGCCGCCGCCCTGGAAGGTGTTGGCCACATCGTCCGGACCCGGATAGTCGCCGCTGTCCGGGAACATGTCGTTGAATTTCTCCGAGCTGTCCTTGGCGACGAAGCCCAGGTGGGCCGCCTTGCGGTTGTCCCACCATTTGCCGGCGTTGTCCGACATGCCGAACAGGATGGTGTGGCCGACGCGCGGCGTCACCAGCGAGCAGCGCAGCGACTCGACCAGGTCGTCGTAGCTGAAGTAGGTGATCAGCATGCGCTTGTTGGCCGGCTTCTCGAACGAGGAACCGATCCGCAGGCACACCGTCTCGATGCCGAAGCGGTCGAAGTAGAAGCGCGAGAGCGACTCGCCGAAGCATTTGCTGACGCCATAGAAGGTGTCGGGACGGGTGGGGCTGTCGGCGTCGATCATGTCGGTGGTGCGGTAGAAGCCGATCGCATGGTTCGAGCTGGCGAACACGACGCGCTTGACGCCGCACTTGTGGATCGCTTCGTACAAGTTGTAGGTGCCGAGGATGTTGGCCTGCATGATGTCCTCGAACGCGTACTCGGTCGACAGGCCGCCGAAATGCAGCACCGCGTCCACTCCTTCCATCATCGCCAGCACGGCCGCCTTGTCGGCCAGGTCGCAGCGGACAATCTCTTCACCCTCGCGGGCTTCGCCCATGTCGCCGATGTCCGACAGGCGCACCACGTCGGCCCAGGGCTTGATGCGGTCGCGCAGAATGCGGCCCAGTCCACCGGCGGCGCCGGTCAGGAGAATGCGTTTGAATGGCTTGCCGGTGGTCGCTGTTGTCATGTCGGTTGTGAGCTAAAAAGTCTGTTGTAAATATGGGGGCTGTGCGCTGCGTGTCGCTGCCGGGGCGTCGCGCGTCCAGCAGCATACACGATTCAGGCGGCGATCAGGTCACTGGCGCCGGGTTGAACAGCACGAGTGCGTTGTGCAGTTTCCAGTGCTCGGCCCAGGTGCGTTTTCCGCTGGCGGTGTCGAGCAGCAGCTGGAACAATTCCCAGCCGACGTCGGCGATGGTCGATTCGCCGGTGGCGATTTTGCCGGCGTTCAGGTCCATCAGGTCGTGCCAGCGCTTGGCCAGTTCGGTGCGGGTGGCCACCTTGATGACCGGTACCGGCGCCAGGCCGTACGGCGTGCCGCGGCCGGTGGTGAACACGTGCAGGTTCATGCCGGCGGCCACCTGCAAGGTGCCGCAGATGAAGTCACTGGCCGGCGTGGCGGCGTAGATCAAGCCTTTGCTGGTGAGCTTTTCGCCCGGCGCCAGCACGCCCGAAATCGGGCTGCTGCCGGACTTGACGATCGAGCCCATGGCTTTTTCGACGATGTTCGACAGGCCGCCTTTCTTGTTGCCAGGCGTTGTATTCGCGCTACGGTCAACCCCGCCCCTTTTCAGGTAGCTGTCGTACCAGTCCATCTCGCGGATCATCGCTTCGGCCACTTCCGGCGTGGTCGCGCGGGAAGTCAGCTGGTCGATGCCGTCGCGGACTTCAGTCACTTCCGAGAACATGACGGTGGCGCCGGCGCGCACCAGCAGGTCGGTGGCGAAACCGACGGCCGGATTGGCCGTCACGCCGGAGAACGCGTCGCTGCCGCCGCACTGCACGCCGACCACCAGTTCGGAGGCCGGGCAGGTTTCACGGCGCCGCGCATTCAGGATCTTGAGCTGTCCTTCGGCGGTCTGCATGATCGATTCGATCATCGACATGAAGCCGACGTGGCCCTGGTCCTGCAGGCAGACGTGGGCGGGCTCGCCGCCATTGCCGTTGGCGATGGGGATCGAGCCTTTCGGGAACAGGCGGGTCGGCTGCAGCTTTTCACAGCCCAGGCTCACCACCATGGCCTGGCCGCCGAAGTTCGGGTTCAGGCTGATGTTGCGCAGCGTGCGGATCGGCACGTTGGCGTTGGGCGCGTCGATCGCCACGCCGCAGCCGTAGCTGTGCTCAAGGCCGATGACGTCGTCGACGTTGTCGTATTTTGGTAACAGCTCTTCCTTGATGCGCTTGACCGCGTAGTCGACCACGCCGGAGACGCACTGCACGGTGGTGGTGATGGCGAGGATGTTGCGGGTGCCGACCGAGCCGTCCGGATTGCGGAAGCCTTCGAAGGTGTAGCCTTCGAGCGGCTCGAGCACGGGGCGCGGGGCGTTGGCGATCGGCAGATTGGTCAGTTCGCGCGCGGGCGGCAGCGTCACTTGCGCTTCGCCGATCCAGGTGCCGGCGGGCAGGTCGCGCGCGGCGTAGCCGATCGTGACGTTGTAGCGCACCACGGCGGCGCCCTCGGCGATGTCGCGCAGCGCCACCTTGTGCCCTTGCGGCACCGCTTCAAGCAGCGTCAGGCCGTCGGCGAACACCGCGCCGGCAGGCAGACCGCCATCGTTGACAACGATCGCCACGTTGTCGTTATCGTGCATGCGGATAAAGCGCGGCGTTTGTGCGCTCGGGGCGGACGTCGCTGTGGTCATTTTGTACTTCCTTCTATTCGTTAAATACAGGATCAGACCACGTAAGTATGCCAGTAATTAAAAAATCTGGCTAGTCCAGATCGATCAATTGGTCTAACCACTTTACAATGGTCTGACCAATCGTTAATATGATTCCATGATCAGGAAACCACCTTCGGCCTCGCACGAGATTATCCCGGAAACCCGGCTTTACCGGGTAGTGGGCGACCGTATCGAGGCGATGATCCGCGACGAAGCGATCGCGCCCGGGGCACGGCTGCCGTCGGAACGCGACCTTGCCGCCAAGCTGTCGGTCAGCCGCGCCTCGTTGCGCGAAGCGCTCATCGCGCTGGAGCTGACCGGGGTGATCGAGGTGCGCAGCGGCTCCGGCGTGTATGTCTGCGAAACGGCCGAGCCGGAAATTGGCCTGACCGAAGGCGGACCCGGTCCCTTTGAAGTGTTGTCGGCACGCCGCATGATCGAATCGGAAGTGGCGGCGATCGCCGCGCGGGTGGCCACCGACAGCGCGATCGACGCGATCCTGGTGACGGTCGAGGCGATGGAGCGCGACCACGCCAACAAGTCGGGCAACGAGCAGGCCGACCGCGCCTTCCACCTGGCGATCGCGCGGGCCACCGGCAACAGCGCGCTGGTCGGCGCGATGGAATACCTGTGGAGCCAGCGCGGGCGCCTGTGGCACAAGCTCAAGGAGCATTTCCAGACCGAGGAGCTACGCCAGGAAACCCTGAACGACCATCGCCGCATTCTCGAAGCGATCGCCGCGCACGACCCGGCCGAGGCGCGCCGCGCGATGCGCGCCCACCTCGAACGCGTGACCCGTACTTTTTCGCGCGGCTAGCCGCAACATTGAAGTTCGAAGAGCCGCAACAGCCGCATCAGAATCACCGCCAGACCCTATAGAAATCAGGAGACCCGCATGACGCTTCGCCCACTCGCCCTCGCCGCTTCGCTCGTCGCTACCCTCGTCGTTTCGCTGGCCGCCGCGCTGCCGGCCGCCGCCGCCGACAAACCGATCCGCGTGATCCTGGTTGGCGATTCGACCATGGCCAGCAAGAGCGGCTACGGCGACGCCTTCTGCGCGCGCTTCGTCGCCGAGGTCAAGTGCATCAATCTGGCGCGCGGCGGGCGCAGCAGCTCAAGCTTCCGCAAGGAGAAGCGCTGGGACGAAGTCGAGGCGCTGCTGCGCGACGGCAGCGCCTTCAGCGCCACCTACGTGCTGGTGCAGTTCGGCCACAACGACCAGCCGGGAAAGGGCGAGCGCTCGACCGACCTGGCCACCGAATTCCCCGTCAATATGGCGCGCTACGCCAAGGAAGCGCGCGCACTGGGCGGCGTGCCGGTGCTGGTGACGCCATTGACGCGCCGCTCGTTCAAGGGCGCCTATCTGAAGGACGATCTGGCGCCATGGGCGGAAGCCACCCGCCACGCGGCCGTGCAGGAAAAAACCGCCCTGCTCGACCTGAACGCCGACAGCGTCGCCGCCGTGCAGGCCATGGGACCGGACGAGGCGAACACGCTGGCGGTGGCGCCGCCACCGAAAGCGGCGGCCAGCATCGATGCGAACGGGGTCGAGGTGGTCGGCGCGCCGAAGTCGGCCTTCGACTATACCCACGTCGGCGCCAAGGGCGCCGAGTACTTCGCCAAGATGGTCG
>JBDSTZ010000262.1:0-10781 GCA_039927975.1 Massilia sp. | reverse complement strand
CCGGCGCACCGGACCCCGTGCCGACGCCGCCCCAGCCGCCGTCGCAGCAGGCGGGCATCATCTCGGCCTGCGCGGGCGCCGCTTGCTGGTTTTGCGTGGGCGTCGATGGCGCTTGCTGGTTTTGCGCGGGCGCCGATGGCGCTTGCTGGTTTTGCGCGGGCGCCGGTGGCGCTTGCTGGTTTTGACTTGCTTGCGTGCCCGCGATGGGCTGCAGTGTTTCTTCGGCGTTCGCCAGACCAAACGGCAACAAGGCCGTGGAGATCGCCAGGATCAGCGGCCGGGTCTTGAATGAACATTGCATAGCGCACCCATCGGTTCATGAAATTCGCGCAGAACGAGGCGCTAACGCCATCGAGACCTGAAACGTAAGAACTTAGAGAGGTGGTGGCTAGGAGAGTTCCTCGATCATTCGGAAGAACGCTAGGCTGTCGGGAGTTGCTGACGAACGAAAAAGGAAAGAGTTCCAAAAGCGAAAAATCGCGGCGATCCGTTGCGGACCGCCGGGAATTCTCAAGCGCGCGGCGCGAAAACCTTACGGCACCAGCGCGAAGTTGACGCCGGTCTGGTTCAAGGCCGATACGTCGACCAGCGGCAGCGACTTGGTGGTGTAGCCGGTGGCCGAGGCCGACACGGCGTACTTGCCGGTGCCTGGCGTGGTGGTCAGGCTGGGCGCGAACACCAGCGGCAGGGTCGCGCTGTAGGTGGCGTATTGCGGCGCCGCCACAGGCAGGTTGGCGATGGTGTAGGCGCCGGTCGAAATATCCGCGCCCTGGTACTTCACGGTCACGGTCGGGCCGGCCGCAAAGCTCTGCTTGGCCGAGACGTAGGTCGCGGTGGTCGCGCTGACCGGGGCCAGCGTGACAGTGCCCGAGATCGACGCGGTGGCGCTGGTGGCCAGGGCGATTGGCGAGGCCGAGGTGCTCAGGGCGGTGGTGCTGGTGGTGGTGGCGACCGGTACGGCGGCGATCACCGAGGCGGCGCGGCCGTCGGCGGTGATGACGACGTCGTAATTGCCCGGCGCGACGCGGGCCAGGAAGAATTCGCCGGTGATCGGGTTCGGCGTGGTCGAGCTGACGATCGCGCCGTTCTGCTGGGCGGAAACGACTACCTTGCTGCCCAAGGCGCTGGTGGCGACGAAACCGGAGATGCCGTTGATGGCGGTCGGAATGACCTTGATCACCGGCTTGAGCGCGTACTTTCCGTTGCCCTTGGTCAGGACCGATTTGCAGGCGTCGAAATCGAGCACCAGGTCGACCCGCTGGCCGGCGGTGACGTCGAATTCGTTGTTGAGCTTGATGCCGCTCTGCGCTTCGCTCGGGGTGTCGAGCGAGACCTCGGTGGTGCTGCCGGTGGCAATCACGGTATTCGCCAGCCCGGCGCCTGCGTTGGCGTCGAG
Source organism: Massilia sp. (assembly GCA_039927975.1). Classification (GTDB taxonomy): domain Bacteria; phylum Pseudomonadota; class Gammaproteobacteria; order Burkholderiales; family Burkholderiaceae_D; genus JBDSTZ01. The sequence goes on along the minus strand of JBDSTZ010000262.1, from coordinate 9,385 downwards.
CACCAGGCGCAGCTGGGTGTAGTGGCCGGCTTCGAGCGTGGTGGTGCCGAGCGCGTCGAGCACGCCGTTGGTCAGGTTCAGCAGGTTGATCTTGCGGGCCGGCGACAAGGTGATGTCGGACCAGCCACCGTCGGTATCGCTGGCCGAAGAGCTCTTGTGCACGCGCACTTTGCTGACGGTGACATTGACGGCGTCGAAACCGCAGCTCGGGGCATCGGTCATCGAGACGCCGAGGGTGCCCATCGTGGTGGTCGGGGTGGTGCCCGAATCGCCGCCGCCGCCGCCGCAGGCGACGAGCGATGCGGCAGCGATGGCGCTGGCGGCGACCAGGCTGATACGGAAGATGGATGCGTTCATGAGATGCCTCTTGTAATTGACTGGTGCTAAATTTTTTGACAGCAAGTAAAGACGCTGTTTCAGCAATATACTTTCAACAAGGCAACACATCCGTGCGCGAACGCACATTGAAACTTCTGCTTACACTTCTCCTAATCAATTGCCCGTGGGAATAACATTTGCTTACATTGGTTGTGGCTTTTTGCCAACGCGGCCTATGCGCAAGATCATTTCGCCGTCTCAGTGCGCCTCATCCCAGTTGCTGCCCACGCCCACTTCGGCCAGCAACGGCACCTTGAGTTCAGCCACGCCGGCCATCAGTTCGGGCAGCTTGATCTTCACCAGTTCCAGCTCGCCTTCCGGCACTTCCAGCACCAGTTCGTCATGCACCTGCATGATCATGCGGGTGGCCATGTTGGCGTCCTCCAGCCAGCCCTGCACGGCGATCATCGCCAGCTTGATCAGGTCGGCCGCCGTGCCCTGCATCGGCGCGTTGATCGCGGCGCGCTCGGCGCCCTGGCGGCGCGGACCGTTGGGCGAATTGATCTCGGGCAGCCACAGGCGCCGGCCGAATACGGTCTCGACGTAGCCGCGCGCCTTGGCCTGCAGGCGAGTGTCCTCCATGTACTGGCGCACACCCGAAAAACGCATGAAGTATTTCTCGATATAGCTCTGGGCCGCCGCCCGTTCGATGCCGAGATTCGCCGCCAGGCCGAACGCGCTCATACCGTAAATCAGGCCGAAGTTGATGACCTTGGCGTAGCGGCGCTGCTCGCTTTCGACCTGCTCGGGCGGCACGCCGAAGATTTCGGACGCGGTGGCGCGGTGGATATCCTCGCCTTGCGCAAAGGCGCGCAGCATGGCTTCGTCCTCCGAAATATGCGCCATGATGCGCAGTTCGATCTGCGAGTAGTCGGCCGAGACGATCACGCTGCCGGGCGGGGCGATGAAGGCTTCGCGGATGCGCCGGCCTTCCTTGGTGCGGATCGGAATGTTCTGCAGGTTCGGCTCGTTCGACGACAGGCGCCCCGTCACCGCCACCGCCTGGGCGTAATTGGTGTGCACGCGGCCTGTGTCGCGGTTGACCATCTTGGGCAGCTTGTCGGTGTAGGTCGACTTGAGCTTGGACATGCCGCGATACTCAAGCAGGATCTTCGGCAGCGGATAATCCTCGGCCAGCTTTTGCAGCACTTCCTCGTCGGTCGAGGGCGCGCCGCCCGGGGTCTTCTTGATGACCGGCAGTTGCAGCTTGCCGAAGAAGATCTCGCCGATCTGCTTGGGCGAACCGAGGTTGAACGGGCCGCCGGCCAGCTCGTAGGCTTTCTGCTCCAGCTCCATGATGCGCGCGCCCAGCTCGTTCGACTGCACGCCGAGCAGCTCGGCGTCGATCAGCACGCCGTTGCGCTCGATCTTTTGCAGCACGACCGAGGTCGGCAGCTCGATCTGCTTGTAGATGAAGGCCAGCTTGTCATCGCTCTCGACGTGGCCCTTCATGGCCTGGTGCAGGCGCAACGTGATGTCGGAATCCTCGCCGGCGTACTCGGTGGCGCGGGCCAGCTCGACCTGGTCGAAGCACAGCTGGCCGGCGCCCTTGCCGCACACGTCGGTGAACGGAATGGTCTGGTAGCCGAGGTGGCGCAGCGCCATATTGTCCATGTCGTGCGGCTTGTGCGACTCGAACACATACGATTCGAGCAGCGTGTCGTGGACCACGCCGCGCAGCGTCACGCCGTGGTTGGCGAAGATGTGGCTGTCGTACTTGAGGTTCTGGCCGACCTTCGGCTTGGCCGGGTCTTCCAGCCAGGCCTTCATTTTTTCCAGCACGAATTCGCGCGGCAATTGCTCGGGCACGCCGGCGTAGCGGTGCGCGACCGGAATGTAGGCGCCCTTGCCCGGCTCGACCGACAGCGAGATGCCGACCATTTGCGCGGTCATCGGTTCGAGCGAGGTGGTTTCGGTGTCGACCGAGGTCAGCTCGGCCTTGTCGACCAGGTCCAGCCAGCGCGCCAGCGCGTCCTCGGTGGTGACGGTCTCGTACTCGCCGCGGATCACCGGCAGCGCGGCGCTGTCGCCGAACAGGTCGCCTTCGGGAGAGTTGAGCGCCGGCGCCGAAGTGATGGTGGCCTCGCCGGCGCCGATTTCGCGCAGCAGGGTCTTGAAGCCGTAGCGCCGGAAAAATTCGCGCAGCGCTTCCTTGTTCTCGGCCTTGCCGACCAGGCTGTCGGCGATCGTGCTCATGTGGGGCGTCAGGTCGCAATCGGTCTTCACGGTGATCAGGGCGCGGCCCTGCGGCAGCCATTCGAGCGCGTTGCGCAGGTGCTCGCCGACCGCGCCGCCGATGCTGTGGGCGTTCTGCATCACCCCTTCCAGGCTGTCGTGCAGCGCCAGCCACTTGAGCGCGGTTTTCGGGCCGCACTTGTTCACGCCGGGGATGTTGTCGACGGTGTCGCCGATCAGGGTCAGGTAATCGATGATGCGCTGCGGCGGCACGCCGAACTTGGCCAGCACGCCCGCCTCGTCGAGCTTTTCATTGGTCATCGTGTTGATCAGCATGACCTTGTCGTTGACCAGCTGGGCCAGGTCCTTGTCGCCGGTCGAGACGATGGTGTTCATGCCCAGCTGCGTCGCTTGCACCGACAGGGTGCCGATCACGTCGTCGGCCTCGACGCCGTCGACCATCAGGATCGGCCAGCCCATGTGCTTGACGGCCTCGTGGATCGGCTCGATCTGCAGGCGCAGGTCGTCCGGCATCGAGGCGCGCGTGGCCTTGTAGTCCGGATACATGTCGTCGCGGAAGGTCTTGCCCTTGGCGTCGAACACGCAGGCGATGTAGGCGGCCGGAAAATCCAGGCGCAGCCGGCGCAGCATGTTGACCATGCCGTGCATGGCGCCGGCCGGGTGGCCGTCCGGGCTGCGCAGGTCGGGCAAGGCGTGGAAGGCGCGGTACAGGTAGCTGGAACCGTCAACTAACAGAAGGGTATTTTGCATGGCGCTGAAATAGGGGTTGATGCCGGCGGGTTGATGCCGTCGTGTTGATGCCGGCGGTCGGCTGGCCGTCGAAGTGTCGGTCATTATCGCAGAAACCCGCCTGAAGAAAACGCAACACGCCCAAGCGGGGTATGCTTGCCATATGGGGACGAATCCGCCACTTTTCACAGTTTGGCGTGTCCGTTTGTTACAATGGCCTAAAACGAATTTCAAGGTGATCATCATGTCCCGCACGCCGTCCATCCCGCAACTCCTGGCGCTCTGCCTGTTCGCCCAGCTCGGCCTGGCGCAGGCCCAGAACCAGGCCCCGGCAGCGGCGCAAAAGTCGCCCAGCTCGGCGCCGCCGCAGCTCGAGCGCATCGAGGAAGGCACGGACACGCCGATCACCACCGCACCATTGCCGACCCGCAAGGGCGACAAGCGCATCACCGAAAAGAAGGACAACCAGGGTGGGCGCGAAGTCGAGGTCAAGAGCGTCGGCAAGACCAGCTACACGATGAAGTCGGTGCCGCCAGGCACCGCCGCGACCTCGGCCTCGGGCGCCACCACCACCTTGCGCCCGCCGCAATGGAAAGTGCTGGAGTTTGACCTCGGCAAGAAAAAGCCGAAACAAGGCGAGGAGGCCGAAGGCGGCGCCGCCGATGCCGCCTCGGTGCCGGTCACGGCGCCCGCGCCGGCGCGCAAGTAGGACCCGTAGTTTCAGCGGTGGCGCCTTGTTGCAGGCGCCACCGATTCACCCGCACCGCCCCACGCCTTTTCCCGGGGACCGATCCACTTTTCTCTTTCGCTTGCACATGGCAGTCTTCACCGCGGTCAGTCTGGATGACATCACCCACTGGATCGAGCAGTTCCCACTAGGCAAGCCCCTGTCCCTCAAGGGCATCGCTTCCGGCATTGAAAATACCAATTTCTTCCTTAGCACCGAGCGTGCCGAACTGGTCCTGACCATTTTCGAGAACCTCAGCTTCGAGCAATTGCCGTTCTACCTGAACCTGATGCGCCACCTGGCCGAACGCGGCGTGCTGGTGCCGGCGCCGGTGCCCAATGCCGACGGTCAACTGATTGTGCCGCTGCACGGCAAGCCGGCGGCTCTGGTGAGTAAACTCGAAGGCAGCTCGCAAATGGACCCGCAGCCCGTCCATTGTGCCGAAGTGGGCGCCATGCTGGCGCGCATGCACCTGGCGGCGCAGGACTTTGCCCTGCACCAGCCGAACCTGCGCGGCCTGGACTGGTGGAATGAGACCACCCCGACCGTGCTGCCCTACCTGGATGCGGACGCGGCCGCGCTGCTGCGCGCCGAGATGCACTTTCAGGAAACCTACGCCGCCAGCAGCGCCTACAAGCAACTGGCGCGCGGGCCCATCCATGCCGACCTGTTCCGCAACAATGTCATGTTCGACGGTGAGCGCCTGACCGGCTTTTTCGATTTCTATTTCGCCGGCGTCGACACCTGGCTGTTCGACCTGGCCGTCACTGCCAACGACTGGTGCATCGATTTGCGCAGCGGCGCGCTCGACCCGGCCCGCACCCGCGCGCTGCTGGCCGCCTACAACGCGGTGCGCCCGTTCACCGAAGCCGAACAAGCGTCGTGGCAGCCGATGCTGCGCGCCGCAGCGCTGCGCTTCTGGCTTTCGCGCCTGTACGACTACCACCTGCCGCGCGAAGCGGAAATGCTCACGCCGCACGACCCGACCCATTTCGAGCGCATCTTGCGCGAGCGCATCGCCACGGCTGCGCCACGGTTGACCGTATGAGCGGCTTGCCGGCACGCACGGGCTGGGCCTGGCTGAAAGAAGGCGCCGCGTTGTTGCGTCAGCAGCCGGGCGCCCTGATCTTCCTGCTGCTGACGAATATGCTCGTCAGCGGCGTGCTGAGCCGCATACCCGTGCTTGGACCGGTGCTGCTGTCGGCCCTGATACCCGCGCTGAGCCTGGCGTTCATGCGGGCCTGCCTGATGATCCAGCACGGCCAGCGGGTGCCGCCGGCGGTGCTGCTGACCGGGCTGCACAAGCCGGCCGTGTTCAATCTCATGAAGATCGGCCTGCTGTATTTGCTGGCCATCGCAGTGCTCGCCGGGCTGTCGCGCCTGTTCGTCTCGGCCGAATTCATCGCCCAGTTCCAGCCGCCGTTCGACCCGGCCAAGCGCCCCGAGGGCCGGCTGGTCGACACCCTGATCGTGCTGTTGATGTCGATCCTCAGCATGGGCGTGGTGCTGGTGGTCAGTTACGCGGCGCCGCTGATTTATTGGCAGAAGATGGCGGTCGGCAAATCGCTGTTCTACAGCTTCTTCGGCGTGATGCGCTCGCTGCGCGCCTTCCTGATCCTGCTGCTGTCGTGGTGCGGCATCTTCATGACCTTCCTGCTGATCACGCAGCTATTGCTCGGCGCCGGCAAGCTTGGTTTCCTGGTGACGAGCACCGTGCTCATTCTCGGCGTCATCCTGATGCAGTGCGCGCTGTATTGCGGGTATCGGCAGATCTTCGGGGTGCCGGATGCGGACGTCGCACCGGGATCGGTCAAGTAAGTCGATAGCAGGATCCCGGTCGCCAGGCCGTGATAAGGCGAAGCTCGTCCGCAGGCTCCGCCTTTACTTTCAGCCCGCCGCCATGCGCAGCTTGAAATGCGCATTCACTGTCAGCCTGCCGGTCCTCGGATCGTCGGCCATCAATTCGGGCGCCGCGATATGCCCGGAATGGAACACCTCGCTGTTATAAAAAATCGCCCGGTTGAACTTCGGTTCGACGGTCAGCACTTTCTCGAAATACTCGTTCGAGGCGATGGCGTAGCTCGGCGGCGCGGCCGGCGCCGGTGATTCACCGGCCAGTTCCGCCCGCTTCATGTCGCGCAGCATCGCGTTGATCTCCTGCATCGGCCGCTTCGGCTTGAAAAAACTGGTGCCGCCAAGCCGCTCATCCTTGAACAGATACAGCACCATCGCGGCCACACTTTCCATCGCCGGCAGGTCGTAGGAATCGCGGTGCGGCATGCGCTGGCCCGGCAGCAGCTGGTCCGGGCGGCGCGTCACCAGCGACAGCCGGCTGGCCACGCCAAGCACCCGGCGCACCTTGAGCGGCGCGCGCGCGTGCAGCAGAAAGGCTTCCTGCACGCTGGTGACGAAGCGTCCCGTCAAGGGCAATTCCGGGCCCGGATAATAATTGTTGGCGGCGTCGAGAAACTGGGCGTGCTCGCGCGCCGCGTATTCCACCATCATCTCCGGTTCGGTCATGAAGTTGTCGACGACGATGCACTGGTGGCCATCGAACATCGGCACCACGCTCACCAGCGGATGCGGATTGACCATCGGGCGCAGCGCCGGCGCGGCGGGCGTGGGGGTGGAGGTGGAAGTGGACGGCGCGGAACGGTATTGGAACATCTGCACTCCAGGAAAATTGCTCGACATGCCAGACCAGGCGGCGCCCATGGTAGCAAAAAAGGCCGCCGGCGGCGACCTCAGGCTACCTGGCCACGCGTTCCAGTTTGGCCACCGACAGGTCGAGCACCTTCATGCCAGCGCGGCCAAAATTGATTTGCGCGCGCGCATTGCTGCCGCCCCCTTCGATATTGACGATCACGCCTTCGCCGAACTTGGCGTGGGCGACCGACTCGCCGATCCGCCATCCGCTGCCGGCCTGGGCGCTCTTCTGGGTGATCTTCTGGGCGATCTTGTTGTCGGCCCCGCCGTTGAACGAGGCGTCGTCCCACGCGGTCTTCTTGTTGGCGAACCAGTGCGACTGCACGCGCGGCGAAATCCACTTGAGCGCGTCTTCCGGCAACTCGTCGAAAAAGCGCGACTTGATGTTGTAGCGGGTCTGGCCGTGCAGCATGCGGCTCTGGGTAAAGCTCATGTACAGGCGCTTCTTGGCGCGCGTGATGGCCACGTACATCAGGCGGCGTTCCTCGTCGACCCCATCCATCTCGCGCGCGCTGCTCTCGTGCGGGAACAAGCCCTCTTCCAGGCCGGTGATGAAGACGGCGTCGAATTCAAGTCCCTTGGCCGAGTGCACCGTCATCAACTGCAGCGCGTCCTGGCCGACCTGGGCCTGGGCGTCGCCCGCTTCGAGCGAGGCGTGCGACAGGAAGGCCGACAGCGGCGACATCACGGTTGGCAGCGGCGCGTCGGCGTCGAGCAGTTCGAAGCCGTCCTGGTCGACGATCGGGGTGCCCGACTGCGCCTGGGCGCGCGGGCCCATGTGCGCCGGCGCGCCCTGGCCGAAGCCTTCCTCCTGGACGAACTGGGTGGCCGCGTTGACCATCTGCTCCAGGTTCTCGATGCGGTCGGCGCCTTCTTTTTCGTTCTGGTAATGGGTCAGCAGGCCGCTCGCTTCGAGCACCACGCGCACCATTTCCGGCAGCGCCAGTTGCTGCGTCTCGAAGCGGGCGCCCTCGACCAGCTTGACGAAGCTCCCCAATGAAGAGCCGGCCTTGCCTGCCACATACGGCACCGCCGCGTACAGCGAGATGCCGTATTGCTCGGACGCCGCTTGCAACTGCTCGATCGAGCGCATGCCGATGCCGCGCGTGGGGAAATTGACCACCCGCAGGAAGGCCGAATCGTTGTGCGGATTGTCCATCAGCTGCAGATAGGCGATCGCGTGCTTGACCTCGGCGCGCTGGAAGTAGCGCTGGCCGCCGTACACGGTGTACGGCAGGCCGGCGGCGAACAGCGCGTGCTCGATCACGCGCGACTGCGCGTTCGAACGGTACAAAATCGCAATCTCGCTGCGCATGGCGCCCTCGGCCATGAGGCTCTTGGCTTCCTCGATGATCCACTGCGCTTCTTCGAGGTCGGACGAGGCTTCGTAGATGCGCACCTGCTCGCCGTGGCCGGCGTCGGTGCGCAGGTTCTTGCCGAGGCGCTTGCTGTTGTTGGCGATCAGGTGGTTGGCGCTGTCGAGAATGTGGCCGTGCGAGCGGTAGTTCTGCTCCAGCTTGATCAGGTTCTCGACGCGGAACTCGCGCTCGAAGGCGCCCATGTTGCCGACATTGGCGCCGCGGAAGGCGTAGATGCTCTGGTCGTCGTCGCCGACGGCGAACAGCGCGCCGCCGAACTGGGCACCGTGGCCGGCCAGCAGCTTGAGCAGGTTATATTGCAGGTCGTTGGTGTCCTGGAACTCATCGACCAGGATGTGCTTGAAGCGGGCCTGGTAATGCTCGCGCAGCGGCTGGTTGCGCTGCAACAGCTCGTAGGAACGCAGCAGCAGCTCGGCGAAATCGACCACGCCTTCGCGCTGGCACTGCTGGTCGTAGAGCTCGTACAGCTCGACCATCTTGCGCTCGATCGGATCGTAGGCTTCGACCTTGTTGGCGCGCAGGCCCTGGTCCTTGGCGTTGTTGATGAAGTACATCAGGTTTTTGGCCGGATATTTTTCATCGTCGACGTTGTTGGCCTTGAGCAGGCGCTTGATGACCGACAGCTGGTCTTGCGAGTCGAGAATCTGGAAGGTCTGCGGCAAGGCGGCGTCGCGGTAATGGGTGCGCAGCAGGCGGTTGCACAGGCCGTGGAAGGTGCCGATCCACATCCCGCGCGTGCTCACCGGCAGCATCGCCGACAGGCGCGTGAGCATTTCCTTGGCCGCCTTGTTGGTGAAGGTGACGGCCATCACGCCGGCCGGCGAGACCTGCCCGGTCTGGATCAGCCAGGCGATCCGGGTGGTCAGCACGCGGGTTTTTCCCGAGCCGGCGCCGGCCAGGATCAGCGCGCTTTGCTGGGGCAGCGTGACGGCGGCGAGTTGTTCGGGATTGAGGTTGTGGAGTAGATTCTGCATGCGGGCATTATACCGGGCATGGGGTGCGAGGATTCATCGGCGTACGTGTTCCGCGCAGGCAAATGCGGCATGCCAGCGCGGCGCCAGGGGGCGGCCCGGCGCACGCCTCGCCGCCCCCTGTTGTCAGCCGAATGCGGCGGTTTTAATACATCACCACCGAGCGAATCGATTCCCCGCTCTTCATCAGGTCGAAACCCTCGTTGATGCGTTCGAGCGGCAGGCGGTGGGTGATCAGGTCGTCGATGTTGATCTTGCCGTCCATGTACCAGTCGACGATCTTGGGCACGTCGGTGCGC
>JBDSTZ010000261.1:0-22239 GCA_039927975.1 Massilia sp. | reverse complement strand
GGTCGGCGGCATGACGACATGATGCGGTAATTGCCAATTGTTTACAACTGTTGATTGACCTGTTCACTCAGGCTGAATAGTTACCTATAAGCGACCATAGGTCTTCGGGAAGAAGTGCTCTGGCCATGGCATCAGTCCGTCTACAAACACGGACGCCATATTAGTGCCCGGGGTAAGCCCGTGCCGCTATCGCCCCTAAGCGGTCATCCCCAAGTTGCTGACGCTGACGCTGCTGATGCCGCCGAGGCGAAGCAGTGAAATATTATGGAAAGCAAGATTAGATTGTGGCCCCGATGCGTACGGAGTTTTAGACGGCAGCTTTCCATAACCATCCGCTTTCCATCGGAACGCTTATGCAAAGCTTCACATAAGCGTTCCACTGCACCCCAACCCCCCAACTTTGGCAGAATTTTCGGCGGTGCCAGTTTGCAACCCCTGAGGCGGTTATTTCTTTGTGTTCAGCTTGGTTAGACGCGCTCCAGCATGTGTATTCTTGGGATTTAATTCCAAAGCGCGACGGTAATGCAGAATAGCAAGCTCGGTGGCACCATCTGCCTCATACGCTTCGCCCAAGCTGTCATGGGCGTTATCGCTTGTTGGATATAGGCTGGCGCGTAGTTCAAGCACAGCAATGGCTGGTTTGGGTCGTTGTTTTGAAAGAAGTCGGTAGCCCAAGGTATTCAGGTCATCTTCCGACGGCTTGGAAAGCATGTTTTCTCGCATTAATCGCGTTAATTGCTGACCAAGATTATCAAATCCCGATTTGTCCACGCTTTTACGCAATTGATAGATCGCATAGGCGCTACCGTTCATTTTCCCAATCGCCGGCACATAGAAGCCTGCAATGGCGTCGATAAGTTGTTCTGGCTGTGCGCCCGAAAGATTGGTTAAGATAATGACTGCCAGATCGTCGTCTGGATAAACGTAGAATGCGGATCTGGCGCCGCCAATACCGGCGACCGCGCGATGCTCTGTCCGCCGGATGGTCGGCCAGCCAAGCGCCCATGGCGCAGGCTTGCCGTCAGTGAAAGCTGTCGGCATCCAGAGCTGCCTCATACTCTGCGCGTTGAGCAAGCGTTCTTGTTGCAGGGCGATGATCCACAGCGCCAACTCAGTCGCGTTTGTATTGATGCCAGCGCCAGTCCGCAAGTAGATAGGGAATTCCTCGGTAACATTTTTCAGCCCTGTGCCGTTGCCTGCAAGGAAGTATGAATTCGTCTTGCGCTTGACGACGTCCAGACCGTCCCCAAAACCACTTCGCAGCATCTTGACCGCGTCAAACTGTTTGTGTTGAATGAACGCCATAAAAGGCTCACCGCTCAAACGATCGATGATTTTGCCCAGCAAAAGGTAGTTGGTCTGGTTGTAGCTGAAGCGCTGCCCGGGTATGAATTCCATAGGCAGCGTTTGTACGGTCTTCCAGGCGACTTCGGGCTCGCCGCCAAGTAATTTGCCGGTGGTGCGATCGATGATATTGGGAATGCCTGAAGTGTGATTGAGTAATTGGGCGACCGTCACGGCCTGCCAGTCCATCGGCAATCCCTCCAGGTAGCGTGCAACCGGCGCTGCGACATCGAGCTTGCCGCGCTCTGCCAACTGCATGATCGCCACGCCGGTGAACGATTTGGTGGCGGAGTTGATCGAGAACAGGCTGCTCTCCGTGACCGGCACATCGTGTTGGACGTTAGCAATGCCGAATGCTTTAGACAGAATCACTTTCCGATTCTTGATGACGACAATCTGCAGGCCTGGGATTTGGCGTTCCTGCATTTCACTTCGAAGGAATTCTTCGACCTTCTTTTCCTCGGAGGGATGAGTTGAGTGGTGTTCGAGGTTCTGTTGCGCCGACGTCGCCGCAGCGGAGGCGCCAATTAGGAAGGTGGCGACGGCCAGGATCAGAACTTTCAGATTAGCGTGAATCTTCAACGTACTTCCTTTTGGTGAGGTGTATGGGCAGAATTGGTCATGCGATTGGCTGCTTTTGGCCGTTAGCGGACCATGATAACGCACCGTCCGCTTGCGACCCATAGAGGTCAGTGACGGTAATGCCCGTCTACCGGAATTTGAGGGATACGCGTCACAGCAATGAGAAGCCATGCCTGACCAATCCTGCAAAAGGTCAGCCCACCAACCGAAACCTGAATCGATCCTGGCAGGCGCTGCGGCGTCGTTCCTTCACATTAATGGCGGCATCGCGGATGGCAATCCCCTCGACCTGCTGTGCCGAGATCCGTGACGTTTTCCGCATGCGCGCTGAGCTCCTACTTGTCGGCGAAGGCAATTGGTCTGGCAGTAGGTAGCGAGAATGCACGAGCCAGCCGTCACACTCGAGGCGAACCTTAGCCCATCCCCGCAGCGCGAAACGTTCGTTCCGTACGACTGGTTCAAGATCGGTCAGCGAAATTCATGGGTGATGGTGCCCCATTTGGTCTTGCCCGCATTGATCGTCATGACGCGCGCGGGGAACGCCGGGTTCTCGATGCGGATGGTGTGCTGGCCATCATTCAGCTTCAAGTACTTCAGCGGCGGGCTGACGCCGCGTCTGACGTTGTCGACGTACACCGCGCCCCATGGCTTGATCATGAGTTTATACGCCGTGCCGCCGGGCGACTGTCCACCGGCAGGTATCGCGGCGGCGGTTTTCATGGGTGGCGTACGACTTTTCTCGGAGATTTTTTCGGCGACGACCACGTCCGCCTTCTGCGCGCCCCCCGCGGCGTCGGTCTCCCTGCGACCAGGCGGAACAGGCGGCGGCGCAGGCGGAATCGCCACCTGCGCCATGGCCGGCTGACCGTGTTGCACCTTCGCGCCGTCGACTTTTCCAAGCTCATACAGCAGGCAACCCGACGCGCCAAGCACGCACGCCACCACGGCCGAGAACAACACGGTCACCGGACCACGCCGTGCGCCGCTGTGTGCCGCGTCATTTGCGGGCGCAGACGGCACGTCCGCCGCTTCGCTGACCGCAACCGCATCATCCGGCTGCGGCGTGGATCGCTCAGGCGGTGTCGCCGGCAACGCGCTTTCTTGGTCAGCGACTGCCGCGGTATATGAATACGCCAGCACCGGCGCGGACGGCGCATCGGCCTCAAGCAAGGCCAGGAACGCCTCCATCGTTTGCGGCCGTTGCGTCCGTTCGCCATGCAGGCAAGCGTCGATCGCAGCGAGCAGGCAATTGCTGAAGCGCGCGGGCGCGCGGCCGGCTAACCGTCCGCCCGGCGGTATCTCGTTCATGATCGCGTAATGCATGACGGCGGCCAGCGCCTTGATATCCGCGGCCAGCGCGGGCTGAAACGCCGGATCCGCATCGGGCGAAGTGAGCAGCTCGGCCGCGCCATCGCGGTACACCAGCACCGTGTCGGGCATGATCACTCGATGCGGCAGCTGGGCCGCGTGGTGCGAATCGACCGAGCGCAGCAACTGCCGCAGAACGCCTCTGCACCAGGCATCGCCGACCACCTCTGGAGAGGTGTCGACGATGTCGCGGATCGATCGCGCGCGCTCATGCTGCATCTGCGGGCCGGAATTGACCATGAAATACCTTCTTGCAAGAAAATGTTGTCATGGCGATCATGCCATTTTCGCCGTTTTCTTGCTCGCGCAACCGTGCGGACGGGTTGAGACAAACTCGGAACCTGCACTGTTGGCCAACAGCGGAATTCCTACTCAAACGATCGCAGACTACAGCGGACGATCGGCACGGCTCTGTGTACTCCGCTGTTGCCTGAAGAGCAACTGGAGGGTTTTGTCAGGCGTTCTCAGTGTCGATCCGTACCGCGCCCAGATAAAACATCAGTGATATGAACCCGACCGCCAGCAATCCCAGCAATACAGGGTCGGGCGTGGCGCTCGCTTGCAGCAGCACACCGACGACCAGCGGTCCGGCGGCTTTCGCCACCAGCGACGGGCCCGCCATCGCGCCGGAGATCGCGCCGTAGTTTTCGCGTCCGAACATTGCCTGCGGAATCGTGCCGCGCACGATGGTGAGGATGCCGTTGCTCAGCCCGTACAGCAGGCAGAACAGCGCCACCGCCCAGGCCGCGCTGCCGAGCAGCCACAGCACGGCCAGGGCAGCGGGCAGGGCGGCGAAAATGACGATGCCGACCCGTTGCGGCGAGGCTTGCCGGGCCAGGGTCATTTCGCCGATTCGACCCAGCACCTGAATCGGGCCGATCAGGCTGGCGGCAAGCAAGACCAGCGCTGCCGGGTGGCCGAGCCGGTGCAGCAAGGGGATCAGATGGACCGACATCGAGGAGAAGATAAAGCTGTTGGCGGCGAACGCCAGCGCCAGTTTCCAGAAAGCCGCGTGGGCCAGCGCTTCGCGCAGGGTGTGGCCGCTGCGTTTGCCCAAGGCGGCATGCGCCGCGCGCGCGGCGTCCTTCCCCAGCATCAGGTGCAAGCCGAGGCACACGGTCAGTTGCAGCAGGCCGTAGAGCAGATAGGTGTTGCGCCAGCCGGCTGCATGGTTCAGCCATTGCGTGAGCGGCCAGAACACTGTGCTGGCAAACCCCGCGATCAACGTCAGGCGCGAAATCGCCGAGCGTCCCTGCTCGCCGAACTTGCGGTTGATGGTGGCAAAGGCGGCCTCGTACAAGGTCAGGGCCATGGCCAGGCCCAGCACGGTCCAGGCGCCAAACCAGGCCAGCACGCTGTGGCACTGGCTCAATCCAATCAGCCCGACGCCGCAGACCACCGAGCCAGCGCCCATCACCGGTCGGCCGCCGTGGCGGTCGAGCAGGATGCCGACCGGCGTCGAGACGATTCCCGCGACCAGCAAGGCCCAGGAAAAGGCGCCGAACACGATGCGCGCCGACCAGCCGAATTCCTGCTGCACCGCCGGCGCCAGGATGGTGAACGCGTAATACAGCGCGCCCCACGAGATCACTTGCGTGCAGCCGAGAATGGCGATACTGCGCGAGGGCGTCGGCATGCCTTGTCTCTATCGCGAACGTGGCGCGGCGGCTCGCATGCGCTCAGTCGACATCGCCCGCCTCCGGTGGCTTCTTCTTCCCCGTCACCATCGCGGCGACCAGGTTTTCGCGGTGCTGCCAGCTGGTGAACAGCACGCCGCCGACGTGCATCGCGATCAGCGCCACCAGCAGCCAGGCGATCGCGACGTGCCCCAGCACCGGCCAGGCGTAGCCCCACAGCAGATCGGTCGTGAGCGACCAACCCGTCAAGGTCAGCAGCGCCACGCATCCCAGCAAGGCCAGCACCATCCAGCCACCAAGCGGATTGTGGCCGATATGGCGCGCCGCGCGCGCCTTGACCACGGCATCGAGATAGCGCAGCGTCACCGCCGGTGGCCGCACGAACTGCGCGAAACGCGCATATCGGTTGCCAGCGAATCCCCACGCCAGGCGCAGCGCGACGATGGCGCCGGCGGCGTAGCCGAAGTTTTCGTGGGTACTGCCGGTCTGGTCGCTGGTGATCCAGGCCGCCGCGATGGCGCCCACCAGCAGCCAATGCATGATCCGCACCGGCGCATCCCAGACCGCCTGGCGATTATTCTTCAACGCGTTCGAACGTCACGGGATTGAAGAAGGCCTCGACCCGCTTGCCCTTCGGGTCCTTGGCGTACACCTCGTAGCAGCTGGCTGCCACTTCCATGCGGCGGATTACCCAGCCTTCCTTGACCAGTTTCGCTTCCAGTTCGGTGTGCGGTTTCCACTGCGATTTCGGCGCGGTGGTGCACTTCACGTCGCCGTGCGCCCAGGCGCTGGTGGCCGCAAGCGCCAGGCCGGCGATGAGGGCTTTAAGGAATATCGGTTTCATACGCTGCTCCTGCTGATGTTGATGCGCGCGGTGACACGCGTCGGATAGTGGTTCATGCGCTGCTTGTGACCGAGGGTCAGGTCACGGCCCAGCGCCGCAAAAGGTTATGGTAAATCCCGGTGAGACTGAGCAAATGGGCGTTCTCCGCCCCCAGCGCCGGTGTGATCGACTGGATCGCCTGATCGAGATCGAACAGCATGGAGCGCTCGGTCTCGTCGGCGACCAGGCTTTCGACCCAGAAGAACGAAGCGACCCGCGCGCCCTGCGTCACCGGCGCCACCCGGTGCAGGCTGGAGGCCGGATACAGCACCATGTCGCCGGCGCCCAGCTTGACGGTTTGCGCGCCGAAACCGGTTTCGATCTCCAGTTCACCACCTTCATATTCGTCCGGCTCGGCCAAGAACAAGGTGGCCGCCAGGTCGCTGCGCAGCTGGTCGCCGGTGCCGGGGATCGCCATCACGGCGCTGTCCACATGCACGCCATACGCGCCGCCGTTTTGGTAGCGGTTGAACTTGGGTGGATAGATCTTGCGCGGCAGGGCGGCCGAAATAAAGGCCGGATGCTGGCCGAGGATACGCAGAATGTGGTTGCCAAGGCTGATCGCCAGTTCGCCATCATCGTCGAGCTGCTCGTTGCGCTTGACCTGGCGCGCCAGCGTGCCTGCGCTCTGCGCGCCGTCGCGCCAGGCGGCGCCGTCGAGATGCGCGCGGAACTGCCGCACTTCATCCTTGCTAAGGACTTGTTCGAGTGTGATCAGCATGATGGTGGTCGATGTCTTTCGATGTTCAAGTTAGCCACAGGCGACAAGCGTGCCCGTTTCGATATCGTTCAGGGTAGCGCATCCGGCCAGGCCCATGCACACTTCAAGCTCTTCGCGCAGCAGCTGGATCATGTGGGCCACGCCGAGCGCGCCGGCGACACTGAGCGCGTACATCTGCAGGCGTCCGACCATCACCGCGTCGGCGCCCAGCGCGATCGCCTTGAAGATATCGGCGCCGCAGCGAATGCCGCCATCGAGCAGCAGCGGATAATTGGCCCCCACCGCCGCGCGGATGGCGGGCAGGGCGCGCAGGCTGGCGGGTGCGCCATCGAGGCTGCGGCCGCCGTGGTTCGACACCACCAGTCCGGCCACGCCGGCCGCCTTCAGCGCGCGCGCGTCGTCGGCGTGCAGCACGCCCTTGACCCACACCGGCAGCGAGGTCGCCGACATCAGCCATTCGAGGTCTTGCCAAGTCGGCGCGGCGCGCATGACGCCTTGCAGGATGCGGCTGTCGTTCTCGCCAAGTTCGATCGCTGGCGTTGCGCCGGGGGGCGCCAGATTGACGGCCACGCACTGCGACGGCATGCGAAAGCCGGCCCGCAGCGCGCTCAGGCTGGCGACCTGGATCGCGGCGTCGAGGGTGACCACGATGGCGCCGTAGCCCGCCGCCTCGGCCCGCGCAAGCAGTGCGCGCGTGTCGTCGCGGTTCGGCTGGAAGTAGAGCTGAAACCACTTGTGCGGCCCGGCCGCGCGAGCGACGTCTTCAAGCAGGCAGGACGCCAGGGTGCTGCAGACGATGCCGCTCATGGTCGCTTTTGCGGCGCGCGCCGAATCGATCTCGCCGGCAGGATGCGCCAGGTTCTGGAATGCCACCGGCGCCAGCAGCACCGGATGGGCCATCGTCTCGCCGCCGATGGCCAGGCGCGTATGGCCGGCGGTGACGTCGCACAGAAGGCGCGGATAGATTGCCCATTGCGCAAAGGCCGCAAGGTTGGCCGCCACGGTGAGGTCGCGGCCACTGCCGCCGGCGACGTAGGCGTAGCTGGGCGCCGCCATGAAGCGCTGCGCCGCCAGCTCGTAGTCCTGGGCGCAGCGTATGTCGGGCGGAATCGCGTTCGCCGCAGGCTGCGCAGCGTTGGAGGCGGTGGTCGTCATCAATGGAAAATGCCGGTGGTGAACCGGCATTGTAGCTAACTTCGCGATTGGGGCAGGCGCCGATCAGATCTCGTATCAGATCTCGTAATTCAGCGTCAGGCGCACTGCGCGCGCGTCGCCCTTGTACAGGAAGGAACCCGAACGGTACACGGCGGTGTAGTAATCCTTGTTGCCCAGATTGAGCACGTTCAGGCGCAGGTCGACGCGGCGCGAGAAGCGGTATTCGGCAAACGCGTCGTACACCGTGTAGGACGGCACCGGCTGGGTGCACTGGCCGGCGCTGTCGATGCCCGCGCCGGTGTCCGGCTGGCCGCCGCAACGGTCGCTCTCGTAGCGAGCCACGGCGCCGAACGAGATCGCGTCGGTCAGCTGGTACTTTCCCTGCGCCGTGAAGGAACGCTTGGCGAAGTTACTGAGCGGATGGCCGACGTTCGCCGGGGTGAAGGACTTGAGCACGCTCGACTGCATGATCGCCCCGCCGGCTTGTGCCGACAGCTTCTCGGTCAGATTGCCGCTCAGGCCAAACTCGATGCCGCGCACGCGGTTGGTGCCGGTGTTGAAGGTGCCGGCGGTGTCGTAGTCGGCGCCTTCCATCACATCCGATTTTTTGGTCTGGAAGATCGCCGCGGTGGCCAGCAGCTTGTCGTTCATCAGGTTCCACTTGGCGCCCAGTTCCAGGTTGACCGAGGTTTCCGGCTTGGCCCCGGCGATATCGCCCTTGGAAAGCACCGCGCCGCCGTAGCCGCTGCTGGTGCCGGCGTCGGCCTCGCCGCCATTGATGTCCTGGGCCGTCGCCGCGCTGCCGTAGACGATCAGCTTGGGCAGGACCTTGTAGCTGAGGCCAACATGGCCGTTGACCAGGGTGTCGTTGTACGCGTAGTTGCCAGCGAGGGGAGAAATGCGGACCAGGTTCAGGTTGAAGTGGTCGGCGCGCAGGCCGCCGAACGCGGTCAGGCGGTCGCTCAGGTCGACCGTGTCCATCGCGGTCAGCGCGGTTGTCTTGAGGTGCCAGTCCTGGTTGTAGGGCTGGCGGGCGGCCGTGCGGCCGTACAGGTTGGCCAGGTTGCCGCTCGCGGCGGTGAAGCAGATCGCGTTGTTGGCCGTGGCGGTGTCGCGCGATTTGCAGTTGAACGGGTTGGCGTTGGTCAGCGTGTAGGCCCCGGACACCACCTTGTGGTCGGTGTACTCGGCGCCGAAGATGAACTCGTGCTTCAAGCCGAACAGCTCCTTGTCCCAGCGCAGATTGCTCTGGTGGGCGAAGTACTCGATCTCCTGCCAGCCGGTGTGGCCGGTGTCGACGTAGGTCTGGCCGCTCGTTGGGTTGACCGAGGCGCCGCTGGTCACATAGCCGTTGTTCGATTTGCCGTAGCGGGTCAGGCTGGTGAGCTTGACTTGCGGCGCGATGGTCCAGTTCACGCGCGCCGTGAGGGTGTCGACGTCGGACTCGAGGAAGTCGCCGGCCTGGGCGTAGAGCGGCACGTTCTTGGCAGGCACGCGATTCGGCACCGCACCGACCAGGTAGGAACCCAGGTCGGGCAGGGTGTCCTTGGTGCGCAGGCCGTAGTAGTCGAGGGTGACCGAGAGGTCCTTGTCGGCTTCGTACAGGCCGGACAGGGCGATGCCCTTGCGGCGGCGGTTCGACGGCGCGCGGTCAGGCACGTCTTCGTCGCCGTACAGCGCGTTGGCGCGCAAGGCGAAGTTGTCGCCGAAGCCCTTGTTGACGTCGGCCGTCACGCGTTTCTGGCTGTCGCTGCCGACGCCGAGCGAGAAGCGCTGGAAGTCGTGGTCCAGCGTGGCTTGCTTGGTGATGGCGTTGATCGCGCCGCCGGCGGTGCCGCGTCCGGCGAAGCTCGAATTGGGGCCCTTGGAGATTTCAAGCTGCTCGATGGCGAAGCTCTCGCGGGTGCTCATGCCGGGATCGCGCAAGCCGTCGACGAAGACGTCGCTGCGCGCTTCCTGGCCGCGAATAATGTAGCGGTCGCCGAAGGCATTGCCGTTCTCGCCGGTGCCAAGGGTGATGCCCGGCTGGGCGCCGAGGATCTGTTTGAGGTCGGTGACGCCGGAATCGTCGATGGCGGCGCGGGTGAGCACCGAAATGGTTTGCGGGGTTTCCGCCAGCGGGCGGGTATGGCGCGTGTCGCCCGATTTTTTCGCCTTGTACGGCGCGCCGACTTCGGCGTTCGGATTGGACTCGATACGGTCGCCCAGCACGACGACGTCGGGCAGGGTTTCGACCTTGGCGGTGGGCGAGACGGCAGGGGAGGTTTGTGCGGCGGCCGGCAGGGCCATCAGCATGGCGCTCGAGATGCTCAGGGCGATGGTGGTCTTGCTCAGTGATTCGAAGGCCGGCGCGTTGGTCGAACGAAGGCTCTTCGGCTGGCGTGCTTGCGGATGTTTCAAGTCGTACTCCTGAATCGAATGGTGGTCTGCGGCCTTGCCGCCAGGGATGCAATGTTTAGCGCTTTTACTAATTATAAACGAGAATCACTCTCATTTGCATTAGCGTTTTCAAAAAAGCCGCAGCGTGGCGTTATGCCGACAGCTTGGCAGCGAGGGCGGCGCGCAGCCGACTACACGGCGGACAAAGCCGTTGTTTGAGTAGTTGCGGAAGGGAGGAGGCGGGAAGGAGGGATGCCGCGAGGATCACGGCGGCGGCGGCGCGCAGCGGCGGCGCGGTGGCGCATGGCGGCGCGGAGAAGGCTCCGCGCCGCTTGAACGAAGGGTGCCGCTAGCGTTCGAGTCGGGCGTCGGCCCAGGCCACCGCGACGGGCGAGGCTGCCGGCGCGGAGTTTTCGACCGACAAAGTCAGGCTGCTCACATCCTTCACCGCGACGTCGATCCGCGCCATGCCGGCGCTGCTGGTCTGCGCCAGCAGTTTGCCGTCACCATACACGCGATAGACGAGGGTGCGCGCGGTGGCCTTGTCGCGCGTCTCGTCCAGTTCGCCCACGGTGGCGCGAAAGCGGGCAAACTCGCGGTCGAGCCGCAGCGCGAGCCGCGAATTGGCCAGCACGCCAAGGCCATTGGCAAAGCGCGCGCCCTCAAGCGCGAGCGGGGCGCCGGACGGCGCCGCGTTGACCTGCGCCGCGACCCAGGACGGCTGGAGCGCGCTGGCCAGGCCTGCGCGGCCGTCGGCGGCGATCTCGATCCGTCCCGGCATCTCGCTCACATACAGGCCCGTGCCAAGCGCGGGGCTGCCCTTGACCAGCAACAGCGCGGTTTCGCGCGGCGCCAGCGCCATCGTGATCGCACCCGACGCCAGGGTGACTTCGCGCCCGCTCCACAGGTCGCGCGCGGTGGTGCCGGCGACGCTCGACAGGTTCAAGCCGGACAGCGGCACCGTGATGGTCACTTTGCCTTTGCCGCGATTGATCAGCGCGACCGCCTTGTGGCCGGCCTGCGCCAGCGTTTTGACGATCACCTGGCGATCGCCATCGCGCATCAGCGTCACGCCCTGGTTGCCGGCCGGGTCCTGGTTAATCGCGATCACCTCGCGCTTGCCGGCGATGTCGATCAGGCTTTGCGGCGATTTGGTGAGGTCGTAGCCGAGCAGGAGAGGCGCGTTGATGATGGCCCACATCGACATGTGCGCGCGCGCCTCGACCAGGTGGTTGGCGTCGAATTCGCCGAGCCCGATTTCGAGCATGTCGGGGTCGTTCCAGTGGCCCGGTCCCGCGTACAGCGGGCGGCTGGCGGCGCTGTCGAAATTGTGCAGCATGGACTTCCAGTTGTCGCCGATGTCCGCGCTGGTGCGCCATAGATTGCCGTACTTGTGGCCCCAGTCGTTCACATTGGCGTCGCCCCAGGCGCAGATCGACAGCAGATAGTCGCCGTCCGGGCGCACCGCTTTGATGGCGTCTTTGATATCGGCATACAGCCTTTCGACCTTGGCGGCGTCGGACAGATCCGGCCGGCTGCGCACCATCAGCGGCGGCACCGCGCGGAACTGCCCCTGCTTGACCGGCGGCTGGTCAGGGCCGTAGTCGGCGATGCCGCAGGCGTCGACCTTGAGATAGTCGAAGCCCCATTCGCCAAAGACCAGGCGCATGTCCTGCGCCTGGTAATCCATCGAGCCGACTTCACGCTCGGCCTGGGTGCCGACCGGCAGATTCGGACTTGTCGGGTTCCACCTCTGCGAACAGGCATTGCGGCCGATATCGGTGTACAGGCCGGCCTTCAAGCCCATCGCGTGGAGCCGCTCGACCAGCGGGCGGAAGGTGGGCTCGTCGTCGCCCCTGGCGGCGCTCGGAAACATCGAGGTGCGAATCTGCATGCGGCCGTCGGCGCGGCGGCGAAGCCACCAGCCGTCGTCGATATTGACGTAGCGGTAGCCGGCGCCGGCCAGCCCCGATTGTTTGAGCTTTTCGGCCACCGCGAGGATTTTTTCCTCGGTCACTTCGGTGTAAAACGCGTTCCACGGATTCCAGCCCATCGGCGGCAACAGCGCCTGGGCCGATGCGTTCGCTGGCAGGCCGGAGGCGTGCGGCGCAGGAGTCGGCGCGTCGGCGGCGCAGGTAACGACGGCGGTCAGCGACAGCAGGGCGCCCAGCGCGATGCGGCGGGCCTGGCGGGTGCGGAATTCTTGTTCTGGTTGGGTCATTGAACGGTACCTGGTGGGCGTTCGCTGGCTGGACGACGACATCATCGAGCAGCTGCCAGCGGAAATGAATAACGCAAGCGCGCCAGAATGACAAAATATGACCATGGCCGCAAGCCTTATGCGGCGATGGCATACCTGAATTGAAAAAAGTGATAGGTGCGCCGCTTCGCGCGCCCGGTTGCCTATGAAAATGTCCGTTTTTCGGCCCGATCGACACCTGCGCACACGCCGGCATCCATTGCAAGGCGGCGCGATAATCAGTAAGGTGTCGGCATGCGCACAAACTGGTCAGGCCGGTATGTACACGCCCCGCCAGGAACACGGAATTTTTATGATCGAATGCAATCGAACGATGGAGCAGGCCAGGCGCGATTTCGCCGCCGGCCGGCTCAAGAGCGCGGCGCTGCTGCGGGTGCCGATGCGCCAGTGCGAATGGACCTTGCGCCTGGCGGGCGCCAAGGGCGACGCCGGCATGCTGCTGGAAGTTAAGACGCTGGGGTCGCAGGTTTTCACCAGCCTCGACGCGGCGGTGGCGGCGATCGAAGAGATCGGTTTCTCGTTCAGCCAGCTCGACGTGCGTTAGCGCCGGGCCGGCGGAACCGTCCCGGAGGGGACGTAAATATTGACATTGTTTCTATAGGGAGGGCGATTTTGCGCGGGAAGGGTGTAATATCTGTTTCGCAGCGCACATAAGCCATCCCAGCGTGGCGCAGGCAGTTGCCTACAGGCGACATGAAGACTGCGGCGTTTCTCGGCATACACGCGTGACGAGGCGCCCGGACCAACTTTACGGCATCAAGGACCAATGGAAGAAGCTGCAAAAACCAACGACCGGGGCATGAGCGGCGCCACCGTGTACGACGTGGCGCGCCTGGCAGGCGTGTCTGCAATGACCGTCTCGCGCGTCATCAACGGCAGCACGCACGTGGCCGACGCCACGCGCGAAAAAGTGATGGCGGCGATCGACTCGCTCAAGTACCAGGTCAACCTGGCCGCGCGCGCGGCGCGCATCGGCACCTTGCGTGTCGGTCTGCTCTACAGCAATCCGAGCGCGGCCTTCCTGTCGGCCTTCCTGGTCGGCGCGATGGACCAGTGCAGCCAGAGCGGCGCCCAGCTGATCCTCGAACGCTGCGACGACCTCAAAAGCCAGCGCAGCGCGATCGACAAGCTGATCGCCAGCGGCGCCGACGGCATCCTGGTGCCGCCGCCGCTGTGCGACTCCAAGTCGGCCCTCAAGCAGCTCGACCAGATCGGCATGCCGACCGTCGCGGTGGCGACCGGCCGCCCGGCGCCCGGCGTCTCGGCGGTGCGCATCGACGACTATGACGGCGCCCTGACCATGATGCGCTACCTGCTCTCGCTCGGCCACACCGACATCGCCTTCATCAAGGGCGATCCGAAGCACACCCCGGCCCAGCTGCGTTACCAGGCCTACCTCGACGGCATGGCCGAAGCCGGCCTGACGGTGGCGCCCGAGCGTGTCGCGCAAGGCTTGTTCACCTACCGTTCCGGCCTGGCGGCGGGGCGCGAGCTGCTGGCGAACAAGCCGCGTCCTTCGGCGATCTTCGCCAGCAACGACGACATGGCCGCCGCCGTGATCGCGGTCGCCCACGGCATGCATCTGCAAGTGCCGGAAGACCTGGTGGTGTGCGGCTTCGATGACACCCCGGTCGCCACCACCGTGTGGCCGGAACTGACCACGATTCACCAGCCGATCGGCGACATGGCGCGCGCCGCCGTCGAGCTGCTCATCGAGCAGATCCGCTGCCGCCGGCTGGGCGAACCGCGTCCGGTGCACCACAAGCTGCTGCCCTACACGCTGGTGACGCGCGAGTCGTCGATCGCCGCGCACTGAGCGAGCGCCGCGCATAAAAAAATCCTGGAGGGCTTGCGCCTTCCAGGATTTTTTTTGCCTTTGATGCCCGGTTTTACCCGATTTTTTTACCAGTACGGTTCCCAGCTGCGCGTCAGGCGCACCAGCGCTTCGAGGTAGAAGTAATCGCCCCAAATGCAGCTCTCGTCGACGCCCACGCCGTTCGGCTTGTGGTACACCGCGTGCTTGAGCAGGCCGCTGCCCGGCGCGCCGTCGGCGATCACGTAGTTGCGCGACAATTCCTCCACCGTGCCAAGGGCGGCGCGTTCGTAGTCGGCGCGCAGCGGATCGGTCAGCGGCAGGTTCCTGGCCAGTTCGAGCAGGCCGCAGGCGGCAATCGCCGCCGCCGAGCTGTCGCGCTCCTCGCTGCCCTCGGTGAAGATCAGGTCCCAGTAGCAGATGCCGTCGTCCGGCAGGCGATTCAGGTAGTAGTTGGCCAGCACCTTCGACAGCGCGATCAGGCGGGTGTCGCCGTTGTGGCGGTACACCAGCGGAAAGCCGGAGATGCCCCAGCCCTGGCCGCGCGCCCAGCACGAATCGTCGGCGTAGCCCTGGTGGGTCTTGCCCTCGCGCGGATGGCCGGTCGCCGGGTCGAAGAAAAAGGTGTGGAAGGTCGAGCCGTCGGCGCGCACGATGCTGCGCGCGGCCGCCTCGATATGCTGGTCGGCGGCGGCGCGGAAGCTGCCGTCGCCGCTGTAGTCGCTGGCCCAGTACAGGAGCGGCAGATTGAGGTTGCAGTCGATGATCATGCGGCCCTGCTGGGCCGGGTCGCTCAATTCGCCCCAGGCCTGGATGATGCCGGCGCGCGGCAGGTAGCGGTCCAGCAGCAGGCGCGCCGCGCCCATCGCCGCCTCGGCCGCCAGCGGATCGCCGGTCAGCTTGTAGGCGGCCACGCACGACAGGCTGTAGAGGAAGCCCAGGTCGTGGTGGTTGGTGTTGTGGCGTTCGAGCTGGCGCGCCTGGAAGCTGCGCACATGGCCCATCGCGGCCGTCTTGTAGCGCTCGGCGCCGGTCAGTTCATAGGCCAGCCACAGCATGCCGGTCCAGAAGCCGTTGGTCCATTCGTTGTTGGGGATCGCCGGATAGACCGAGCCGACGCTCGACGGCGCCGGGAAGGCGTCGCCGAAGTGCGCCAGGTTGCGGTCGATGTTAGCGAGCGCCTGGGCGATCGCGCCGTCCAGCCGGGCCTTGTCGGCGTGCCCGGTCCACGCCTGCGGCAGGCGTGCGAGGTCGAGTGGCTCAATGGCGGCGTTGTTGAGGGGGGCGGACATGGTGATGCTCCTGAATCGTCAAGCGTTGGAAGGGATGGCCGCGCCCTTTGGCGGCGCGGCGTCGGCGTCTGCGGCGGCGCGCGAACCTGTCTCGGGCGGGGTCGCTTCGAGGAACCAGGCCGACAGCGCGAGGAACACGGTGCCGAGGGCGGCGATCGCCAGATAGGTGTTCGGGAAGCCCATCTTGTCGTAACCGATACCGGCGATCGGCGACAGGATGGTCAGGCCGAGCGAATGGCCGAAGCTCACGCCCACCATGTACAGCGTCGAGGCGAGCCGGTTGTCGAAGTGGTAGGCGATGTAGCGGAACACCGACACCACCAGGATCGGCAGTTCGACCGAGTGCAGCATCTTCATGGCCGAAATCGACAGCGGCCCGACCGCGAGGCCGGAGCCGGCGATACGAATCATCATGATGGCGCCGGCCAGCAGCAGGCCGTTCTTGGCGCCGATGCGCTTGACCAGGATCGGCGAGAGGAACAGGCCGCCGGCCTCGATGAAGATCTGCGCCGAGTTCAGCTTGCCGAACATCGCCCGGCCGGTGGCCGGATCGGGGAACAGCGAGCTGAAATACTGCGGGAACTGCTGGTCCAGCAGCAGGTACAGATTGGTCACGCCAAGGATGAACACCATGAAGCGCCAGAATTTCGCATTGCCGAGCAGGCCGATGGCGTCGGCCAGGCGCACCTTTTCGGACGCGGCGATCTCGGCGGCGGGGCCATGGTCGATGCGCCAGAACAGCAGCAGCGCGAGCATGAAGATGCCGCCCGAGGAGGCCAGGTAGAAGCTGAAATCGGGGTTGTAGTTGAACAGGTCGCCCGAGAACCAGGCCGCGCTGGCGAAGCCGAGCGAGCCCCACAACCTTACCCGGCTGTATTCAAAGCCGTAGCGGCGGCCGGTGCGGTCGACATACGATTCGATGGCATACGAGCCGGCCTGGAAGGTCACGCCCAGGTAGATGCCGCCGACGATCGCGCCGGCCACGATGTTCGCCTTGAGCAGCGGGGCGTACAGGTAGATGAAGAACAGGCTGCACAGGGCGCACAGCGCGCTCACCAGCCACAGGATGTGGCGGCGCATGCCGATCCGGTCCGACACGAAGCCGTAGATCGGCTGCGAGCACATCGCGGCGATGAAGTTGGTCGAAAAAACGATGCCGGTTTCGGTGCCGCTCAGCTTGAGCGTGGTGCGCAGCCAGATCGACAGCAGCGACACGCTCATCGCCTGCACGAAGAAGTAGAGGAAGACGAACGTGCAGAGGAACCTGAAGTTCGATTGTTTGCTGGTCATGATGCGGTCCTTGGCTTGGGTTCGGTCGTTCTTACTTCACCGGCCGCAGCCAGATGGCCTGGCCGCCCGAGGCGAGCAGCCTGGCGTCGAGCACCGTGGTCGAGGTGACCTTGATCTTGCGGATTCCGACCTTGGTCTTGGTCGGCGCCTGCGGATCGTCGGCGTAGATGCTGGCCCAGTATTCCTTTTTCGGTTCGAGGAAGGACAGCGACACCTTCAGCGCGCGGCTGTCGTTGTTGGTGATCGTGCCGACGAACCAGTCGGCGCCCTTGCGGCGCGCGGTGCTGACGAACAGACCCGGCTCGCCCTGCAGGACGCGTGTTTCGTCCCAGCTGGCCGGGATCTTGTCCCAGAATTCGAGTTCGGGCTCGTCGGCCGACATGGCCGGCTTGTCATACCAGTACAGCGTTTGCAGCGGGCTGTAATAGATCGCCGCCAGCGCCAGTTGATGCGCGTGGGTCGTCTTGATGCGCGGCGTGTAGTAGCAGAATGTGTAGTCGGCCGCGCCGGACAGGAAGCGGGTGAACGGCAGCACGGTGTTGTGGGTCGCGTCTGGCATTTCCTCGTTGCCGCGAATACCTTCGGCGGTCAAGAGATTGGGCCAGGTGCGCTGCTCGCCGGTCGGGCGCCAGTCGTCGTGCACATTGACCATGATGTGGGCCTCGGCGGCCTGCTGGATGGCTTTTTCGATCCAGGTGGTCCAGCGGTGCGAGCCGACCTGCACGAAGCCGAACTTGACGCCTTTCACGCCCCACTGCTGGTAAGTCTTGAAGAGGGTGTCGGACTGGGTCAGCAGGGCTTGCTGGTTCACGTACAGCCAGACGCCGACATTGCGCTCCTTGGCGTAGCTGATAATCCCGGGCAGGTCGAAGTCGGGAATCGCCACCTTGCTGGCGTCCGAGTCGAACGAGAAGGCCGGACCGTACCACTTCCAGTCGAACAGGATGTACTGCAGGTTGTGTTTGACGGCGAAGTCGATATTGGCCTTGGCGTCGGCGGTGGTCAGGCTCATCACGCGGATGATCTTGCCCGGCTTGATCCAGCTTTCATCCTTGATCCTCGACGGCGGATTCAGGTTCAGGATAAAGTCGTTGTTTTCGATCAGGCCGCCCGGGGTGGTGGCGACCATGATGCCGCGCCACGGCGTGGCGAACGGCGAAATCAGGTCGGCCGGGTCGTGCATCGCGGTGACGATGGTGTTCGGCCGGGTGGCGCTGAGCTTGAACTTGGTGCGCGAGTAGTCGACCATCTGCGCTTCGAGCAGGGCCACATGCAGGCCGTTGGGCAGGGCCAGCGTGAGCGGGCGCTCCGATTCGCCCGGCCAGTCCTTCAGCGGCAGCAGATTATAGGGCGCCTGGGCCCAGGCATGATGCCAGGCGCGGGTGCCATCCGGCAGCGAGAACTCGGTGTTCTCCTGGGTCACGCGGTAGTAGCTGCCTTTTTCGTTTTCCGGGAAGACGTAGCGCAGCGCGGCGCCTTCGTTGTAGGCGCGGATTTCAACGGCCATCTTGTAGGTCGGGTTGTCGTCCTTGACCAGGTTGATGCGCAGCCAGTTGTAGTGGTCGCGGATCTCGGCGCGCTCGCCGGTGACCGGCTTCCAGGTCGAATCGGCGGCGCCGCGGCTGGTCGTCACGATGGCCAGGTTCTCGAACCATTTCTGGTGGGTGTCGAGCTTGAGCGCCATCGCATTTTCGGACAGATGGTTGTCAAGCTGCAGATCGAGCGCCGACTCGTTGATGACCGCCTTGTCCTTGTACTTGAGCGTGTAGTACATCTCGGCCTTGCCGCTGGCCAGGCGCTTCTGGTAAAACTCGAGCTGCAAGTTGTGGTCGGGCGACTGCAGGCTGGCGCGGCTTTGCGCAATGATCTCTTGCGCGTGGGCGCACAGGCTGAGGGACAGGGCGAGCAGCAAAAATAGTTTTTTCATCGGTTCGATCCGGCTGGGTAGGGAAGGGCGAAGCTGTTGGCCACGAATTGCAAGACCTCGGGCAGGGAAGGCGGCGTGGCGCCGGCGGCGGTGCAGGCGGCGGCGCCGGCGGCGACCGCGAATTTCAAGTGCTCGGCGCCATCCTGCCCGGGGCGCGTCATCAGGCTGTAGATCAGCGCGCCGATGCTGGCGTCGCCGGCGCCGACGGTGTCGACCACCCGCACCGGCGGCGCGGCGGCCTGCCAGGCGGCGTCGCCACGGTACAGGCGGGCGCCCTCGGCGCCGCGCGTGTACAGATAGGTCGCGTGCGGATTGATCGCGCGCAGTTCGGCGAAGGCGGCGTCGGCGTCGTCGTGGCGGAACAGACCGAGCAGGTCTTCATCGGACACCTTGATGACGTCGGCCAGTCCGGCCATGCGGCGCAGGGTGGCGTCGTAGCGCTGGTCCATCAGGATGCGGAAGTTGGGGTCGTAGCTGATCGACACGCCTTTGGCCTTCAGCTCGGCGGCCAGCGCCACCAGCCGCGACGCCAGCGGTTCGCGCGCCAGGCTGATGCCGCCGAAGTGCGCCCAGCGCGCCGCGCCCTGCCAGCCGGCCGGCAGCAGGGACGGATCGAAATGCAGGTCGGCGCTGTCGTCGCCGACGAAAAAGTACTGCACCGGGTCGCGCTGGTGCACCATCGCCAGCAGGGGCGAGCGCGCGACGCGCTGCAGGAAGCGCGGATCGAGGCCGGCGGCGGCGTTGGCCTGGTCGAGCGCGGCGCCGAAGACGTCGCAGCTGACGGCGCCGGCGAAGGCGCTGGGCAGGCCGAGCCTGGCCACCACGCGCGCCACGTTCCAGGTCGAACCGCCGACCTGGCTGGTCCAGCTGCTCTCGCCGGTGCGCAGCATGTCGGTCAGCGCCTCGCCGGCGGCGACAAATTCGGGCAGGCTGTTCATGCGTCGGCCGCGATCACGTTGAGTACCTCGTAGCAGGCGCCCATGGTGTGGTAATCGACCTTGCCGGCCGGGCTCTTCTCGTTGCTGACCTTGCGGTTGTCCGGTCCCAGCAGGCGGTACCAGGCGCCATGTTCATGGTCGACGAAGTGCTTCCAGCTGTAGGCCCAGATGGCGTCGTACCAGTCCCAGTATTCGGCGCGGCCGGTGCGATCGCCCAGCAGGGCCGCGGTGGCCAGGCTTTCGGCCTGGACCCAGAAGTATTTGTCGCCGTCGCACACCGAGCCGTCGGGGGCGAAGCCGTAGAAGATGCCGCCGTCGATGCGGTCCCAGGATTTTTCCAGCGCGATGTCGAACAGCTGCACCGCGCGCGGCGCCAGCCAGTCGAACGACCCGTCGAGCTGCTCGGCGTGGCGTTCGAGAATGAGCAGCAGCTTGGCCCATTCGGTGAGGTGGCCCGGCTGGAATCCCCAGGGGCGGAAGATATTGGTTTTGTCGTCACGGTTGTAGTCCCAGTCGATCGACCAGTCGGGATGATAGTGTTCCCAGATCATGCCGTCGGCCAGCGCCGCCTGGCGCACCGTGACATTATGGGCCAGCAGCTCGGCGCGGTGCAGATATTGGATCTCGCCCGACGCTTCGAAGGCCGCCAGCATCGCCTCGCAGGCGTGCATATTGGCGTTCTGGCCGCGGTAGGAATCGAGCACCGACCAGTCGCCGCTGGCCTGGTCGGCATACAGGCCGTGGGCAGGTTCCCAGAAGCGCTGTTCCATCAGGGCGTAGGTTTCAGCCATGTACTCGCGGGCTTCCTCGATGCCGGCCGCCAGCGCGTGCGAATAGGCCAGCAGCACGAAGGCCAGGCCGTAGCAGTGGTTGTCGGCGTCGAGCACGCGGGCGGCGCCGTTTTCCCACGCCAGCTGCCAGGCGTAGCCGCCGGTGGCGCTGTTGCGGTGCGCATTGCGCAGGAAGGCGATGCCGTGGCGCGCCGCCTGCAGGTAGGCCGGGTCCTGGAACTGGCGGTAAGCCATGGCGTAGTTGAAGACGAAGCGGGTGCTGCTGACGAGGTGGCGGGTGGTGCTGTCGTAGACCGTGCCGTCGTCGAGGAAGAAGTGATAGAAGCCGCCGCTGGCGTCGATGCAGCGCGGATGGTAGAAGCCCATGGTGTGGGCGATGTGCGCGACAAGCATGTCGCGCGAACGGAATTGTGGAAGCATGCTGGACATTCTGATCAGGTTGATAGTTTAGCCGACTGCGGCCAGGCGGCGATGCGGTAGCGGGTGTGCCATGGTTCGTCGGGCGTGAGTTCGATGCCGAGCCGGCCGGCCAGCGGATGGTCTTCCGGCGCGCGCGCCACGCGGCCCAGGTCGAACAGGCTGTTGACCGGTTCGGCGCCGAGCGCCAGATGGCGGCTCATCCATGGGAAATGAATCCGCCCGCCGTTGCTGACCCAGAGCATGAGGTCGGGCAGCTTGGCCGTGTCCCACCACATGCCGACGCAGGCGTCGTAGTCGAGGTAGTGCAGGGCGAAAGGGGGCGCGGCGCCGACGCCGGCCAGGTCCTTCACCTGCATCAGTTCCTCGGTCGGCGCCGCCAGCGGCAGGCGCGAGAGGTCGAGCGGGGCGTCGATGGCGGCCATCTTCGACAGGCTGTCCGAGCGGGTGTCGGCCAGCAGGCGCGAGGTGGCGCCGGCGACGTGCGCCGGGTAGCTGTGCACGCCGTCGTGGGCGCCGAGCATCAGCTTGACCCGGCCTGGCGCCGGCGGCAGGCGGAAGGTCGGATGCAGGCCTGCCGGCATGCGGGTCGGCCGGCGGGTCCAGATCGTCAGCGAGATGTCGAGCGCCGGCGAGTCCGGGCCGGCCGCGATCACGCGCTCGATGCGCGAGACCGCCGACGTCGCCGGATATTCGATCGCCACGTGTACCCGGCGCTCGCTCGCCTCGACGCAGTGCCAGCGGTGGTTGGCCGCGTAGCCGTGGGTCCAGTGGTCGGACGGCGTCTGCACCTGCCAGCCCTCGGGCAGGCCGCTGGGGCGGTCGGTGCGGCCGAACGGCACGCACGGCCATTCACCGCGCAGGCGCCGCATGATGCCGGGCAGGGCGGCGGCGTCGGTCATGCCGGCCCACGGGGCGACGTGCATGATATCGATTTCGCGATCGCCCCCCAGGCGCAGGCTGACCGGACCGAGCATGCCGCCGAGCGGCTGCACTTCCGCGCTGCCGTGGTCCCACGACAGGCGCCACGGGCGCGTCATGGCTGGCTCCCGTTCGCGCGTGGAGCCGGGTGGTCCGCGGCGTGCTTCGTGGCGTGTTTGGCTGAAACCTTAGCGGCGTACATCGAGCGCTCCCGTACTGACGGCGACGAGCTGCGCGCGCGTGGCCAGGTTGAAGTCGCCCGCGTGGGCGTGCTTGAGGGTCGCTGCGGCGAGGCCGAGACCGAGCGCCTCGGCGTCGTCAGACCCGGTGCGAAGGCCGTGCAGGACGCCGGCGGCAAAGGCGTCGCCGGCGCCGATGCGGTCGACGATGCCGCGCAACTGGTAAGTGTCGGTGGCGGTAACGCCTTCACGGGTGTGGAGCGAGGCGGATAGATCATGGCAGTTGACATCATGCTGGGTGCGGAGTGTGGCCGCGATGCGGTTAAGTTGCGGAAACGCTTC
>JBDSTZ010000260.1:0-5387 GCA_039927975.1 Massilia sp. | reverse complement strand
GCGGCGCGACCTGGACGGCCAGGCCGACCTGGCCGAGGTGGTGTCGGCCATGACCCGCTTTGCCGACTTTGCCATCAACGCCCATGTACAGGCCCTGATGGCGGAACAGGTCGCCCTGCACGGCATGCCGATCGGCGACGAATCGGGCCTGCCGCAGCAAATGATTGTGCTGGGCATGGGCAAGCAGGGCGGTGGCGAGCTGAACGTTTCGTCCGACATCGACCTGATCTTCGTTTATCCGGAAGACGGCGACACCCGCACCACCGAGGCCGGCCAGCGCGGCCTGTCGAACCATGAATTCTTCGCCCGGCTGGGCAAGAAGCTGATCGCCGCGCTGTCCGAAGTGATCGAGGACGGCTTCACCTTCCGGGTCGACATGGCGCTGCGCCCCAACGGCAACTCCGGCCCGCTGGTGGCCAGCCTCGGCATGGTCGAGGAATACCTGATCGTCCAGGGCCGCGAATGGGAACGCTATGCCTGGGTCAAGGCGCGCGCGGTGACCGGCACGGCGGCCGACATCGCCGCCCTCGACGCGATCGTGCGGCCCTTCGTGTTCCGCCGCTACCTCGACTTCGGCGTGATCGACGCGATCCGCACCATGCACGGCCAGATCCGCGCCGAGGTCGGGCGCCAGGAACGCCTGCACCCGGACCGCAGCCACAACGTCAAGCTGGGGCGCGGCGGCATCCGCGAGATCGAATTTCTGGCGCAAGTGTTTCAGCTGATTCGCGGCGGGCGCGACGCCGCCCTGCGCGAGCGCTCGACCCGCGCCACCTTGCGCGTGCTGGCCGACAAGGAATTGCTGGCCGCCGACATCGTCGAGCGCCTGCTTGAAAGCTACACCTTCCTGCGCAACCTCGAACACCGCCTGCAATACCTCGACGACGCCCAGACCCACACCCTGCCGGCCAATCCGGCCGACCGCCAGCTGATCGCCGAGATGATGGGCATGGCCGACGTGGCCACGCTGCTGGCCGAGATGGACGCGCATCGTAGCTTTGTCGCGGCCCAGTTCGACGCCATCTTCAGCGACAAGAGCGCGCCGGCCAACGGCGAGGCCATCAACCCGCAGCCGAGCGGCGCCACGGCCGACCTCGACAATCTGGAAGCGATCGAGACCCGCCTGGCCGCGCTCGGCTTCGGCGACGCCGCCAGCTCGGCCAAGCGCCTGATGAGCACCTGGCAAACCCCGCGCCTGCAAACCCTGCCCGAGGCCAGCCGGGTGCGGCTGCTGGCGCTGGTGAACGCGGCGCTGCCGCTGATCGCCAAGGTGGTGGCGGAAGCCGGGGTCGGCAACCATGCCGCCACGCTGGCGCGCCTGCTCGATTTTTTCGAGGCGGTGGCGCGCCGCTCGGCCTACCTGTCCTTGATGACCGAATACCCGCACACGCTCGAGCGCGTGATCCGCATGATGAACGCCAGCGGCTGGGCCGCAACCTACCTGGCGCAGCATCCGATCTTGCTCGACGAGCTGCTCGACGACCGCGTGCGCGGCGGCACGCCGGACTGCGGCACGCCCGATTGCGGCGCGCTGGCGGCCGAATTGCGCGCCGAGCTGGCCGGGGCGGCCGGCGACACCGAGCGCCAGATGGACATCCTGCGCGAGACCCACCACGTGCAGCTGTTCCGCCTGCTCGCGCAAGACCTGGCCGGCGGCCTGTCGGTCGAGCGGCTGGCCGACAACCTGTCGGCGCTGGCCGACCTGATCGTCGCCGCCACCATCCAGGCGGCGTGGGAAGCGATCAACGCGCGCCACCGCGACACGCCGCGCTTCGCGGTGATCGCCTACGGCAAACTGGGCGGCAAGGAACTGGGCTACATCTCCGACCTCGACGTGGTGTTCCTGTACGACGACGACGACCAGGAAGCGCCCGGCAACTACGCCAAGCTGGCGCAGCGCTTCATCACGTGGATGACGGCGCATACCTCGGCCGGCATCCTGTTCGACGTCGACATCGCGCTGCGGCCGGACGGCGCCTCGGGCATGATGGTGTCGTCGGTGGCCGCGTTCGAGCGCTACCAGGATAATTCGGCCTGGGTGTGGGAACACCAGGCCTTGACGCGCGCGCGCTTTTGCGCCGGCGACGCGTCGATTGCGCCGCGCTTCGAGGCGATCCGCCAGCATGTGCTGTGCAAGGACCGCAGCGCCGAGGAGCCGGCGCTCAAGGCCGAGGTGCTCAAGATGCGCAAGAAGATGCACGATGCGCATCCGCAGCGCGACGGCGTGTTCGACCTCAAGCAGGACGCCGGCGGCATGATCGACATCGAATTCATGGTGCAGTACCTGGTGCTGCGCCACGCCGGCGCGTATGCGCAGCTGACCGCGAATATCGGCAACATCGCGCTGCTCAAGCTGTGCGGCGAGCTCGGCCTGATCGACCTGGCGCTGGCGGTGGCGGTGGGCGACGCCTACCGCGCGATGCGCAAGCTGCAGCACCAGGTCAGGCTGCAGGGCATGGAACAGGCGAAGGTCGATCCCGCGCTGGTGGCCGCCCACGCGGCGCCGGTGATCGCCCTGTGGCGGGCGATTTTCGAGGCCTGAGCGGTCCGCGGCCAGAGCAAGTCGCCGTGCGCGGGCCGACGATGCCGGCCACGCCGAGCCGCAGTGCGGCTTCCTCCCGCCCGCCGGGCCTCCGCGCATGGTCGCGTTCATCGCTCTCATGAGATGCCGATGCCGCGCCGCAGCGCATTGTCGACCAGCTTGCGCTTGCCGTTCGGCGCCAGCGGAATGTCGGCCACTTCCTCGACGCCGATGTCGAAGAAGCTGCCCCAGCGCCGCAACTGGGCGTCGAGCACGAACTGCTTCTGCTCGGCGCTCAGGGCGCCGTGGCGGCCCACCAGCGCCAGCGTGATCGCGCCCGGCGTGTCCTGGCGGATCTGGTAGAGGCGCACGAAATCCCAGGTCACCTCGTCGATCACGATCGACAGGCCGGGAATCCGGTTACCGCAGCGGTCGACCAGGTAGTCGTGCTCGCGGCCGTCGATGACTGCGCAGCTGCCGTCCTCGGCGATCCGGCCGAAGTCGTCGCTGCGGTAGCGGATCAGCGGCATGACGTCGTTCCACAGCGAGGTGCCGACGATTTCGTGACGGCCGTCGGCGACGAAGTTTTCGTTGTAGCCGTACAGCGGCTCGAAGCGATAGGGCCCGGCGCCGTCGGCGAAGGCCAGGTTGGTGCGCTCGGTCAGGCCGTAGCTGACCGACACCGGACAGCGAAACACGCGCCCTATCGCCGCCAGCTGTGGCGCGCTGGCCGGTTCCGACGCCAGCAGCACGGCGCGCAGCGGCGGCACACGGTCGGCGCCGTCGAGCAGTTCGGCCAACGCCGCCGCCGAACTCGGGTAGGCGTGGATGAAGTCGGGAGCGAAGCGGGCGATGGCGGCGACGATCGCGTCGCGGTGGCGCGGCGCCAGGTGATACGGCGAGAGCAACAGGCGGTTGCCCATCACGCGGGTGGGCGGCTCGTGCGCCTGCGCACGGGCGTCAGCGCCGATGCGCAGGGTGCGCGCCTTGTCGAAGGAGAAGCCGAAGCGCGCCCATTCGTGCGTGAAAAAGGCCTTTTCGATGTCGGCCAGGCGCTTGGTGCGCCACATGCCGATGCCCTGCCCGGACGAGCCGCCGCTGGTGGCGTAGTGCAGCTTGCGCGGATCGCGCCCTTCGTGCAGGAAGTCGCGCTGGCATTCCATCACCTGCGCCTTGCACACGTAGGGAAAGCGCTGCAGCAGCTGCGCCGGCGGCTCGTTGGCCAGTTCGGCGCGCGAGAGGCGCACGCTGCGCCGGTAGAACGGCACCGAGGTGATGGCGTCGCCGAGCACGCGGCGCAAGCGATAATCGGCCGCCGCGTGGCGCAGGTGGGCCGGCGCCGCCAGCAGGCGCAGCACGAGAAAATAGTCGGCGTGGTACAGCCAGCGCGCGGGAATCAGATCGCGATACGCGCTGTAGCAGCGCAGCAGCCAGTCCTGGTAGCCCATGGCGTAGTCCCGTCCCCTTGAAGGTTCTGTTCGGCCTTGCTCGCGCCAGCGCTCATTCGTTCATGGTGGCGCAGAATTCTTCGCGCGTCAGGTCGGCCAGGCCCAGCGTGGCCAGGGTGCGCGCCTCGGCCGCGAAGTCGCGGTCGAGCAGGCCGCTGGCGATCACGATGAGGGCGTCGGCCACCGGGGTGGGTACGCCCATCAGCCGGCCGATGGAGGCCATCAGGCCCAGCCCCATCGGCACGTCTTCGGTGATGAAGCGGGTCTGCAGGTCGGCCGGGCCTTTCGGTCCACCCTCCCGGGCATAGCGGCGAAACACGTCGAGCGCGGGAATCGACAGGTCTTCCTCGTTACGGAAACGGCATTCGTCGAAGTACGGCGAGGGGCTGCCGCCGGTGGCGGCTATGACGGCGTTCTTTTCGGCGTCGAGCCGGGCCAGCAGCGCCAGCACCGAAGGCGTGAAGGCTTCCTTGTACATCCAGAATTCGCCGCGCGAATGTTCGATGCGGCTGGCCGACAGCAGCGCGCCCAGGGTGTGGACGATCAGGTTGGGATTGTGCATGGCCGACTCGACCAGGTTGCTGCGCGCGGCCACGTAGGTCGGGAAGAATTGCGCCGCCTTGCGCAAGCCCTCGGCGCCGCGTCCGCGTGGCAGGAAGGCCAGCGCGTTGCGGGTATTGCGGTACAGGATGGTCACTTCGCCGGGCGCCGACAGGCGGGCGTCGTAGGGCAGGCTTTCGCCTTCGGCCAGCAGGAAGCCGGCCCCCGCCTGGTAGCGGAGAAAATAGCAGGCGCCCATGTAGCCGGGCGCGAGCAGCACCAGCTGGCCGGCCGACAGATAGGGCCCGATCAGGCGCGACAGCTCGGCGTGGGCGCTGGTCTGGGTGGTGACCATGACCAGCTCGGGGCGCTGCGCGAAAGCTTGCGCGACGTCGCGCGTGACGAGCGCGAATGGCGCGCTGAAGCGTTCGCCGCCGTCGGGATTGCTGATGACGTTGATGTGGCGGCGCTCGGCCAGCAGCGCGAAGTTGTCCTCGTGCAGAGTGTGCGAGGTCTTGAGCAGGGCCACGCGATGCCCGTCGCGCGCGAGGATCGCGCCAAGCGCGCAGCCGGCATTGCCGGCGCCAACCATGAGTACGTTCATCCGGGTCTCCATCTGTGCGTCGATGAGAGACCAACATAGCAGTGCGCCTCTGCCGCGCGCTTGCGCACACTCAGGCGCGCCAGCCGATCTATTCGGCGCGGCGATTGTCGGTTTATCAGGGCCATTGTTGGGGCACGCAGATTCGTTCCACGCCCACTCTCCTGCCAACAACGCGACCTCATGCGGCGCGCGCGACGCCCTCGGGCGTGATGTGTTTATCATGACGCATGAATGAACTCATCAAGTCCTACACGATCTACCTGTCGAACGGGGT
>JBDSTZ010000259.1:0-6161 GCA_039927975.1 Massilia sp. | reverse complement strand
CCTTCGCTGTAGAACCAGTCGCCGATCGAGGTGCAGGTCTGCCACGGCACCGGGTTGATGCCTTCCATCACGCCGCGCTCGACATCCTGCACGCCGGCCTTGCGGATGAACTCGCCGCTACCGATGTCCTTGAAGTTGTACACCGCCTCCAGCTTGCCGTGGGTCTTGATGTTCTCGTTGTAGAAATTGGCCATCATGGTGCGGCCGGTGACGCCGAATGGGATGCCGCCGTCCGAGTACAGCAAGTCCGGCTTGTAATGCGTCATCAGGTCGGTGACGCGGTTATACCATTCCTGATGCCAGGCGCTGCTCTTGGCGTACCAGGTCGCGCTCGACTTGTAGGGCTCGTTGTGCGCCGGATGGTACAGGTCCGCGTACTGCGGATCGGCGCCGTCGTAGTCGACACCCAGTTTCGGCCACATCTGATCGTAGCCGTGGCTGGGGGAGAACCAGGCGTAACTGGCGCCCAGGTGTTCGGACACGCCAAAGCGCAGGCCGGCCTTGTCGGCCGCCTTCTTGAACTCGCCGACGATGTCGCGGTGCGGACCCATCTTGACCGCGTTCCAGCGGTGGTACTTCGAATCCCACAGGTCGAAATTATCGTGATGCACGCCCATGCTGACGAAATACTTGGCGCCGGCCTTGGCGTACAGGCCCATCAGCGCTTCCGGATCGAACTTCTCGGCCTTCCACAGCGCGATGATGTCCTTGTAGCCGGACTGGCTCGGGTGGCCATAGTTCTTGAGGTGATGCTGGTACTGCGGCGTGCCGTAGATGTACATATTGCGCGCGTACCAGTCGCCTGCGCGCGGCACCGCCTGCGGCCCCCAGTGGGCCCAGATGCCGAACTTGGCGTCGCGGTACCACTCGGGCGTTTCGTACTTGCTCAGGGACGCCGGGTCGGCGCTGAACGGGCCGGCCACATGGGTCAGCTTGACGGGCGCGCCGTCCTTCTCGGCGCCATGGGCCAGCGGAGCGGCCATCAAGGCGCATAGCGCGAGGGTCGAGGTAAAGGCAGGGTAGTTCATGGTTCTCCATTGGTGTTTTTTATAAATACAATGCGGAGAATAGATAATCCGCCTGCAAACCGCAATATTTTTTTTTCGCAGAACCCATACCAAAATTGCTCAGCGCTTGCCGGTCTGGCTGGCGTAGGCGTAATCGAAGCGGTCGACATCGATGAAGCCGGCCTCCGCCTTCGGGTTATAGCTGTACACCCCGACCCGGTCGCCGCGGTACTGGCCCCAGGCGAGCTGATAGGCCGGGCCGATGGCGCTGAAGGTCTTGCCGTCGAGGCTGAATGAAAACTGGCTCAGGCCGGTCACATCCCAGCTGCTGCGCAGCCAGACCTGGCGCGCGCGCACCGCCGGCCCGTGCACCACGTCCTTGCCGGTCAGGCGCAATTCGAGCGTGCGCGCCGCGCCCTCCTGCACCACGCCGAGCAAGCCATGGCTGCGTGATTGATGACACAGGCCCGCGCGCTGGCCGTCGCGCATGCCGCTGATATCGATCTTGACGGTCACCTCGCAGCCGGCGGTGCGCAAGGCGCGCTGCGAGAGCGTGTTGCCGACGCCGAGAAAATCGTCGCCGCGCAGCGGCTTGAAGGCGTGCAAACGAACATAGCCCTTGCGCGCCGCGAGCGACCATTTGTCGGCGCGCGGCTGGTGGTTCCACTCC
Organism: Massilia sp.; assembly: GCA_039927975.1. Classification (GTDB taxonomy): domain Bacteria; phylum Pseudomonadota; class Gammaproteobacteria; order Burkholderiales; family Burkholderiaceae_D; genus JBDSTZ01. The sequence goes on along the minus strand of JBDSTZ010000259.1, from coordinate 4,484 downwards.
CATTGCTGGCCCAGCACGGGGGCGTCGAAGCGGTCGCTGGTGATGGGTCCGAGCGCAGGCTTGCCCTGCACTGGTTTACCGGCCCGCCACACCATATTGCCGATGCCGTCGGCGCCGGGCGCGCCGATGATCGGCCAACCGTCGATCCAGCTGACCGGCAGTAGCACCAGCGCGCGCCCGTCCCAGTCGCCGTTGCCCTGGTGCGACAGGAACCACCAGTTGTTCTCGCCCACCTCGATCAGGCCGCCCTGGTTGGGCTCCTTGTCGAGCGCAGCGGCGACGTGGTTGAGCTGGCGCGTTTCCCACGGGCCGGCCAGGCTGGCGGCGCGGTTCATCATCGGCACCCGCCCTTCGGCCTTGACCTCGCTGTAGAAGTGGTAATACGTGTTGCCGAACTTGTAGAGCTTGTTTGCCTCGCTGCCGGGCGACTGGTGGATGATGCGGTCCGAGGCGTGATCGAGTGATCTGCCGTCGGGCGCCATCTTCATCAGGTGGATATCGTATTTGCGCCCGGTCGCCGGATCGGGCAGGAAGTGGGTCATGACCATGTAGGCTTGGCCGTCGTCGTCCCAGAACGGGCACACGTCGTCGTAGCCGCGCGTGGCCCACACGCAGTGCAGGGGCGACCACGGGCCCTCGGCGGCGTTGGCGGTGGTGACGAAAATGCCGTCCTCCGGCGAGGTGAAATACAGCCAGAACTTGCCGCCGTGGTGACGCAGCGCGCCGGCCCAGACGCCCTTGCCGTAGCTGTTCATGGTTTGCCAGTCCAGGTTCGGGCCGATGGCGGCAAGGTCGGGCACGGCGTGGCTGACGGTGCGCCAGTTGACCAGGTCTTTCGAATGCATCACCACCATGCCGGGCGAGACATGGATGGTCGAACTGATCGCGTAGAAGTCGTCGCCGACTTTGATGGCGTCGATGTCGCTGTAGTCGGCCGGCAGGATCGGATTGACGAAGGTGCCGTCGCCCTGGTCGCCCCACAAGCCGACGAAGGCGGCGGGACGCGCCTCGGGCGCGGCGTGGGCTGCCAGCGGCCGCAAGGCGGCGGCGACGGCGAGGACGGAATGGAGCTTCAGGTAATCACGGCGGTTCAGGGACATGGCGAGGCACAATAAGCGGTTGGCTATCCAGTTAATAGCGCTGGCATTGTGCCATCAAGCCGGCCCGAAAAACCGTCGAACAAAAGTTTTTTATTTATAAGCCACAAAAATCACCAGTGGCCGGTCGGCGCCAGGTACGGCGACTGTTCGGCCTCGCTCCAGCGCAGCGGCAGCGAGCGCGGCACCAGGATGGCCTGCACGAGCCGGAAACGCAGCAGGCGCTGGGCGCCGGCGAAACCGTCGACCTCGGGACCGTCCCAGACCACCTCGGCGCGCGCCGCCAGGTACAGCAGGTCGCCGTTATCGACGTCGATGAACAGCAGGCCGGCGCGCGGATTGAGCACCAGGTTGCCGGTCGTATTGTAAAAATTATTGCCGACGAATTCGGGCGCGCTCAGGGTCATGTCGTCGCCGACCTTCACGAAGCCGGGTTTGCCGCCGCGATGCGACACGTCGACCCCGCGCCGCAGCTCGTCGTCCGCCTCCTCGCCGCCATAGGCGCTGGCAATGAAATAGGTGTCGGCGCGCGCGATCAGCGCGCGCATTGGCGGCGTCAGGTGATTGCTGGTTTGCACCGGCGCGGGCGGTACCCCGCCCTCGCCTTCGGTCGCCTCCAGCGGCAGCGCCTGGCGCGCCTGGATGTACTTCGGACAGTTCCCGAAACTCTGGGTCACGCGCAGCGAAAAGCCGTCGGCGTCGCACTGTTCGACGCTGCCGCTCACGCGGTTGCGGCGGCGCGTGTGCGCTTCGATGCCGAGCAGCCCGATTGGCGCGCCCGGCGTGAGCGCGCCCGCCAGCGGATCTCCACGCAAGGGCCCGGCCCGGATGTCGAGATGGCGCGGATCGGGCGAACGCATGAAGCCTGGCGGCGCCGCCAGCACCGAGGCCCACGGCTGGCCGTCGGCGTCCACGCTGCCCACCAGCACCAGCGGCAGTTGCGCGAAGAAGGCGCGATGCTGCTCCGGCAAAAAATCACGGATGCCGATGCGTGCGCGCGCCTCCATCTGCGCGCGCACGCCGAGCTTTTCCTGCACGAGGCGCTCGCCACGATGAAACGGTGACGCTTCGAAAGGCCAACCGGACGGGATGCTGGTGGACATGGCGTTCTCCTGGACGTGGAATCAGGCCGGCAGCGGGCTGGCGGCCATCGGTACAAAGCGCGGCAAGGCTTCGATGCGCGTCAGCCAGGCCCGCAGCCGCGGATAGTCGGCCAGCGAAATGCCGCCTTCCGGCGCGTGGGCGATGTAGGTATAGCATGCCACATCGGCGATCGTCGGCGCTTCGCCATCGAGAAACGGCTTGCCGGCCAGCTCTCCTTCAAGCACGCCGAACACGCGCGCGGTGGTGGCGCGCGCCAGCGCTTCGTCGAACGGCGCGCCGAACAGCTTGATCATGCGCGCCGCCGCCGGGCCGCGCGCCAGCTCGCCGGCCGCCAGCGACAGATAACGCTGGACGCGCGCCGCGCCCAGCGGATCGCGCGGCAGCCAGGCGGCGTCGCCGTACTTGCCGGCCAGGTAGACCAGGATCGCGTTCGAGTCGGCCAGCGTCACCTCGCCGTCCTCGATCACCGGCACCTGGCCGATCGGGTTTTTGGCCAGGAAGGCCGGCGTCTTGTGCTCGCTGGCGCGCAGATCCACCTCGATTACTTCATGCGGCAGGTTCAGCAGCGAAAGGAACAGGCGGACTCGATGGGCGTGGCCGGACAAGGCAAAGCTGTGCAGACGGATAGGCTGGGATGGCGCGTTGTTTGGCATGCTGGGTTCCTGTGGGTGGGTTATCAGAGTGGGCGATTCGGACTGTACCGAACGTTCGGTACAGTAACCCCGCAAGCACACGCGTGTCAAGCGATTCCATTATTGAAATGGGCGCTGTACCCGTTAGCTATGGATGAACCCGGTCGCTCAGCCTTCGAGCAGGACGCGCGGAATGTTGCGGCACACGCGCAGGAAAGGCGCGGTGCTGCCGGTGGCGCGCGAGACGATCAGCGAACCCTGGATGCCGATCACGACGTCCTCGGCGCGCCGGTCGGCGTCGGCGGCCGGCACGCCTGCTTGCTGGGCAATCCGGGACAGGCGCCCCATCAGCATGCGCACCCGCTCGCCGAGGCGTTGCTGGAAGACCGATCCGGCCTCACCGATGGTGAACACGTCGGTCAGGCAGGCCGCCTCGCCCTCCTGGTAAAAGCTGGCCAACTGCGCGGCCATGCGGTCGAGGCGCTCGGCCGGCGCATCCTCCCCTTCCAGCGTGGGCAGCACATTGGCGGCGAACCAGTCACCGACGAAGCCGATCGCGGCGACGGCCATGTCTTCTTTACCGTTGGGAAAATAGTGGTAGAGGCTGGAGCGCCCGAGGCCGGTCGCCGCCGACAGGCGCGCCAGGCTCGCGCCTTCATAGCCGTACTGGCGGAAAGCGGCGAGGATGCGGGCGACGACATCGTCGCGCGAGGGAGTGGGAGCTGCCATGGAGATTGCGGGCCTGAATGTGCGTCAGGCCACAGCATACCAGTCAGGCGGCGATCGCTGCCAGCGCGGGCCGGTCGCCGAGACCGCAGGGCGCTGCCCGGCCGTGCGTGCGCTGCGCACCGCGCCGCCGTGGCGGGCCGCCTAAGCTGACACGGTCACCACATGGGCCTGGATCTTCCCCTCGACCGGCCCGGGTCCGAAGCGCCGTTCAAGCGCGTCGGCGACAAAGTCGGTGGCGTCGCCAAGCGTCATGCCGCGCGCCTCGATCTCGGGGCGCAACGGCGTGCCCTGGCAATAGGCCATCGCCGGCACCCTTGGCGTGGCCGCGCGGGCGCGCACGGCGAGCGTGTCGACGCGGGGCGCGGCGCCAAAGCCGCCGGCCTGCAAGTCGCGCGTGATCGTGTCGATGTCGTGGTAGCCGTGCGGCGTGCGCGACATGAACTTGGGCGGATTGTCCGCGAACTTCGCCGCCAGCACCTGTTCGGCCGTGTGGGCGAATTCGTTGTCCTCGATGCGGTCCCACACGTTAAAGAGCAGCACACCGCCCGGTCGCAGCACGCGGCGCATCTCGGCGAAGGCGCCCGCCTTGTCGGGGAAAAACATCACACCGAACTGGCACACCATGCCATCAGTGCTGCGATCGTCGAATGGTAGCGCCATCGCGTCCGCCGGCTGCCAGTGTACGGGGCGGCTCGTCCCCGCGCGTGATGCCACGTCGAGCATGGCCGGGTTGAGATCCGTCGCCGCGATATCGGCGGACGGTGGTAGCGCACGCGCGAGCGCGCGCGTCAGGACACCGGTACCGGCTGCGATCTCGAGCACGCGTTGGGGCGATACGAGCGCCACGCGCGCCGCCATGTCCTGCGCATACGGCTCGAAAATCATCGGCACCATATGCGACTGGTAGCAGGCTGCCACACTG
>JBDSTZ010000258.1:0-3145 GCA_039927975.1 Massilia sp. | reverse complement strand
ATATATTACTCACCCGTTCGCCACTCGCCGCCAGGTTGCCCCGCGCTGCCGTTCGACTTGCATGTGTAAGGCATGCCGCCAGCGTTCAATCTGAGCCAGGATCAAACTCTTCAGTTCAATCTCTGTTGTGTGACATTTCTGTCACCCACCGTTTCCGGTGGTGTCGCTCACTCAAAATACTGACAGGCCACTTCTTTCGAAGCGCCTATATTTCTTTTTTGTGAACATTTGATAATTTAAGTATTCAATGACCGAAGTCACTGGCACCTTCATCAAACGCCCACACTTATCGACTGTTAATTTTTAAAGAACTTGTTTGGTACTGCTTGCTGCACATCACGAAGCGTTGTGTTCGTTAGCAGCAGAGAGGCGAGATTATGAAGCACTTCGCTTCGACCGTCAACCCCTTTTTGTTACCGCGCCGTTTCCGGTACGCCCTTGCAAACTCGCCAACTGCTTGATTTAGTTAACGTTTTCTTCGGGGAGGCGAACTATAGCAAAGCCCTGCGACCGTTGGCAAGGATTTTGTTACGGAACAGGCGAATTAGGGGAAGACGAAAGATTTGACAAGCGTAAGTTCGCCGGCGGCGCGCATCGGCACACGGAACGACTGCTGCCGTTCGCGCGGCGTGTTCTCGTTGGTGATGATCGACACCTGCGCGACAGTCAGGGCGGAAGTACCGTCCCCGCTGCCGTAATAATTGACATACACGTGATAGACCCCTTTTGATGGCGCGGCGCTGGAAAAGATCTCGGGACCATAGCCGGTGGTGACGTCGACGTCGAGCGCCGAGCCGTCCCCCAGCACGCGATTGCCGTACCAGGCTTGGCCGCCTTCGGGGGTGACCACGTGCAGATCGAGATCCGTGCCATCGCTGTCCCACGACAGCACCACGCGCAGGCGCGCCTGGGTCTTGCCCTGGTAGCCGTCGACAAACTGGGTGCGTGCGCGCGACTTGCCGTCTGGGGAGCGCACTTCGATGCTGTTGGAGCCGCTGCCGAAGCCATAGGGCCGCGCATACGCGCCGTTCTCCTGCACCGACAGCGGCATCGCCACGCCATTCACGATCAGCGTCGCCGGCTTGCCCTTCCTGGCGCCGGCGATCTTGCCGCGAATCTGGGCGGTCTCGCTCTGGCCAGCCTGCATGCTCACCGACGCGGCCGGATAGTGCACCTCCTGCGTGTACTGCTCCTGCGCGCCGGCCGAGTTGCGCCAGCCGCCTTTGGGCGCATCGATCGTGACCTGGGCCAGCGCACAGGTTGGCAACAGCAGCAGGGCGGTCAGACGCAGTGTCATGGTCATCAGAATTTGAAGGTTTTCACGAGGGTCAGTTCACCGATGCCACGCAAGGGCACCACCAGATCCTCGCGCCGCTCGCGGGCGGTGTTTTCATTGAAGACCAGCGTGATGCGGGTCGTGATGACCGGCCGCTGGCGTGTCGATTCGTCGAAGTGGTAACCGCTGTCGCCGAAGTTACCCCAGTAGTTGATCCACACCTGGTAGGTGCCGCGCTGGGGCGAGGTCATGGTGAAGTTTTCCGGCCCCGGTCCATCGACGGTGTCGGCATCGAGACCGCCGCCATTGTTCAGCGCCGGGTGGCCAAAGAACGCGTGCTGGCCGTCCGGCGTGACCACGTGCAGGTCGACCTCGGCCTGATTGTCGTCCCATGCGGCGATCACCCGGATCACCGGTTGCGGGCGGCTGCGATCGGCCTCGTAGAACTGCACGCGTTTGAGCGATTTGCCGTCGGGCGAACGCACCTCGACGCTGTTCGATCCGGAGCCGAACGAGTACGCGCGCGCATAGCGGCCGGCGTCGTCGGTGTACAGCGGCGTGGGATTACCGTTGACGACCAGCTTGTGGAACACCCGGCCCTTGCCGACTTTGTCGAGCTGGCCCTGGATCATGCGGCGGCCGCGCTGGGCGCCGCGATCGATTAGCGCGTAAGGGTAGTTGACGGCCAGTTCGTCCGACTTGTCGACCAGGCCGGCGCGGTTCCAGCCGCCGATCGGCGTGTCCAGGCTGTGATTCTGGCTTTGTACCTGCGCCAGCGCGGGCGAGGCGGCCAGCGCCAGCACGGCGGCAACGAGGAAAGATCGGTAGATGCTCACGCGGCCTCCAGCTCGATGTCGATCAGGCGCCGGGCCAGATCCTCGACAAATTGTTCGTCCTGCCCGCGCGGATGGCGGCGCAAACCCAGGTGCAGATATTCGTGGACCAGCGTGATGCGGTCTTCACGGGAGACAGCGGCCGCATGAAGATGCGGTTGCGCGACTGCTCCGAGTAGGGCGCCCCGCTGGCCAGCGTGCACACGGCCGGCGCTTGCGGCGGCGCCTCGTAACCGTCGATGCGCTGCAGCACGCGCTGCCAGCGCGGCAGGGCGCGCGCCAGCCACGCCTCGTTTTGCGCCAGGCGCCGGCAGCTCGTGCCGGTGTTGGTGGCGCTGCCAAGCACGCCGCTCGGATAGGCGTCGGCCAGCACTTCATCGTAGAAGCGCCCCTGCTTGGCCAATGCGAGCGCGCGCGCCCAGGCCAGCGTGTCGGGCGACTGCGTATCGCGGTGATAGCGCACGCTGGCGCCGTCGATGATCAACTGGTCGGTCCAGCGCGCGATCGCCAGCGCGGCCGGGGTGGCCGGACTCGGACTGACCCGCTGCGTCGCGCTGCTGTCGGCGATGCGCTGGCAGCCGGCCTCGCGCCGCGCGTTCTGTTGAAGATAGGTGCGCGCGGCGACCGCCAGCGCTTTGGCCGCTTCCGGCACGGAAGCACTCGCCTCGCGGTCGATCACGCGCGCCACGTATTCGTTCACGCCCAGGCGGCCAAGCAATTGCGGGCGGCCGTCTGCGCCGGCGAGCAGGGTCAGTTCACCGGTGCTGCGCAGCGCCAGGTTCTGGCCGTTCTCAAAGCGCACGTGGTAACGGCCATTGAGGGCGCCGGGCGTCGCCGGGCCGTCGGCGCCGAGTACGCTGGCGATCGGGTAGCGCTGGAAGTAGTCGACGAAGACGCAGCCGGCGTCCTGCGCCGCCTCGGCCGCCGGCAGACTTGCCGCCAGCTGCGGCGCCCAAAGCCGCATGACCGAACTGCTGGTGCCGGGCGCGCCGAACCACACCGGCGTGCCGTCGGCCAGCCAGCCGGCCGCGCCGCC
>JBDSTZ010000257.1:0-4408 GCA_039927975.1 Massilia sp. | reverse complement strand
CGAGCAGGAGGCCCGCTCGTTGCTGACCCGGCTCGCGCGCGTCCGCCCCTTCGTGCTGATCGAGCCGATGGTGCCGGCCGCCGCGCTGCTGCCGGTGGCCCAGTCGGCCATCGAGCGCTACCTGGTGCTCGGCCGGCGCGAGCTGCACGCGCTCGTCAAGTCCTTCATGCGCTGGCTGCGGCGCGCCGTGCGCAGCGCCAGCGCGGCCGAGGCCCAGCGCCGCTTCACCTTCCTGCGCCTGCGCTTTAACGCCATGCTCACCCAGTTCGACCTGTTCAACGACGTCATCACCCAGCGCAGCGAAACCGACAACGGCGTCTGGCTTGCCGGCCTTGACGTGGTGGCCGCCGACGCCCTCGCGCTGCCCGGCGTGTTCGAGTCGCCGCCGGTGATCTGCTACCTCGACCGCGGCCCCGGCGCCGCGATCCGCCGCGCCCGCACCCGCCTGCCCGGCGGCGGCGAGAACCCGGTCGCCATCGTGCGTGTGCCGCGCGAGCGCATGATCGGCAGCGGCATCGCCTCCTCGCTGATCCACGAGGTCGGGCACCAGGGCGCGGCCCTGCTCGACCTGGTCAAGTCGCTGCGCCCGGTGCTGCAGGCGATGCAGCGCAACGGCGCCGCGCAGCAGGAGGTCTGGCGCCTGTGGGAGCGCTGGATTTCCGAAATCGTCGCCGATTTCTGGTCGCTCGCGCGGGTCGGCGTGGTCGCCACGCTCGGCCTGATCGGCGTGGTCAGCCTGCCGCGCGTGTTCGTATTCCGCCTCAACGCCGACGATCCCCATCCCATCCCCTGGATCCGCGTCAAGCTAGGCTGCGCCATCGGCCAGGCCCTGTACCCGCATCCGCAGTGGGCCCGCATCGACGCGCTGTGGGAATCCTACTATCCGGTCGATACGCTCGAACCGTCGACCCGCCGCCTGCTCGCCGCGCTCACCGCCAGCATGCCCGGCTTCGTCGCGCTGCTGATGCACCACCGTCCGCCCAGCCTGGGCGGGCGCAGCCTGGTCGAGGCGCTCGGCGTACGCGCGCGCCAGCCAGCCCGCCTGGCGATGCTCTACCGCGCCTGGAGCGAAGCGCCCGAAAAAATGTACCGCGCCGCCCCCGCGCTGGTGTTCGCCGTGCTCGGCCAGGCCAGGTCGGACGGCCACGTCAGCGCCGAGACGAGAACACCGTGCTGGCCAAGCTGCTGACCCACTGGGCGCTGCGCAGCACCCTCGACACCTCGTATCTGTGCGCTGGCGCCACCCGGCGCGGCCAGCTTGCCGGCGTCAGCTGGCGGCACCTGGAACACCGTTTGACTTTCCATTGAGGAGAATGCCATGACTATCAAGAATTCTGCATTGAAGGGGGCGCGGCCCGGATCGATCCTGGTCAGCGTGCACGACACCGACGAAAGCCGGGTGATGGTCAACGCCGCCGTCAGCATCTATCTGGCCGACGGCGACTGCGCCAATTTCGTCGCCTCCCAGTGGCACTCGGATCCGGCCCGCCATGTCGCCACCGCCCACACCGACCGCCGCGGCGCCGCCGTCTTCGACGACCTCGCGCCCGGCGCCTACGTCGTCCTGTACAACCACTACCCGCTCACCGCCCCCCAATGCATCACGGTGCAGCCGGGCTGCGCCGCCGTCGCCTGCTTCACCCTGGGGCTCAACGCCGCCATCGCGCTCACCTACGAAACCGCCGACTGCCAGCCCAGCAACTGCCGTCAGCCGCGCGTGACCGACCGCGTGCTGGCGATGGTCTCCTTCGATGGCGACGCCAGCGAACTGCGCGACCACGTCGAGGTGGCGGCGGCCGCGCCATGGACCGCGCTGCGCGACGACCGCTTCGTCTTCGGCAGCACCGTACGGCGCCCCGGCGCCCACCTGTTCGACGCCCAGTTGATGTTCGCCCCGCGCGCCGACATTGGCCTGCCGGCCGGACTTGCGCTGGCCGGCCCCAACGGCCCCAAGGCGATCCTCGCCCTCGGCACCGGCTTCGACGCCGAAGAGCGCGTGCCGACGCCGGTGACCGGCAATATCGGCGTCTCGCTGACCCGTACCGAGACCGAGCCGAGCGAAGACCTGCCGCTGTGGACCCTGATCCGCAACAGCACCGACGCGATGGGCTTCACCAACTACATGAACTTCATCGACAGCCTGTTCTGCGCCGACAAGGCGACGACGCCGGGCGGCTTCGAGGGCGATCGTTTCGCCAGGAAGGCGAAAATGTACGACAAGTTGCGCACCCGCCGCACGCTGCCCTTCATCGATTCGGACGCTTACCGCGTGCTCAAGGCGGCCACCGAAGCCTTCGTGATGGTCAACTGCGGCGTGATGAACGCGGCGATGGCCTTCGATCCGGTATCCGACGTCGCCTACCTCGACCGCCGCGACATTCCGCCCGGTCGCGATATGGCCACCGTGTTCGACGAATACCTGACCACCATCGACGGCACCCAAATGCTGCCCTACCTGGCGATCATCCGGCGCAAGCTGCCCGACGTGCCGATCACCGTGCCGCACGGCCAGGAGGAGGACGCCGACCTGTGCTTCGGCATCGTCCAGAAGAAGCTGTCCAGCCCCTGCATGCTTGAACTGATCTGGTCGTACTGGAACGAGGAGGGCGCCCTGGTGCAGACCATGAACGCGATCACCCAGCGCTTCCAGAATGTGCGCGCGCGCCCCAACGATCCGCTGGCCAACCTGGAGATCGATCCGCTGCGCCCCCTCAACAATCTGATCTGGGGCTACACCCAGGACGAGCAGCACCGCCTCACCGTGGTGCGCCGCAATTACGAGTACGACCACCACTACGGCATCCGTCTCGACGGCAAGGCGGTGCAGAACTTCCGCCCGGCCGATTCGCGCTCGAAGTTCCTCGAAGCCTTCCACTTCCTGCTGCGCCTGTGCACTTCCTTTTTCCGCCAGGACGACGACACCACCGTCAAGGCCGACGCCTTCCCGGTCCTTAACGCGCTCAAGGAAGTGCACCTGATCCTGTCGCAGGGCGCGCACAACCAGTTCGGCGACCTGCCGTCGACCGCGCGGGTCGAGATGCTGATGAAGCAGTGGCTGCTCTCGCGTCCGGAATTCCGCGAATTCCTGCCGACTCGCATCATGGTCGCCTACCCCGAACCGTGGATGGACCGGGTCGACGCCATGAAGAAGCTGCAGGGCTGGAGCGACACCAGCGTGATGCACTTCCGCAGTCTGGCGATGTTCGGCGAGCAGCTGCTGCTGACCATCCGCTACGGTAACTGGAGCGACGTCTACGAGCCGACCCAGGCCTTCAACTGGGCGCGCTACTGGCGCCCGCAAATCCAGGGCTACATCCATTCCTACCGCGCCGCCACCGGGGTCGACCTGACCGCCAGTGCGCGCGACCAGGCCGCCGAAGGCACCATGCCCTCGCTACTGATGCGCCAGCGCCTGGCCGAGCAGGCTCGCGGCGCCCAGGGGTAGCTCATGCTCGATTTCGCCAGCGCGCTCTATCTCGGCATGCGCCACCCGTCCGACTCGCTCGGACGCTGGGACGCGCTGACCCTGGGCGAGCCGGCCGCCAGTGCCGATCCGCCCGGCGCGGCGGCCCTGGCCGGCCAGCTGGCGCGTCTGGCAGGCAGCGCTGCGGCCACCCTGCTGCCGTCGACCCTGCACCTGTTCTGGGACCTGATGGCTATGCTGGGCCGCGAACCGGTCGCGCTGCTGGTCGACGAGGCCTGCTACCCGATCGCCCGCTGGGCCGCCGAGCACGCGGCCGCGCGCGGCGCACCGTTGCAGACGTTTGCGCACGGCGCGGCCGGCATGGTGGCACGCCTGGCCGAACGCTGGGCCGGCGCCGGCAGGCGGCCGCTGATCGTCGCCGACGGCTACTTTCCGGGCGCCGATCATGCGCCGCCGCTGCGCGCCTACGCCGACATCGCGCGCAGCCGCAACGGCTACCTGGTGCTCGACGACACCCAGGCGTTCGGCCTGCTGGGTGAGCACGGCGGCGGATCGGCGCGTTGCCGGGGCATCGGCGGCGCGCACGTCGTCATCGGCGCCTCGCTGGCCAAAGCCTTCGGCGCGCCGCTGGCGGTGCTGTGCGCCAGCGCGGCAATGGTGCGTCGCTTCGAGGCGCACAGCGAGACCCGCAGCCACGCCAGTCCGCCCTCGGTGGCGGCAATCCGCGCCGGCCTGGCCGCGATGCGCTGCAATGCCGAACGCGGCGACGTCCTGCGTCAGCATCTGGGACGCCTGCTCGCGCACTGGCGCCAGGCCATGACGAGGCTGGCGATTCGCGTGCGCGGCGGCTGGTTCCCGGTCCAGACCCTGGCGCTGGATCGGCAGACCGATGGCGCGCGCCTGTACCAGTGCCTGCTCGACGCCGGCGTGCGCACCGTGCCGCAGTGCGTGCGCACGCGCGCCACGCTCAGCTTCCTGCTGACG